>NZ_AXCW01000005.1 GCF_000603945.1 Actinotalea ferrariae CF5-4 | reverse complement strand
GGCCGGCCCGCCGCCACCGGTCACCGCGCCGCTCGGCACGCGGGGCGTCGTCGTCGATCCCCGGCGGCATCGCGGCCGGGCCGCGCACGGCGTCGGCCGTCGGGCGGCGGGCGCTGTCGGAGATGCGCAGCAGCAGCGCGACGATCACCCAGTTGGCGAGCAGGGACGAGCCGCCGTAGGCCAGGAACGGCATGGTCAGGCCGGTGAGCGGGATGAGCCGCGTCACCCCCCCGACGACGACGAAGCACTGGAACGCCACGACGAACGACAGGCCGCCGGCCAGCAGCTTGCCGAAGCCGTCGCGCACGCCGATGGCGGTCCGCAGCCCCCGCTGGGCCACGACGAGGTAGGCCAGGAGGAGCGCGAGCAGGCCGGTGAGGCCCAGCTCCTCGCCGAGGGAGGCGACGATGAAGTCGGACTCGGCGAAGGGCACGAGGTCCGGGCGGCCCTCGCCCCAGCCGGTGCCCATGAGCCCGCCGTTGGCCATGCCGAACAGGCCGCGCACGAGCTGCCCGGACCCGCCCGGGGAGGCGTTGAACACGTCGTCGTCGAAGGCGTTCGTCCAGGCCTGGAAGCGCTGGTCGACGTGGGAGAAGACGTTCGCGGCGAGGACCGCGCCGCCCGCGAACAGGCCCAGGCCGATGACGACCCAGCTGAGCCGCTCGGTCGCGAGGTAGAGCATCGCGACGAACAGCCCGAAGAAGAGCAGCGACGTGCCGAGGTCGCGCTGGAAGACCAGCACCGCCAGCGACGCGGCCCAGGCCAGGAGGATGGGCCCGAGGTCGCGGGGGCGCGGGAGCTGCAGGCCCAGGACGCGGGGGCCGGCCAGCGCGAGGGTGTCGCGGGTCGTGACGAGGTAGCCGGCGAAGAACGTCGCGAGGACGATCTTGCCGACTTCCGCGGGCTGGAACGAGAAGCCGGCCACGCGGATCCAGATCTGCGCACCGTTGATCTGCGTGCCGAGTCCGGGGACCAGGGGCAGCACGATGAGGACGAGGCCGACCACCATCGCGGTGTAGGTGTAGCGGCGGAGCGTGCGGTGGTCCCGCAGGACGACGAGGACGAGCGCCGCGAGGACGACCGCGAGGGCGGTCCACGCGAGCTGGCGCGCCGCGAAGTCCGTCTCGCGGCCGCGCAGCGCGTAGGCGATGTCGAGCCGGTAGATCATGGCCAGCCCGATGCCGTTGAGCGCGACGACGACCGGCAGGAGCACCGGGTCGGCGTACGGGGCGCGCCAGCGGAGCACGAGGTGCATGCCCAGGGCCAGGCCCGTCAGGCCGACGGCGTAGCCCGTGATGCCGGCCGGCACGGCGTCCTGGGTCGCCAGGCCCACGAGCGCGTAGGCGCCGACGCCGAGCAGGAGCGCGGGGACGAGGAGCAGCAGCTCGAGGTGGCGACCGGGCCGGGCCCGGTACGGGATCACCGTGGCCACGCGATCACCTCCCGACCCGTCGTGCGGGCGGGAGCCGTCATGCGCCCGCGTCCGGCTCGAGCGAGGCGGCGCGCTCGCGTGCGTGCCGCAGGTCGTCCGCCGGGATGGTCTGGTCCAGCCGGTCGCGGACGAAGCCCGGCAGGTCCTCGACCCGGATGTCCGTCGTCTCGACGACCTCCGAGAGCTCGAACCCCGCGACGCTCTGCGGGATGCCCTGGTAGATCGCGACCCGGTCGTCGTCCACGCCCACGTAGTACTGCTGCTGGGTCCACCGGTAGCCGAGCCAGGCGGCGGTCGCCACCACGCCGAGGACGACGACGGCCGCGGCGAGCACGGCGAGCCGGCGGCGCAGTGGCGAGGGGTCGGCCTCCTCCTCGTCCTCGCGGACGGGGCGCACCGGGACGGGTGCGGCGCCCTCGACCGGCCGGGACCGGGCCTGGGCGGACATCTGGGCGGCCCGCGCGGCGGCGCCCTCGCCCCCGACGGTCGGGCGCTTCCGGTCCTTGGCCGCGGCGCCGACGACGGCGGAGGTCGTGGAGGGCGCGGCGCCGTCGGGCAGGTCGTCGACCTCGACGACGTCGCCCACGACGACCGTGATGTTGTCGGGGCCGCCACCGCGCAGGGCGAGGCGCACGAGCTGGTCGGCGCAGGCGTCGACGTCCGTGAGCTCCAGGAGCGTCGTGGCGAGCGTCTCGGCGGAGACCACGCCGGACAGGCCGTCCGAGCAGAGCAGCCAGCGGTCCCCGGGACGCGCCTCGCGGACCGACATGTCCGGGGCGATGTCCATGTCGAAGTCGCCCAGGACGCGCAGGAGCACCGACCGCTGGGGGTGGTGCTCGGCCTCCTCGGCGGTGATCTTGCCCGTGCTGACGAGGTGCTGGACGAAGGAGTGGTCCGTGGTCACCTGGGCCAGCCGGCCGTCGCGCAGCAGGTAGGCGCGGGAGTCGCCGATGTGCGCCATGGCGAGCTTGTTGCCCGAGCGCAGCAGCGCGGTGACGGTGGTGCCGAGGCCCGCGAGCTCGGGCTCGGCGTCGGCGCGGGCGAGCAGCTCCCGGTGCGCGGCGGACAGCGCGCGCGTCAGCTCCGCCAGGGCGTCGTCGGGGCCGTGGGCCTCGTCGTCGAGCGGGGCCAGGTGCGCGACGGCGACCGAGGACGCGACGTCGCCGCCCGCGTGGCCGCCCATGCCGTCGGCGACGACGAGCAGGTGGGGCCCGGCGTAGCCGGAGTCGTCGTTCTTGGCGCGCACGAGTCCCACGTCGGACCGGGCGGCGTACCGCAGGGCGATGGACACGCGGGCTTACCTCTGCAGCTCGAGGGTGCTCTGCCCCACGCGGATCTGCGAGCCGGGGCGTACCGGGGTGGGGGCCTCGACGCGCTGACGGTCCACGTAGGTGCCGTTGGTGGAGCCGAGGTCCTCGACGAACCACTGGCCGGCCTCGGGGTAGACGCGGGCGTGCCGGGAGGAGGAGTAGTCGTCGTCGAGCACGAGGGTGCACGACGGGGCCCGGCCGATGAGGATCGCCGAGGTGGCCAGGGGCAGGGTCGTGCCGCGCAGGGGTCCCTCCGTGACGACGAGCCGTCGCGGCCCGGCGTCCCGGCGCGGGATCGGGGTGGACCGGGGCTCGCCCTGCCGGCCGTCCGCGGGGGACGCGCCGGGCGGCGGGCCGGCGGGGGCCGCCAGGGGGTTCTGCTCGCGGCGCAGGCGCCGGACGATGCGCGTGCCGTAGAGGTCGCGCCGCAGCACGCCGATGGCGGCCAGGACGAACAGCCACAGGAGGACCAGGTAGCCCAGCCGCAGCAGGGTGATCGTGAGCTCGCTCACCCCGGCGTCACCCGTCCTCGGCGTCGTCGACGCCGGTCCAGAAGAGGATCCGGGTGCGACCGATCGTGATGGTGTTGCCGTCGACGAGCGTCGCGGCGGGCACCTGGTGCCCCTCCACGAACGTGCCGTTGGTCGAGCCGAGGTCCGTCGCGACGACGCCGTCGGGCGTGACCCGGATCTCCAGGTGCTTCCGGGAGATGCCCGGGTCGTCGACGATGATGTCGGCCTCGCTCCCCCGGCCGATCACCGTGACCGGGCCGGTGAGCAGGTACCGCTGGCCGTCGATGTCGACGAGCGGGTGGCGCATGGAGGCGGCGACCGTGGTGGCGGGCGCGACGGCGCCGCGCACCGTGGCGCCGCGGACCTGGAAGCGGCCCTCCTCGAGGGTGTCGTCCTCGACGAAGACGACGGTCACCGGGCCGACGAAGGCGTAGCGCTGCTGCGTCGCGTGCTCCGTCACGCTCGCGGCGAGCTCGTCCGCCAGCGGCTCGGCGCCCCACGCGAGGACCTTCTCGTGGTCCTGGGGGGACAGCTCGATGGTGAAGTCGTTGGGGACGACGGTGCGGTCCCGGCCGACGACGGCGGCGCGGTCGTCCACCTCGCGCCGCAGGGCGCTCGCGAGCTCCACCGGCTTGACCTCGCTGCGGAACGCCTTGGCGAACGCCGTGCTCACGACGCGCTCGACGCCCTTCTCGAACCGGTCGAGGACTCCCATGCCACCTCCTTCCCGTCAGGGGGACGTCCCGTGATCGGGCCGGACCTGCACAGGTCCCTGGTGATGGTATCCGCCGGTCCCAGGTCGCGCCGGGACGACGGCGGGTGAGCGTGGGTGAGGTGCGGATGAGGGGTGCGCGGCGGCCGTGCTGAGCACAGGGCGGTGCGGTCGGTCGGGTGTCCTGTCGGGTGTCCTGTCGGTCGTCCTTGCGGAGCCCGCGCGGGTTCGGAACCGCCTCCCGCACCGTGCTAACCTCGTCCGTCGCGGGCAAGTGGCGAAATGGCAGACGCGCTGGCTTCAGGTGCCAGTGTCCGAAAGGACGTGGGGGTTCAAGTCCCCCCTTGCCCACAGAACCCTGGGGAATCCCCCAGGTCGCAGAGCCGGGGACCACCAGGTCCCCGGCTCTCGTCGTTCTGGGCGGGGACGAGGACGAGGCGGCGCTGCCTCGTCCTGCTGCACCGTCCGGGGACGACCCGGACCTGCCGACCCGCACCTGTACGGGCCGGAGTTCCACCGCCTCGGGTTCGGCGAGGCGGTCGCGAAGGGCCTGCTGACCGACTACAAGGTCCTGGTCCTGGCGGTGGACGAGAAGGAGGTCTCCCGGACCTTCCAGACCCAGCTCGCCGACGAGAACTCCGAGCTGCGCCTGGACGACGTCGCCAAGATCGTCGGGTGCTGGAACGGCCTCGCGAAGCGCGGCCACGCCGAGTCCGGCTTCGGCGGCGACCACGCCCCCATGACCCGGGCTGTCGCGTTCGCCGGCACCATCGCCAAGTCCAAGCAGTTCTCGGAGATGTTCGGCGAGGTCGTCCACGACTACCTCGAGTACCAGCGCATCACCACCCCGGACGCCCCGGACGACGACGCCCCGACCGCGCCGACCGACTCCCCGCTGCGGTGCGAGGTGCGGCATGTGGACGGCACGTTCAACGTCCTGGTCCGCAACGAGCGCCTGGACTGGCTCAAGGCCACCACCGAACCGGACACGTGCCGGGTGCTGTCCAACGCCCGGTGCCTGTCCGAGGGCGTCGACGTCCCCGCCCTGGACGCGGTGATGTTCCTCAACCCCCGCAAGTCGGTCGTGGACGTCGTCCAGTCCGTCGGGCGGGTGATGCGCCTTGCCCCGGGCAAGCAGTACGGCTACATCATCCTGCCGATCGGCATCCCCGCCGGGATGGCCCCGGAGGACGCTCTGCGGGACAACACCCGGTACGCCGTGGTGTGGGAGGTGCTGCAGGCGTTGCGCGCCCACGACGAACGCTTCAACGCCATGGTCAACAAGATCGAGCTGAACCGGGGGCGGGACGACCGCATCCAGATCATCGGTGTCGGCGGTGGCGGCCGCGACGACGACGGCGCCGCGGACTCCACCCCCGGCAAGGGCACCCAGGGCACGCTGAACCTGCAGTGGCTGGACCAGTGGCGCGAAGCGATCTACGCCAAGATCGTGACCAAGGTCGGGGACCGCCGGTACTGGGAGGATTGGGCCAAGGACGTCGCCGTCATCGCCGACCGGCACGTCACCCGCATCACCACCCTTCTTGAGGACACGGACCTGCCTGTCCAGGGCCGCTTCGAGACGTTCCTGGCCGGGCTGCGGGCGAACCTCAACGACTCCATCAGCCGCACCGATGCGGTCAACATGCTCGCCCAGCACCTGATCACCCGACCGGTGTTCGACGCCCTGTTCGCCGACTACGCCTTCTCGCAGCACAACCCCGTCTCTCGGGTCATGCAGGACATGCTCGACGCCCTGGACGAGCACAACCTCGACGTCGAGAACGAGACCCTGGACCGGTTCTACGAGTCTGTGCGCCTGCGAGCCGAGGGCATCGACAACGCCGCCGGCAAGCAGCGGATCGTCGCTGAGCTGTACGAGAAGTTCTTCAAGCTCGCGTTCCCCAAGGCGGCCGAGTCCCTGGGCATCGTGTACACACCGGTGGAGATCGTCGACTTCATCATTCGCTCGGTCGAGCACCTGCTGAACACCGAGTTCGGGGCCTCGCTCACGGACGAAGGCGTGCACGTACTGGATCCCTTTTCGGGCACCGGGACGTTCATCGTCCGGCTCCTGGAGTCCGGGCTCATCAAGCCCGAGGACCTGCTCCGCAAGTACACCCAGGAGCTGCACGCCAACGAGATCCTGCTGCTGGCGTACTACATCGCCGCCATCAACATCGAAGCGACGCTTCATGGGCTGCTGACCGAGCAGGACCCGGACGCCGGGTACGTGCCGTTCGACGGCATCGTCCTGACCGACACTTTCCAGATGACCGAGGACGGCGACGTTCTGGACACGGCCGTCTTCCCCACCAACAACGAACGCGCTGCACGCCAGCTCGGCCTTGACATCAGAGTCTTGATCGGCAATCCCCCGTACTCGGTCGGGCAGGGCAGCGCCAACGACAACAACGCTAACGTCAAGTGCCCCACCCTCGACCGGGCCATCGAGAAGACCTACGCAGCCCGGTCGACGGCCACGAACAAGAACAGCCTGTACGACTCCTACATCCGCGCCATCCGTTGGGCGTCAGACCGGATCAAGGACGCCGGGGTCATCGGGTTCGTCACCAACGGCGGGTTCCTGGACGCGAACACCGCCGATGGGCTGCGCAAGGCCCTCGTCGACGAGTTCGCCGTCATCTACATCTACAACCTCCGCGGGAACCAGCGGACCGCTGGAGAGCTCTCCCGGCGCGAGGGCGGGAAGGTGTTCGGAGCCGGCTCGCGCAACACCGTCGCCATCACCTTCCTGGTCAAGAAGCCCGACGCGGCCGGCGCCCCACGGCTTCACTACAAGGACATCGGTGACTACCTCAGCCGCGAGGAGAAGCTGGAGATCGTCGGCCGCGACGACCTCGCGCTGATCGACTGGGAGACGATCACTCCCAATGCCGCCGGGGACTGGATCAACCAGCGTGGGGACGCATTCGAGGCGTTCGCGCCGCTCGGCGCCAAGGGTGACCCTTCGGCGGTCTTTCGGATGTTCTCCGGAGGCTTGAAGACGAACCGCGACGCCTGGGTCTACAACTCGTCTGAAGCTCAGCTTGCGTCACAAGTTCGTCATACCGTGAGCTTCTACAACGAGGCCGTACAGCGGTATGTCGCGAGCATTGACCGCGAACTGCCGCGAGACTCAAGACAGATCAGCTGGAGCGGCTCACTGGAGGCGACGCTCCGGGCAGCCGAGGTCCTGACGTTCGACGCAGCGAAGATTGGAAGTGCCCTCTACCGACCCTTCTTCAAGCAGAGGGTGTATTACGACTCCCGGCTGAACGAGCGGCGATACCAGTTGCCGGCGATCCTCCCAACGCCCAACCATGACAACCTCGGATTCTTTGTGATGGCGCCGCGGCCCGCGGCCGAGTTCGCAGTGCTCGCAACCGATCAGCTTCCTGACCTTAGCTTCTACTCGTACACGGGCCAGTTCTTCCCGCGCTGGACCTGGGAGAAGGTGAACAGCGACAGGGAGGAACAGGGCGCCTTCCACTTCGCCGACGACGCCGCTCCGGACGTGGTCGCCGGGTATCGCCGGAAGGACAACATCACCGCTGCGATCCTGGCGCAGTACGGGGAGGCGTACGGGGAGGTCATCACGGCCGACGACGTGTTCTTCTACGTCTACGGGCTGCTGCACTCCCCGGACTACCGCGCGCAGTTCGCTCCCGAGCTGACGAAGATGCTTCCCCGCGTTCCCCTGGTCACGAGCGTCGACGACTTCCGTGCGTTCGTCGCGGCCGGCCGGACCCTCGCGGACCTCCACGTCGGGTACGAGTCGTCACCGAGCTGCTGATCGTTTCCCCCCGTCGCAGGAGCCGGTGACCCACGCGAGTCAGCCCGCCGGGTCGCCCGCGGCACGCATCCCGGTGTCAGTAGCCGATGAACTCCTCCGTGAAGATGTCCCGCTCCGGCACCCCGAGACCCCGGAGGTCGGCGACAGCGCTACCCACTCGAGTGGGAGGGCCGGAGAGGTACCAGATCGCGTGCGGGTGCTCGTCACGAGCCCGCTCCAGGTCGGCGAGAGCCAGTGAGGAGGATCGAGCGAGAAGCCGGATCGCGGGGTTCTCCGCAGCGCACCGAGTGAGTTCATCCGCATAGGCGACGCGCCTCTCGTGATTCGCGACGTGCAGCACGGCGATGGGGACGTCCAGCGCCTCCTCGGAAGCGAAGCGAATCATGCTCACGTGAGGGGTGATTCCGACGCCGAACGCGACCAGGACGCGGGGCCTGTCCGACTTCCTCGTCAGCGTCACGTGGCCGTAAGGTCCCGACAGCCTGACCGTCGAACCGAAGGCGAGGCCGGCGAGGGTCCGCTTGTAGGCGCTCGGAGACCGTCGAAAGGCGACGGCCAGGATGTCTCTGTCGTTGGGCGACGAGGTTATCGAGAAGACGCGCGAACGGCCATGCGGGTCGCGTCCGTCCAGTGCGAGGACGCCCAGTTGTACGTGCTGCCCCGCGTCGAAATCGAAGCCCGGGGGGCGGCTCACCGAGATCTCGATCACATCCGGAGCGATCACTCTCCGATCCACGATGCGGGTCAGCCATGAACGTCGCCGAGCGACGTGCCCTCTCACCGACGATCCCTGCGTCTCCATGGCCTGCGGCCGGTCATCGCCCCGCACCCTACGGCCCGGCCGGCGTCACGACGGCGTCGGGGGGGAGCGTGAAGATCGCCGGATCGATGGGGTCATCCACTGCGTGGATGACCACGTTCACCGTGGTGCCGTCAGCGAGAGGGATCTGCTGCTCCCCCGCCCCGAACTGCGCCGCCCACTGCGCCGGTCCAGCGGAGAGATCGGGGAGCCCGAGGGCCTCCGGCTCCACAGGAGACAGCACGGACCAGGCCGGCGCGTCCGGGGATACGTCATCCGACGTGTAGAGGGCGCGCTCATCGAATCGGTAGATCTGGTCGGACACGACCGTGCCGCCCGCTGTGATGGTCTGACGGAAGAACGGTTCCGTATCCAGGTCGACCAGCCACAGATCGATCGTTCGCTGCTCCTCGAGGATCGTCATCGCGAACGTCTGCGCGTAGGGAGCGGGGGTCTCGCTCTGCTGTGCCGCGGACGCTCTGCTGGTCACCTGCTGCTCGGCCGCGACGACGACGACCGACAGCAGGGCGAGAGGGAGGACGAGGCTCAGTCCGATCAGCGCGAGACCAGTCGCTCGCAGTGCACCTCTCATCGGGGGAGTTCCGCGCCAGGTCGACGCCTGTTCGACCGCATCAGAGCGCTCCGACCTTCTGTCGGCGCCAGACGGCGGCGGTGAATGCAGAGGCCTGAGCGCCGACCGCGGTCAGGAACAACGCCAGGTAGTAGTAGCGGAGCGGATTCGGTTCGTAGATCGTCAGCCTCGTCGGTGATGGCGAATAGTGGATGAAGGCGAAGTAGAGCACGTGCAGCGTGACGAGGTAGAAGGCCGCATAGGCCAGAGTGTGCATCCACTTCCATGAGCCGATCCCGAGAAACGCGACGGCACGATCGAAGGATGTCGCGGCGAGCGCGAGGCCGAGTCCGAGCGCAGCGACGCCGAGGAGGTTGGCGAGGCCGAAGCCGGGCTCTGCTCGCAGGTAGAGTCCCGACTCCGGTGAGAACTGGTACCCAAGAAGGCCGGCGACATCCCACCGGGCCCAGCCGTCCCAGACGAGGTAGCCGTGGAGCGCGCTGACGAGAGCGAACCAGATCCCGGCCTCTCGTCGCCAGGGGACCAGCCCGGAGAGTCGAGGCCACAGGCGGGCGAGCGGTCCGATGATGATGGCCCACCAGAGCAGCCCGATCGCGGACACCCCGAGCGACTTCCAGAGCCTCATGTCGGCGCTCCAGGAGCTGTACAGCGCCCAGGCCGCCCCCGCGAGCGCGAGGGCTATCGCCGCCATCACGAGGTGTCGCAGGGCGACCGTGCCCCCCGATCGTGCTCCTAGCATCATGGCCGATCCTCCTCGTCGCCCTTCCCCATGCAGCGAATTCTGTCACGCGTGACATTTGAATCCGCTCAGCGCCCCGTGAGACGGGCCGTCAGCGCGTCGGCGGACGCGCGCACCGCGCGCGCGAGCGCGGCCTCGGCGAGGGCATCCACCGCCTCGCCCCGATAGGTCAGGCCGATGCCCGCACTCGGGTAGCCGGTGCGGTCGGTCGCCGCGGCGGCGACGGAGGAGTAGTCGGGCGTGATCTCTCCGTGCTCGCCGGCCCAGCCGCGCTCGCGCGCCTCGACGAGGATCCCGTCGAGCTCGCGCAGGGTCGCCGGCCCGATGCCGTGCCGGGTGATGAGGGCGTCGCGGTGCGGGTAGAGCGCCCGCACCTGGGCGGCGGGCAGCGCGGCGAGCATCGCGCGCCCGGTCGCCGTGAGGTGCGCGGGCAGTCGCACGCCGAGCCGTGCGACCGTCGTCGGAGCGCGCGGGGCGGAGGCCTGGCCGACGTACGAGACGTCCGATCCGCTCAGCACCGCGAGCTGCGCGACCGCGGGGACGGGCGCCTCGGCGACGAGCCGCTCGATGAGCGGGTTCGCGAGGCGCGCGAGCCGACTCGCCTGCAGCACGCTCGACCCGATCTCGGCGACGACCCCGCCGAGCCCGTAGGCGCGCAGCTCGGGGTAGTGGACGACGTACCCCTCCTCCTGCAGCACGCGGATGAGCTGGTACGTCGACGACCGCGGAAGCCCGAGCTCGCGCGCGATCGTCGACGCCGGCACGGGCTCGCTGTGGTGCGCGAGGTGCGTGACGATGCGCAGGGCCGCGCGCGCCGCGGGAACATCCGGCATCGCCCCGCCTCAACTCTCGTGAACATCGTCTGAAATCTCAGACACATTATCGCGCGGGGCCGGTGCCGGCGCCCCGCGCGAGCGGTTCACTGGGGCCATGCGCATCACGGTCGGCTCCCGCACCCTCACTCGCGACGACGTCGTCGCCGTCGCCCGCCATGGCGCCGAGGTCGTCATCGACGCGGATGCCCTGGACGCGATGACCGCGACGCGCGCCCTCATCGCGGGGCTGGCCCACGACACCGTGCCCCACTACGGCGTCTCGACCGGGTTCGGCGCCCTCGCGACCACGCACATCCCGCTCGCGAAGCGCGCCGAGCTGCAGCGCTCGCTCGTCCGCTCGCACGCCGCGAGCTCGGGGCCCGAGGTCGAGCGCGAGGTCGTCCGCGCGACGATGCTCTGCGCGTCGCGACGCTCGCGACCGGCCGCACGGGCGCCCGCCCCGTCGTCGCCGAGACCTACGCGGCGATGCTCAACGCGGGGCTGACCCCGGTCGTCGGCGAGTACGGCAGCCTCGGCTGCTCGGGCGACCTCGCGCCGCTCGCGCACTGCGCGCTCGCCGCGATGGGCGAGGGCTCGGTCAGGAACGCCGCGGGAGACCTCGTGCCCGCCGGCGACGCGCTCGCGGCGGCGGGCATCCGCCCCCTGGAGCTCGAGGAGAAGGAGGG
The DNA here is from genome assembly GCF_000603945.1 of Actinotalea ferrariae CF5-4. Taxonomy (GTDB): domain Bacteria; phylum Actinomycetota; class Actinomycetes; order Actinomycetales; family Cellulomonadaceae; genus Actinotalea; species Actinotalea ferrariae. The sequence goes on along the minus strand of NZ_AXCW01000005.1, from coordinate 42,382 downwards.
CCTCGCCCTCATCAACGGCACCGACGGCATGCTCGGGATGCTCTGCCTCGCGCTCGCCGACCTGGACGGCCTCGTGGCCACCGCCGACCTCGCCGCCGCGATGAGCGTCGAGGGCCAGCTCGGCACCGACGCGGTCTTCGCCTCGGAGCTGCAGCAGCTGCGCCCCCACCCCGGCCAGGCGACGAGCGCCGCGAACCTGCGCGCTGTGCTCGCCGGCTCGGCCATCGTCGCGAGCCACCGAACCGACGACTGCACGCGCGTGCAGGACGCCTACTCGCTGCGCTGCGCGCCCCAGGTGCACGGCGCGGTGCGCGACACGATGGCGCACGCCGCCCTCGTCGCGAGCCGCGAGCTCGCGAGCGCGATCGACAACCCCGTCGTGACGCTCGACGGGCGGGTCGCGTCGAACGGCAACTTCCACGGGGCGCCCGTCGCCTACGTGCTCGACTTCCTCGCGATCGCCGTCGCCGATCTCGCGAGCATGAGCGAGCGCCGCACCGACCGCTTCCTCGACGTCGCCCGCAACGCCGGGCTGCCGCCGTTCCTCGCCCACGACCCCGGCGTCGACTCGGGCCACATGATCGCGCAGTACACGCAGGCCGGCATCGTGAGCGAGCTCAAGCGGCTCGCGAACCCCGCGAGCGTCGACTCGATCCCGTCGAGCGCGATGCAGGAGGACCACGTCTCGATGGGCTGGTCGGCCGGCCGCAAGCTGCGGCGCGCAATCGACGGCCTCGGCCGCGTCGTCGCGATCGAGCTGCTGACGGCCGCGCGCGCATCGACCTCCGTGGCATCGCGCCGTCGCCCGTGACCGCCGCGGTCGTCGCGGCCCTCCGCGCCGAGGTCGAGGGCCCCGGCCCCGACCGCTACCTCGCCCCCGAGATCGAGGCGGCCGTCCGCCTCACGCAGAGCGGCGCGCTCCTCGACGCCGCGCGCTCGGTCGTCCCCGAGCTCGTCTAGACCCGCACCGCACGAAAGGCCTCCCATGAGCATCGCGACCCCCTCCACGTCGACCGGCACCGGTGCCGTCGACGCGCGCCACGCATCCGGACCCCGCCCCGTGCGCGCCCACCGCGGAACCCAGCTGCACACCCTCGGCTGGCAGCAGGAGGGCGCGCTCCGCATGCTGCAGAACAACCTCGACCCCGAGGTCGCCGAGCACCCCGACGAGCTCGTCGTCTACGGCGGCACGGGCAAGGCCGCCCGCGACTGGCGCAGCTTCGACGCCCTCGTGCGCACCCTCGAAACCCTGAAGGGCGACACCCGCTCGACATCACCGGAGACGTGCCCACGGGTCCCGGCTCCGCGGACCTGTACGGGTGGTACCGGGTCGAGAAGATGCGGTGGGCCGGCACCGGAAAGGCCAAGGACCGTTCGACGATCGTCTACAACCCACGGATCACAGTGGCCGGGATCCCGGACGAGGCGCACGAGTACCTGCTGGGCTCCCGGTCCGGGGTGGAGTGGGTGATGGAGCGGTACCAGGTGAAGACGGACAAGGCATCCGGGATAGTGAACGACCCGAACGACTGGTCGCGTGAGGTTGGGGATCCGCGCTACATCCTGGACCTGCTGCGCCGGGTGGTGACGGTCAGCGTGGAGACGGTCCGCATCGTGCGCTCGCTGCCGGCGATCGACTTCGAGTCGCTGAGCTGATGGAGGCCCACCCCCGGACGTTGCGGTCCATCTTCCGCCAGGACCTGCGGCTGCTGGTGCCGCTGTTCCAGCGCCCGTACGTGTGGCAGGCGTCGACCCAGTGGCAGCCGCTGTGGGAGGACGTGGTCGCGACTGTCGAGCGGACCGACCACGGGGACGACACGCCGCACTTCCTGGGTGCGGTCGTGCTCCAGCTGCGCCGGGGAGCGGTGGGCAGCGTTGAGACCCGGGAGATCATCGACGGGCAGCAGCGGCTGACGACCCTGCAGCTGCTGATCGCCGCGGCCCTGCACGTCGCAGAGGCCGAGGGTGTCATGGGACGGACCCGGGCGCGGCTGCAGTCGCTGCTGTTCAACAACCCGGATCTCGTCGATGACCCGGAGGAACGGTTCAAGCTGTGGCCGACGAACCGCGATCGGGGCCCGTACGAGGCGGTGATGTCCGGTCGTGCGGACGGTGCGGGTACGGACAGCCGCATCCTGCAGGCCTACACCTGGTTCACCGGGGCCGTCCGTTCCTGGGTGTCCGGGCAGGAGGACGTCGAGGAGGCACTCACCCGCCTGGCCGGGGTGCTGGCCGACCGCCTCGAGGTGGTGGCGATCGACCTCGGTGAGGACGACAACGCTCAGATCATCTTCGAGACGCTCAACGCGCGGGGGACCCCGCTGCGGGCGGCGGACCTGGTCAAGAACCTGCTGTTCCGTGCCTTGCAGGACGCCGGGCGCCCGGTGGAGCGGCTCTACCGCGAGCTGTGGTCCCCGTTCGAGGACCCGTACTGGGAGCAGGACGTCCGTCAGGGGCGCCTGACCCGGCCGCGGATCGACACGTTCCTGGGGCACTTCCTGGTCGTCCTGCTGCAGACCGAGGTCCAGGCGCACGACTTGTTCGCGGCGGCGCGCCGGCACGTCGGTGCCGACCCCGACCGGGCTGAGGCCTTCCTGCGCGAGCTGGCCAGGTACGGGCAGGTGTACCGCCGTGTCGACGCCGCGCGAACGGGCGCCGGTGAGGACGATGCGGCGCTGAACCGGCTGCGGATGGTCGACACCCAGACGCTCCTGCCGCTGCTGCTGTGGCTGGTGGCCAACACGGACGGGCCCGAGCGGACGAGGGCGGTGCGTTCCCTGGAGTCGTTCGTCGTGCGCCGGCTGGTGTGCCGGCTGACGACGGCGAACTACAACCGGATGTTCCTGGAGCTGCTGCGCCGCCTGGGCGGCGGTGAGGCCCCGGTGGGCGAGGTGACGGAGGCCTTCCTGGCCGGTCAGCGGTCCGCGTCCGGGGTGTGGCCGACGTCGGACGACGTGCGCGACGCGTTCGAGACCCGTCCCCTGTACAAGATGCTCCGCCGCGAGCAGCTCCAACGGCTGCTACTCGCGCTGGACGCCGCGGCCGGGACCGCCCGGACGGAACCGGTGCCGCACTCCGCGCGGATGTCTGTGGAGCACCTGCTGCCGCAGAGTTGGTCCGAGCACTGGCCGCTGCCGCCGGACCCCGTGTCAGCCGAGACGGTCGAGGCCGAGCGGGAGGAGCTGGTGCACACCATCGGCAACCTGACCGTCATCACCGGGTCGCTGAACAGCGCGATGTCGAACGCGGCGTGGCCGATCAAGCGCGACGAGATCCTCCGGTACTCGGCGCTCACGCTGAACAGGGACCTGCCGGAGGACTGGAACACGTACCGCATCCGCGAGCGGTCCGCCTGGCTCGCCGAGCTCGCGGTGACGCTGTGGTCGCGCCCCGTGACCGGCGACGAGGCGGCGGTGCGTGAAGCGGTCGCTGCTGCCGGACCGGTGCCCGAGATCCGCGAGGACGCCGACGCCCCGGTCCGAACCGGGCGGGGCGACATCGCTGCCCACATCAAGAACGCGATGCGCACCGTCGCGCCGGGAGAGTTCATGACGGTCTCGCAGATCGCTCGCGTGCCCTCCGCCGACTACCCAGCGGGCAGCCCACCCTCGCAGGGCGCGATCGCCGCCCGGCTCTTCCCGCGAACCGGACGCCCGACCACGGTCCCGGGCGTTCGTGCGGAGATCCGCGAGGGCCGAAGAGGCGCCACTCGCCTGTAGTCACCCCTTCCTCATGCACACCGCCACGCCGAGACCGTTCGGCCAGCTGCGGCATGCCCCCTCGCTGGATCCGCGTTCGCCGTCCGGGTCCCCACACCCGTTCAGCACTCGTCCTCAAGGAGCTTCTCGTCATGACTGCTCGGCTGGCCACGGCCCGGCGCCCGTTCGACCCGCACAGCGATGTCCTTGACGACCCCGCGTCGGGGCTACTGGTCCTGCCCGGAGACGCGTCCCACGACTTCGGGTACGCCGAGTGGGATGAGGACTGGCCCGCGATGTGGCGTGTGGTTCTGACTGCTCTCGCCGAGGGCGCGCGACCGGTGTGGATCTCGGATCCGGACGATGACGACGGTCGTCAGCTGGTGCTCCCGCTGACCGTGGAGCTCGTGCCGCGCCCGGACAACGACTACAACGACGAAGCCATCGCGCTGGCCGGTCCGCCCTCGATGGGTGGATCAGTGTTGGACCGTCACCTCGGGTACATGAACGAGACGCATCTGCACTACCAGGGCGACGCGATCCGAGACCTGGCCGAGCACACCGGCCGCCCCGTCGGCGCGCATGCCTGGGTCGAGCTGTGGGATTTCGAGGCGGTGAGCGACGCCCGCTACGACGCCGGGCAGAGCGGTGACCGGGCACGGTGGGCGCCGAGCTCGCACTGGATCGCGGATGATGTCGAGGAGGGCGTCGAAGCAGAACTGTCGGAGGAGCCGGACCTGGAGGCGGACCTGGACGAGGACTCCCGGTTCACCGCTGCCGAACTACGCCGGTTCGGATACCGGATCGGGGGTCTCCGGTACACCCTGGCGTTCGCACCGGGGACATCTCGGGCGGTCGATGCTTACGTGACAGCGCATCCGCAGCGGCAGGGCCCGGGCTTGGACGCGCGTCGAGACTGGCATCAGCGGTTCGTCGACGCTGCGGCCAGGGCACTTGCGCGCCGATCCGCGACCGGGGCTTGGGGACGGCTCACCGAGCGCCAAGCCGCCGCGGACGTGCGTCAGGCCGCTGCGCTGGGGAACCTGCAGGCGTGGGAGCAGTGGCGGCGGCAGGACTCGGCCTACGGTCGGCTCCACGCTCGAACGGTGGTCACGTTCGGCCGACGCGACGTGCTGGTGCTCGATGACGCCGGGGTGCAGGTGGGCAAGCTGGACGGTGACGTGCTGACGCTTGTGGACGAACGGTGCCGGGCCGCGGCTGTCACGGCGATCGCAGAGCATGCCGGTCCTGGGACGGTGCGGGACCTGGACCTGTCCGGACTCGGCGAGTACCCGGACGCGGTCCTGATCCGGTCGGGCCCGGGCTGGGTGGTGGTCGGTGTCGCGGAGGGCCGGGAGGCCAGGGGCTCAGAACCGCTGGGTTGGGTCGAGCCGGAGGGAGGTCTCGCGCACGTCCTCGCCCCCGCGCATCAGCGTCCGGTCGGTGTGCTCCTGGCTCGGCACGGTGTGAACGTCAGCCGTGTGGCACTGTCCGGGCCAACCAGCGCTCCCGACTGGGTATGGCTCGACCCGGACGCTCGTCGAGTCCCGGTGACGTCCGCGAGGGCGAGGCTGGCGCTCCGGGCCGAGCACGCGGCGTTGGTTCCGCCGGAGGTGGCCACCGCGCTGCCTCTTCGGTTCACGTCGGAGGTGCGCAGCCAGGACCTCCCGGGACTGGCCGACAGCGGCCTGCTGCGGGACTGGTACCAGCCGGCGCCCAGGTCGCGCCTCCTGAGCGCTCAGTGTCGGCTCTGCGGGTCTGAGGCCCTCGCACCAGCTGACGCGGCCACGTACTGCGGTGCGTGCATCAACCTGGCCTCAAGAGGGCTGCTCGTGGACACGGGCTGCGACGGTCCGTGGACGCAGGCCACCGTGTGGGCCTTGCGGACCCTGGCGGAGAAGGAGTTCTCGGGGCCGCCGTCGCTAGCGCAGCTGGCTCGTGTGCCTGGTCCGGGGGTGCCGGCAGATCTTGCGGTGCTCTGCCGCATGCTCGTCCCGCGGATGGCGCGCCTTCCCGTTCGGTACCAGCGCAAGCCCCTGTCCTTCACCGAGTGGCTCGCTGCGGCGGGGCTGCTCGATGAGGGCCTGTCAACGCCGCGGGGGACTCGATCCGTCGCGAGCGACGGCCACGCATGCCGTTCGCTCCTCGAGCGTCACGTGGACGACTTCATGGCCCACCACGGCATCGAGCACGAGGTGGAGCCGTCGTGGCCGGCTCACCCGCGCTGGAACACCACAGGCATGCGGGCGGACTGGCGCCTTGGCGACGGGACGATGGTGGAGGCGTTCGGGCTGGAGGGGCACGGGGCCTACGACGCGAAGGTCGAGCGCAAGCGCGCCCTGGCGCATGAGCTCGGAGTGCGCCTGGTCGAGGTTCGCACCGAGGACCTTGGGCGCCTCCGGGAGACCTTCGCAGACTGGCTGTAGAGCTGTACCGGCGGTGGCAGACGGCTGATCTCCCGGCTTCCCTTTACGCGACCTCCGCGACAGGTACGTCACCCTTCCGAGCCCGCACACGCGTCGCCGTCAGCCAGAGCTGCTGGTAGCGGGAGGGCGTACTTCTCGCACAGGAAGCGCGTCTGGCAGTACCGCTGGGCGTCAGCGGCGACATTGGCGAGGACGGTGGAGTTCACGCCGGCACCGATGAGCACGCCCACGTAGGGCATCACCTTGGCGACGCTCTGGACTGACACCCGGCTGCCTGCGGGGCCGGCCTGCTTCATTAGCTTCTCGACGGCGGCCAGCATGCGGTGGTCGGCGCGGAGCTTCTCGCTCCAGTTGACCCGGTTCTTCGCGGCGCCCCACGCCCGTGCCGCCTCCTGCATCGGCTTGGCCTTGGCGGCCTGGCTGATGAACGAGCGCCGGACGAGGGAGTCGATGAACTCCTGCTCGCCCGGGTCGCGCGCGTCGTAGCCGTAGGAGTACGCGACCCTGGAGGCGATGGAGACGCTGAGCACCTGGATCACGAGGACATCGACGGTCAACGCTGCGACCGTCCCGGCCACGGGAACCATCGCCAGCGCACCCATTGCGCCGCCTTCCAGCGCTCCGACCGTGCGCCACTGCAAGGTGTTGCGGGTCAGCAGCCGGTCACACGCCTTGAGGTCGTGACCGCGTAGGTCGGTGAAGCTGTCGATCTGGAGCCCGCGCTTGCGAGCGAGGGCCTCCACGCTGGCGGGGTCGTTGAGCTCGGCGGCCCAGTCGTTGACGAGCTCGAGCAGGCTCGCGGCGCCGGCCATCGCTGGCCGCAACGCGTGGTCGGCTACCGCTCCGGCGGCGCGTTGAGCCGACTCCTGGACCTTCTGCGGCATCGCGTCGGACGCGCGATCGAGGGCGGTGCGGGTCGCGTCCCCGGCGCGCTCCAGGGCTGTCCCTGCCCAGTCCGGGAGACCCCGGCGGCTGTTGCGGCGCTGCCAGTGCTTGTCCAACGCCTCCCACACCTGCTGCTCGTAAGGGCTCATCCCGGCAGCACCCTCAGCTCCCGCTCCAGCACTGCTTGTCTGTTCCCCGTGCTGGTGCGGGACGCCTGGTGGTGCCCCGGGGAGCCCGCTCGGCGAGGCGGCGGCCGCGCCTCCCCGCAGGGGGCTGGACGCCACTGTCGTGTCGCCGGGCGGGTGGACTCCGTCGGCAACGACTTCGCGCGGCTCTTGCTCCACCTCGAGCACCCCCTGACGACCATGACTCCGACGCCCGAGACGCTAGCAGCGCATGCTCAGGGCGCTACGGCGCTGTCACCAGCGGGCTCACGCGCGGAAGTGACGTCCGAGCGACCAGGGTCGGTAGCCTCCCTGTGGGGCGAGGAGGCCAGCGGTGCACGTGAGCGACATCGTCGAGTACTGGGCGCGATTCAGACGGGACGACGCCACTGGCCAGTGGACCCATCCGGACGACCGGGCCGTTCTTGCGGGGCAGCACTCGTTCAACTTCGACTACCCGACCTGTCCCTACCTTGGGCCGGTGACCTCGGCGAAGGTCGTCATCCTGGGCGCCAACGGCGGCTACAGCCCGACCGAGACGCCCAAGGAGTTCCCCGACGCCGAGGCGTTCGAACGGTACCTGGGACGCATCCGCGACCCCGAGGGCGCGGACTGGTCGAACGTCTCCCCGTACTACGACCGCGTGAACTACGGACCGCTCGTTTACCGCGGTGACGCGGCTTGGATCAACGCCTCGCCCTACCGGAGCCCCCGCATCAGCGCCGAGCGCGACAACCAGCGCCTGGTCAGGTCGCTGCCGTCGTCGGTCTTCCTTCGGCGGTGGCTCCTCGAGGCCGTCGTGCCTCTCGCCGCCCGCGGAGAACGCCTTGTCGTCGTCAAGCGCCCGGGTCTGTGGCGGCTGCCGCCGGAGGTGAGGACGGCCCCGGGCGTCCTCGTCGACCCGGCGCCGATCTCACCTCAGCTGACCTCGGCGCCGTGGAACGCGGTCCAGGGCTTCCTCACCGGCAGAGGCCCGGCACCGGCCGCGCAGCCCCCGAGCCCCCAGGACCCGCCCCGGCGGTCGCGCACGGCAGCCGTCGTGAGCCCGGTGGCCGCGCGGCGCACCCCCCGGGGGACGGAGACCGTTGCAGCCGGGACGGCGCAGTCGCAGGTCGCCCCGCTGATGCGCGTCTGCGAAGCGCTGGGGCTCACGCTCCTGACGCCCGACGCGGCGTGGCCCGGCTACGGCAAGGTGGTCCACCTCGGCGGCGCGCGAAGCATCTACCTCAACCGCACCAACGCGGACGTCCGCTCCAGCCCGTCGGAGGTCGCCGCGTGGCAGCGCGCCGGCCTCGGCACCGTCCGACCCAACAACGACAGATACCTCCGCGTAATGCTGTAGCCGTCGTGCGGGACCCTCCATGCGGAGGTTCAGGGGGCCGACACGGAACGTGATCGTGCCGTGGCCGATCGTACGATCCGGCCATGGCGGTCAAGCGGCGCGGGTACCTCGGTCCGATCACCCTGCGAGCAGGCGAGGGAAGCCCTGTGGAGCCTCATCCTGGGAGATCCCCCAGCCCATCAGTTCCAAGTCCCCCCTTGCCCACCCGAACGAGAGCCGGTGACCTCCTGGTCACCGGCTCTTGTCGTTCCGCCCCGCTCCGGTCCGGCGCAGCCCTGAGGCCGGACGTCCGGCGCGCCCCACGCGGGTGAACCGACGCGACCGAGCCCGATGTCCTCAGCGCCGCGCGTGCCGCACCGATGATCGAGACGAGAGGGCGACGCCGTCGTCGTGGGGGTCTCGAGCCGTTCGGGTGTCGGGGAAGCGAGACCGTGCAGCACAGCAGGAACGCAACGCGCGAGGAGGTCCTGGCGCGCCAGAACGTGTCGCTCTCCGGGCCGCCGGACGCCCGGCCGATGGTGTTCGCGCACGGCTTCGGCTGCGACCAGCTCATGTGGAGCCGCGTCGCCCCCGCCTTCGAGGACGACCACCGGGTCGTCCTGTTCGACCACGTCGGATCGGGACGCTCCGACGTGGCTGCGTACGACCAGCGGCGGTACGACACGCTCGACGGCTACGCCGACGACCTCGCCGAGCTGTGCGCGGCCCTGGACCTGCAGGACGCCGTCGTCGTCGCGCACTCGGTCGGGGCGATGATCGCGGTGCTCGCCGCCGCACGGACCGACCGCATCGGCGCGCTGGTGCTCGTGGGCCCGTCGCCGCGCTACCTCGACGACCCGTCCGCGGGCTACGTCGGGGGCTTCCGGCACGAGGACGTCGAGGGACTCCTGGAGACCATGTCCTCGAACTACCTGGGCTGGACGGAGGCGATGGGCGCCCTGGTCATGGGGCGCGACCAGGACCCCGCGCTCACCGAGGAGCTGACCGCCGCGTTCTGCCGGACCGACCCGGAGATCGCCCGGCACTTCGCCCAGGTGACGTTCCTGTCGGACAACCGCGCCGACCTGGCCCGCGTCGCGGTGCCGACCCTCGTCGTCCAGGCCTCGCAGGACGACGTCGCCCCACCGGTCGTGGGCGAGTACGTGCGGGACAGCATCCCCGGGGCGCGGCTCGTCGTGGTGGACACGGTGGGTCACTGCCCGCACCTCAGCGCGCCGGAGGAGACGGTCGCCGAGATCCGCGCGTTCGTGGCGGGCGGAGGCGGTGGATCGCGATGACGCAGGTGCTCGAGGAGCTGGGCGACCTCTACGAGCGGGCGCCGTTCGGGTACGTCTCCACGGACGCGAGCGGGCGGGTCCTGCGCGTCAACGGCACGCTGCTCTCCTGGGCGGGGCTGGACCGCGGCGCCGTCCTCGGGACGGACCTGCGCGACCTGCTGACCCCGGGCTCCCGCACGTGGTTCGACACGCACTACCTGCCGCTCCTGCACGTCCGCGGCGAGGTCCGCGAGGTCGCCCTGGACCTCCGCGGCGCCGACGGCGACCGGCTGCCGGTGCTCGCGAGCTCGACGGTGGTCCGCGACGACGCGTCCGTCGTCGTCGTCCGCACCTCCTTCGTCCAGGCGGCGGAGCGGCGCTCCTACGAGCGCGAGCTGCTGCGGGCGCGGTTCGCCGCCGAGACCTCCGAGCGGCGGCTGCGGATCCTGCACGACGCGGTGACCGCGTTCGCCCAGGCGCCGGACCTCGCGGCGGTCGCCGCCGCCGTCGCGGTCGCGGTCGACTCCATCGCCCCGACCGTGGGTGTCGCCGTCTGGCTCGTGGACCCCGACACCCAGGAGATCCGCCGGCACTGCGTGCTCGGTGCCGACGACCTGGCGCCGTCGCTCCTGGACCCGGCGGGCGGCCTGCCCGCGGAGGAGGCCTGCCGCGCCCACGAGCCGGTGACGGTCTTCGACGTGACGACGACGGGCCGGCCGGCGGGAGTCGTCCGCTCCCTGGTGGCGGCGCCGGTCCGCCTCGAGGGTCGACTCGTGGGCGTCTACCAGGCCACGTACGGCCGGATGCGGTCGTTCCCCGCCGACGACCTGGAGACCCACGCTCGCCTGGTGCACCAGGCGGGGATCGCGGTGCACGGCGCCCGCCTGCACGCCCAGCTGCGCCGCGCCGCGCTGCACGACCCGCTCACAGGCACGGCCAACCGCGCGTCGTTCGACGAGGCGGTCCTCGCCGCGCTCGCCGCCGCCGCCGCGGGACGGCCTCTGGCCGTGCTGCTCCTGGACCTCGACGACTTCAAGGCCGTCAACGACACGCTCGGGCACTCGGCGGGCGACGACCTGCTCGTCGAGCTCGCCCGCCGGCTGGAGGGCAGCCTGGGCGAAGGGCACCTGCTCGCCCGGCTCGGCGGCGACGAGTTCGCCGTGCTGGCTCCTGAGGTGGACGAGCGTGCGGCGAGCGCCCTCGCGGAGGGCCTGCTCGCCGCCACGTCGCGCCCCTTCCGGCTCGCGGCCACCCCGGTGCAGGTGACGGCGAGCGTCGGGGCGTCCGTCCACCGACCGGGTCCCGGCACCAGCACGCCGACGCCGGACGAGCTGCGCCACCTCGCCGACGTCGCGCTCTACCGCGCCAAGGCGCAGGGGAAGAACCAGCACCGCGTGCACGACGCCGAGCTGCGCGCCGAGCTCGCCCGGCGGGAGTGGGTCGGCGCCGAGCTGCGCCACGCGCTGGAGCACGGTGACCTCGTGCCGTACTTCCAGCCGGTCGTCGACCTGCGCACCGGCCGGCTCGTCGGTGCCGAGTGCCTGTGCCGGCTGCGCGCCGCCGGCGAGCTGCTCCTCCCGGTCGACTTCCTCGAGATCGCCACCGAGGAGGGCGTCCTGCACCTGCTGGACCGGCAGATGCTGCGGCACGCCTGCGAGGAGCTCGTGGCCTGGGACGGTCTCGGGCGGGGCGACCTCGAGGTCTCCGTGAACGTCGCCGCCCAGCACGTGGCGCGGGTCGACTTCGCCGACGGCGTCCTGGAGGTCGTCGAGGCCGTCGGCTGCGACCCCGCCCGGCTGCACCTGGAGCTCACCGAGTCCGCGCTCCTCGAGCTCTCCCCGGGCACCACCGACCGCCTGCGGCGCCTGCGGGAGCTCGGGATCGGGGTGATGCTCGACGACTTCGGCACGCGCTACGCCTCGCTCAGCTACGCGCGCCAGTTCCCCGTGACCGCGCTGAAGATCGACCGGAGCTTCGTCGCGGGGCTGCCGACGACGCGCACCGATGCGGCGATCGTCCGGTCGGTGGCGGCGCTCGCCGAGGGCCTGGGTGTGAAGTGCGTGGCGGAGGGGGTCGAGACCCCGGAGCAGCGCGAGTTCCTCGCCGCGCTCGGGCTGCTCGGGCAGGGCTTCGGTCTGGCGCGGCCGATGCCGGCCGACGAGCTGCGGGCGCGTCTGCAGGACTGACCGGGCACCCGTCGAACCCCGGTCGTCGTCCCGGTCAGCTCCAGGCGCGGTCCGACCGGGCCGCCCAGTACGCCGCCGGGTCCTCCGGGGCGCCGAGCGCCTCGGCGACGACGGCGGGGTCGAGCCCGAGCCCGGCTCCGGTGACGTGCGACGCCAGGTGCTCGGTCGTCGCGGCGCCGGACAGCACGCGCCACGCCCACGGCTGCGCCAGCGCCACGGCGACGCACAGCTGGTCGACCGGGACGCCGACCTCGCGCGCCAGGCCGACGACGTGCCGGGCACCCGGGGCGTCGTCGTCGGTGCCGGGGGTCAGGCGACCGTTCGCGACGACCTCCTTGACCACGACCTGCGCGCCGCGCCCGGCCGCCTCCGCGGCCGCGGGCCCGACCGAGGGCTCCAGCGGGTTCCACGTCACCTGGAACGCGGTGAACAGCGGAGCCCCGCCGACGACGACGTCCAGGGCCGTCCGGACGGCGTCGGCCTGGTGCGGGCCGGAGGTCGAGATGCCGACGCGGATCCCGCGGTCGCGGACCCGCGCGAGCTCGCGGTGCAGGGCGGTGTCGGTGAGGGCGCCGGACTCCAGGGTCGCGGAGTGGACGAGGTACCGGCCCAGGTGCCGGCCGAGGAACCGGTCGCTCTGCGACCACTGCTCGCGGAAGGCGTCGACGGAGTGGTCCTTGACCTCGTGGACGTCGGCGTCCAGGCGCCAGTCGCCGACGTACCGGTAGCCCCACTTGGAGCCGACCTCGACCTCCCGGGAGTCCCGCCCCGCGAGCCAGGCGGCGACGAACTCCTCCGCGCGACCGTAGGAGCGCGCGACGTCGACGTACCGGACGCCGGCGGCGACGGCGGCGTCGAGCAGGGTGTGCGTCCGGCGCTCCAGGGCCTCCGGGGCGCGCTCGGCGCCCAGGTCCGCGGTGCGGCCGGGGGTGATGTAGGACGGGCGGCCGACGGCGGCCAGCCCGATCCCGAGGCGGTCGGCGGTCATGCGCCGATCATGCCGGGCCGGTCGGGCGGAAGCGCGCGCGGCGGGTGCCCGACAGTGCCGACAGGCTCGTGGGACGCGGGCGTCGCACTCGTCACGCTGCGGAGCAGCTCGGCGAGGAGGTGGTCCAGGAGGGCCCGCTGCGCCGGGCCCACCTGCGCGAGCAGCGCCGCCTGAGCGGCGAGGTCCTCCGCGACGACGGCGTCGGTCAGGCGCAGCCCCGCCGGGGTGAGCGTCACGGTGCGGGTCCGGGCGTCGTCGGCGCCGACCCGGCGGGTCACCAGCCCGCGTGCGGCGAGGCGGTCGACCCGCTTGGTGACGGCACCGGAGGTGACACCGAGGCGTCGCTGCAGGTCACCGGGCCGCAGGTCCGGGGCGCCGGCGTGCCGGAGCTCCACGAGGACGTCCAGGTCCCCCCGGCCGAGGCCCGCCGCGGCGAGCGGAGCGCGCAGGCGCAGGTCGAGGGCGTCGGCGATCAGCCGGACGCGCTCCAGGACGAGCGCGGGCGTCGCGTCCAGGTCCGGACGCGCGTCCTGCCAGGCGTCCACGGTGCGCCGGATGCGGTCGTCAGCCACGGGAAGCACTCTATCTTCCACGGAAGCAATAACGCCGGGAGGCTAGAAAGTTCCAAGGAAGACATGTCCTCGAGCGCGCGGTGCTGCACACGACGGTGGGGAGTGGCCCACGCCACCCCGGCGTGAGACGGAGGTCCCCTCAGAGAGCGGTCCCGGCTGTCGACACTGGGGGAGGCCCGCGCGGATCGCTGCGGCCCCAGCTCGTCCTTGACTCGCCCTCCCCCGCTCCTCCGCCGCGTCCGCGCGCCCCCACCCGACCGGAGTCCCCCCGTGCCGCTGCTCACCGAGGTGTCGGGGCTGCTCGCCTCGATCACCGGCCTCCTCCTGTGGCTCCCGCAGGGCCTGCGGGTGTGGCGCGACCGGCACGACCCGGAACGCCTCGCCGGGATCGCGCTCCCGACGCAGGTGCTCTCCCTCGCCGGCAACGTCCTGTGGCTCGTCCACGCGATCGGCATCGGGTCCTTCTGGCTCGGCGCTCCGAGCATCGTCAACATGCCGATCGCCGTCATGACGATCGTCGTCGTCCGCCGGGCGGGCGCCGGGCGGGCCACCCGGAAGGACGCCGTCCGCGAGGCGGCACCCAGCACGGACCAGGCCGCCTGCCCCTGCACCCTCACGCGGCTGGACCCCGCGCTCGCGTCCGACGGCGACGCCCTCGCGCTCGCGAGCTGACGCCCTGGGGGGGCGCCCGGGCCGAGGTCGACCTGCGGGATGACGGCTTCCCGATCTACGGTCGGGGGCGTGATCGACTCCCTCCGGCCCCTCGCGTGACCTCCGTCCTCGACGTCGTCGCGGCGTCACCGCTGCTCGCGATCGTCGTCGTGATGGCACTCGGCACCGTCCTGGGGGCCGTCCCCTTCGGGCCGGTGCGGTTCGGCCCGGCCGGAGCGCTGTTCGTGGGGCTGGCCGTCGGGGCGCTCGACCCCCGCCTGGGCGAGGGCCTCGCCCTCGTGCAGACCCTGGGCCTCGCGCTGTTCGTCTACACGGTCGGGCTCGCCGCCGGGAACACCTTCTTCCGGGACCTGCGCCGTCAGCTGCCGCTCATGGCCGTCGGAGTCGGCGCGATCCTCGTGGCGGCGGCGACCGCGTTCGGGCTCGGCGGCCTGGCGGGCCTCGGCGGGCCGCTCACCGCCGGCACGTTCACCGGTGCCCTGACGTCGACCCCCGCGCTCGCGGCCGCGGTCGCCGCGGCGGAGAGCCAGGAGCCCGCCGTCGGCTACTCCCTCGCCTACCCGGTCGGCGTCACGGTCGCGATCCTCGTCGTCGCCGCGACGGTGACCCGGCGGTGGCCGGGGCCGCGCGACCCGCAGCCGGCGGCCGGGCTCGGCCTCCTCGCCGTCACCGCGCAGGTCGAGCGCACGACGACGCTCGACGACGTCCCCGGCGTGCGCGACCAGGGCGTGCGCATGTCCTACCTGGCCCGCGGGAGCCGGACCCGGGTCATCGCGCCGCACGAGCTGCTGCACCCGGGGGACCAGGTGGTCGTCGTCGGCCCGCAGGAGGCGGTCGACGCCGCCGTGGCCCACCTGGGCGTGCGCGTCGAGGAGCACCTGGCGGACGACCGGACCACCGTGGAGAACCAGCGCTTCGTCGTGTCGGACCGGCGCATCGCCGGACGCACCGTCGCCGACCTGGACATGCCCGGGCGGTTCGACGGCGTCGTCACGCGCGTGCGCCGGGGCGACCTGGACCTGCTCGCCCGCGACGACCTCACCCTGGAGGTGGGGGACCGCGTGCTCGCGGTCGTGCCGCGGGAGCGGCTGGCCGAGGTGCAGGACTTCTTCGGCGACTCCGAGCGGCGGGTGTCCGAGATCGACCCCGTCACCGTGGGCGGCGGCCTGGCGTTCGGCCTGCTGCTCGGGCTCGTCACGCTCCCGCTGCCGGGCGGGGTGGCCTTCGCGCTGGGCTCGGCCGCCGGTCCGCTGCTGGCGGGCATGGTGCTCGGCCGGCTCGAGCGCACCGGCCCGCTCGTCTGGCGCATGTCGCTCGCGGCGAACCTCACCATCCGGCAGCTCGGGCTGCTGCTCTTCCTCGCCGCGGTGGGGCTCGCGTCGGGGCAGGCGTTCGCCGAGCAGGCGCTCACCGCGACGGGCCTGCGGGTGGTGCTCGTGGGCGTCGTCGTCGTCGGGCTTGCGTCCGTCCTGTTCGTGCTCGGCGCCCGCGCCGTGGGGGTGAGCGCGCCGCGCGCTGCCGGGGCGCTGGCGGGGCTCGTCGGGCAGCCGGCGGTGCTCGCCTACGCCGGGTCCCGCGTGGTCGACGAGCGCGTCGAGGCCGGGTACGCCGCGCTCTTCGCGCTGGGGATCATCGTGAAGATCCTGCTCGTGCAGGTGCTGGTCATCGCCTGAGCGCGACTGCCTCGCACGGGTTACGGCCCGCTGACCTCCTTCTCGGTCGGTCGACCGGGCGCGCGATGGTCCTGCGCGGCCTGCTCGCGGGCCTGCCGTGCCTTCCGCAAGGCCTCCGGGGTGCGGACGTCGGCCGCCGTCAGCGGCACCCACCGGGACGCCAGCCGCTCGTCGGGGACCGGGGTCGTCGTCCCCCGGAGGGGGTCGGGCGCCAGGCGGTGCGGCTCGAACGGCCCGTGGTGGCGGTAGTGGTCCATGACCTCGACGGCCCGCGACCGAGCGCGGTCGAAGGACGGGTCCGCGAACATGTCGCGCGGGCCGATGAGCTCGCCGTCCGTGAGCTGGAAGCCGAGGCAGACGACGCGCGGTGGCCCGTCCGAGCGCGTCGGGTGGGCGTCGTCCAGGCCGACCGGCATGAGGGGCGCGCGGTGGGCGCCCCGGAGGCCGCCGGCGACGGAGTAGGGGAAGGCGAAGGGCTCGAGCACCTCACCGACCGAGGGCAGCCCCGACTCCGCCCGCACGATCATCACGGGGTCGTCCTGCCCCGCCGACCTGCCCGCGATGAGCGACAGCCGCTGCGTGCTCGTGGCGGCCGCGACGACGCCGGTGGCCGCGGAGCGCACGCAGTGGATCACGTAGCGGGAGGGGGCGCCGACGTACAGGAGCAGGTCGTAGGTCTCCGCCGGGCACGCGAGCTCGACCGCAGTGTTCTCCTGCAGGTCGTAGACCTCGAAGACGAACCCCTCGCGCATCGCCGGGTCCACGACGAGGCCTGAGGAGGTAAAGGGGTCGGCGAAGGTGCGGAAGAGCGGGTAGTTCCACGCCCCGGGCTGGGCCTGGTCGGTGAGGAAGCAGAGGACCGGCTCGCTGGGCCGCTCCTCGCCGATCTCCAGCTCGGCGTAGCCGAGGCCCGGGCCGCGCAGCTCGCCGTCGGGCGTCACGTCGTCCGGCTCGACGTCGTGCGACTCGACCCCGTGCGACCGGACCCCGTCCGGCTCGGCCCCGTCCGACTGGACCCTGTCCGACTCGGCCCCGTCCGTTGCGGCGCGGTCCGCCCCGGCCGGGTGCGGCCCAGCCCGCTTCCTCCCGGCCCCGACGACGTCGTCGCGGGTCCCGCCGTGCAGGCCGAGCTCGTCGGCGACCGCGCTGGTCCGGCGGAAGACGTCCCACGCGAAGCTGTGCACGACCTGCGCGTCCGCACCGTGCCGGTGGCTCATGATCAGCGCGAGGTCGTCGCCGCAGGAGGCGACGTGCGCGTCGTCGACGAGCCCCGACTCGATCGCGCGGCGCAGCTCCCGGCCGGCCGCGGCCTCCTGGTCCGGGTGGACCGACGAGTGACCGACCCACCCGCCGGTGTCGGCCTTGATGATGGACAACGTCCGCATCGTGCCCACCTCCACGTGGCGACGTCCCGCGACCTCTCCACCGTCCGCCGGTGCGGAGGGGTCGTCGAGGGACGGAGGTCCCGCGCCGCGGGGGACGTCGGCGGGTGGTGGGCGGGTTCCTCAGGCCGATCCGCGCAGGACCACGTGGGTCTCGAGCAGGGTGCCGACCGGCTCCGGGGACTCCCCGCGCAGCTGCGCCAGCACCGACTCCGCCGCGCGCTCCCCGAGGAGTCGCGCGGGCTGGTGCACCGTCGTCAGCTGCGGGTGCGTGCGCCGGGCCCAGGAGGAGTCGTCGAAGCCGACGACGCCGACGTCCTCCGGGACGCGCCGGCCGTGCGCCCGCAGGGCGTCGAGCGCGCCGGCCGCCACGGCGTCGGAGGCGGCGAACACGCCGTCGACCTCGGGGTCGCGCTCGAGGAGCTCCTCCATCGCGGTGCGCCCGGCGGTGTACTCGTAGAGGGGGCGTGCGACGACGAGGCGCTCGTCGAACCGGTCGCCCAGCGCCTCGCGGAAGCCCGCCAGCCGGTCGGCGCCCGAGTCGCGGTCCAGGGCGACCGCGATCATCCCGATGCGTCGCCGTCCGGTGCTCACGAGGTGCCCGGTGATCGCCGCGGCGGCGCCCCGGTTGTCGATCCCCACCCACGGGACGGACACGTCGGCGGGGGGCCGGCCCACCAGGGTGGCCGGGATGCTCAGCCGGCCGATCGCCCCGAACAGCGAGTCGTTCTGCCGGGCGGAGACGACGACGGCGCCGTCGACGAAGCCGCCGCTCAGGTACCGGGCGACGCGACGGCTGTCCCGCTCGGAGTCGATCACCAGGCTGACCATCTGGTGGTCGGCGCCGGACACCACCCGGTTGGCCCCGAGGAGGATCGCGCCGATGTTCGGGTCCTCGAGGAAGAGCTCGTGCGGCTCGTGGACGATGAAGCCGATCGCCTGCGCCCGCTGGAGCGCGAGGTTCCGGGCGGCCGTGTTGGGGACGTACCCGACCTTGGCGACGGCGGCCTCGATCGCGGCCCTGGCCTGGGCGGAGACGTAGGGCTCGCCGTTGAGGACGCGGGACACCGTGCCGCGGGAGACCCCGGCCTCCAGGGCGACGTCGCGGATGGTCGCGCGCCGGGGGCGTCCGCTGGTGGACATGCCCGGATGCTAGCCGCAGGCCGGGTCCCGACCGGGACGCCGTGCGGCCGAAGGGGTGGCGGGGGAGTGCCCGCCGTGACCGCGCCGCAACCGCACCGTGACCGTCCCGTGATCGCTTTTGGGCGGCATTGGTCGGATGTGTTGACACACCTCGATCACCGCACGTAGCGTCTGTGAACGGTCACAGAACACGCAGTCCCGACTTCGGTCCTGCTCTCTGTGAACGGTCACAGAAACGTCAGAGCCGACGTGGCGGAGGTCGCGTCGGGCTCGCACCCGAAGGAGCGCCATGAGCACCGCCGCACGCGACGCCGCCCCCGCCGGGGCCCGCGACGTGGCCGGTGCCGGCGCGGACCGGCCCCGCTTCGTCCCGGAGCGCTTCGCGTTCGGCTGCGACTACAACCCCGAGCAGTGGGACCCGTCGGTGTGGCAGGAGGACGTGGTCCTCATGCGCGAGGCCGGCGTCGACCTCGTCGCGGTCAACGTCTTCGGCTGGTCGGACGTGGAGCCCGAGGCGGGACGCTTCGACCTCAGCCGCCTCGACGCCGTCGTCGCGCTGCTCCACGAGCACGGCATCGGCGTGAACCTCGGCACCGGGACGGCCTCCCCGCCGCCGTGGCTGACGACGCTGCACCCCGAGATCCTGCCCGTCATGGCCGACGGCACCACGCGTTGGCCGGGCGGGCGGCAGGCGTACTGCCCGAGCTCGCCGGTCTTCCGGGAGCGGTCGCTCGCCCTCGTCGAGGAGGTCGCCCGCCGCTTCGGTACGCACCCGGGGGTGCGCCTGTGGCACGTCTCGAACGAGCTCGGCTGCCACAACTCGCTCTGCTACTGCGACACGTCGGCCGAGGCGTTCCGGGAGTGGCTGCGGGCGCGGTACGGCACGGTCGAGGCGCTCAACGCCGCGTGGGGGACGTCGTTCTGGAGCCAGCGCTACGGCGCGTTCGAGCAGGTCCTGCCGCCGCGGGAGACCGTCTCGTCCTCCAACCCGACGCAGGTGCTCGACTTCCACCGCTTCAGCTCCGACGAGCTGCTCGGGCAGTACCGCGCCGAGGCGGAGGTGATCCGCCGCCACAGCACGATCCCCGTGACGACGAACTTCATGGTCACCGCTCACCAGCGCGACATGGACTACTTCGCCTGGGCGCCGGACATGGACGTCGTGGCGAACGACCACTACCTCGACCACCGCCTGCCGGACCCGCACCTCGAGCTGGCGTTCGCGGCGGACACGACGCGCGGCATCGCCGGCGGCCGCCCGTGGCTGCTCATGGAGCACTCCACGAGCGCCGTGAACTGGCAGCCTGTCAACGTGGCCAAGGCCCCGGGGGAGATGCTGCGCGTCTCGATGTCCCACGTGGCCCGCGGGGCGGACGGCCTGTGCTTCTTCCAGTGGCGCGCGTCCGCCCAGGGCGCCGAGAAGTTCCACTCCGCCCTCCTGCCGCACGCCGGGACGTCGTCGCGCACGTGGCACGAGGTCCTGGAGCTGAGCCGCACGCTCGACACGCTCCGGGAGGTGCTCGGCAGCACCGTCCGCAGCGACGTCGCGCTGGTCTTCTCCTACGAGAGCTGGTGGGCGGCCGACGGCGGCAACCGGCCCTCCGGCGACGTCCGGTACCTCGAGCAGGTCCACGCCATGTACGGCGCCCTGCGCGCTGCCGGCCTCGCCGTCGACGTCGTCCCGCCGGGTGCGGCCCCCGAGGTCCTCGCGCGGTACCGGATGCTCGTCGTGCCGGAGCTGTACCTCGTCCGTGACGCCGAGGCGGCCGCGATCGAGCAGTTCGTGGCCGACGGCGGGCACGCGGTCGTCACCTTCTTCAGCGGGATCGTCGACGAGGACGACCGGGTGCGCCTCGGTGGCTACCCCGGTGCGTTCCGAGACATGCTCGGTGTGGTGACCGAGGAGTTCCACCCCCTGCTGCCCGGCGAGACCGTCACGCTCGACTCGGGCGCCACGGCGAGCCTGTGGACCGAGCACCTGCGGACGGTCACCGCGAAGGCCGTGGCCCACCACGTCGACGGCCCCCTGCCCGGCGTCCCCGCGATCACCCGCAACGAGCACGGCCACGGCACGGCCTGGTACGTGGCCACGGCGCTGGACGCGACCCACGCCGCGGAGCTGGTCTGCGCGGTCGCCACCCACGCCGGCGTCACCCCGATGCCCGCCGCCGGTCCCCAGGTCGAGGTGGTCCGCCGGGCGCACGACGGCGGCGCGTCCTACCTCTTCGTCATCAACCACAGCGACGACGTCGTCGAGGTGCCGGTGCCCGGTCACGAGCTGACCCAGGGCGTCCGCACGGAGACGCTGCGGGTGCCCCCGGGCGCCGTGCGCGTCGTCAGGGAGGACGAGACGCCATGAGCACCACCGCACTGGACGCGCCGGCGAGGACGGCGCCGTCACCGGTCAACAAGACGAAGGTCGCCCACAAGTCGGCGATCGCGGTCTTCGTGGCCCCGTTCGGCGCCCTCTTCGCGCTGTTCTACCTCCTGCCCATCGGCTACGCGGTGTGGCAGTCGACGCGGGTCGTCGAGCGGGAGGGCACGTTCGGGCCGCCGACCGAGGTGTTCGGGGGGCTCGCGCAGTACCGGAACGTCCTGGACAACGAGGCGTTCTGGGAGTCGATCGGCCGGGTGCTGCTGTTCGGGATCGTCCAGGTGCCGGTCATGCTCGGCCTCGCGCTCGTCTTCGCCCTGCTGCTCGACTCGCCCCTGGTGCGCGGTCGGCGGTTCTTCCGCCTGGCGTTCTTCGCGCCCTACGCGGTGCCGGGCGTCATCGCGGCGATCATGTGGGGCTTCCTGTACTCGCCGAACCTGTCGCCGTTCCGGCCGCTGACGGCGGAGATCAACTTCCTGTCCGCCGACCTGGTGCTGTGGGCCATCGCCAACGTCGTCACCTGGGTCTACGTCGGCTACAACATGCTGATCATCTACTCGTCCCTCCTGGCGATCCCGACGGAGGTCTACGAGGCCGCGCGGCTCGACGGGGCGTCCCAGTTCCGCATCGCCTGGTCGATCAAGATCCCGCTCGTCATGCCGGCGATCATCCTCACGGCGATCTTCTCGATCATCGGCACGCTCCAGCTGCTGGCCGAGCCGCAGGTGTTCCAGTCCTTCACCTCGTCGGTGACGAGCGACTTCACCCCGAACCTGCTCGTCTACTCCACGGCGTCCGTGCCGAACCCGAGCCTCGCGGCCGCCTTCTCGGTGGTCCTCGCGCTGGCGACGTTCATCATGTCCTTCACCTTCCTCAAGGTGACCCAGCGGAAGGCGTTCCAGTGAGCACCCCCGCAGCCCACCTGCCCGGCACGGGCGACGCGCGCGTCGCGACGGCCCCGGGTGAGACCACGCCGCCGTCGGCCCGGGCCGCCGCCCGCACGCGGGACCGCCGCGCCGGCACGCCCGCCTCCGGCCCGCGCGAGAGCATCCTGTCCCGCACCGGCGCGATGCTCGTCATGGGCGTCTTCACGCTGTACTTCCTCACGCCCATCTGGTGGCTCCTGGTCGCCTCCACGAAGAGCCGCGGGGACCTGACCGGCACCAACGCGCTCTGGTTCGCGGACGTCCAGCTCGGGCAGAACCTCGCCGCGGTGTTCGACTACCAGGGCGGCGTCCTGGTCAAGTGGCTCGGCAACAGCATCGCGTACGCCGGGGGCGGTGCCCTCCTGGCCACCCTCCTGGCGGGCATGTGCGGCTACGCCATCGCGAAGTACCGCTTCCCGGGGCGCGAGCTGCTCTTCAACGTCGTCCTCGGCGGCGTGCTCGTGCCGGCCACGGCGCTCGCCCTGCCGCTGTTCCTCATCTTCAGCGAGATCAACGCGACCAACACCTTCTGGTCCGTGTTCCTGCCGAGCATCGTCAGCCCGTTCGGCGTGTACCTCACGCGCATCTTCGCGGCGGCGTCCGTCCCGGACGAGCTCCTCGAGGCGGCCCGGCTGGACGGCTCGGGGGAGGTCCGGACCTTCTTCACGGTGTCCGTCCGGCTCATGTTCCCGGCGCTGGTGACGGTCTTCCTCTTCCAGTTCGTCGCGATCTGGAACAACTTCTTCCTGCCGCTGATCATGCTGCGGGACAGCGAGCTCTTCCCCGTGACGCTCGGCCTCTACAACTGGAACTCCGTCGTCAACCAGGTGCCGGAGCTGCGGCTCTACGTGCTGGTCGGGGCCCTGGTCTCGATCGTGCCGCTGATCCTGCTGTTCCTCCTCCTGCAGCGCTTCTGGCGCACCGGACTGGGGACGGGGGCGATCAAGTGACCGCCCGCCGTGCCCCCGCGGCCCTCCCCTGAGGTCCGTGGCGGCGCCACCCGGCCCCGCCGCTCATCCCGCACCACCCGTCCCGAGGACCCGCTCCCGTCGAGCAGGCCCTCTTAGCACCACCTCAGCACCACCCGAGCACCATCCCCAGCACCATCCCCAGCACCTCTGGACCGATCACCCCGACCGGAAGAAGGAACTGATGCGCACCACCACACGAGCGGTCAGCGTGGCCCTGCTCGCACCCCTGCTCCTCGCAGCCTGCTCCGACGCGGGCGGCGGCGAGGAGGAGGCAGCGGCCGGCGGCGGCGCTGCCGAGTCCGGCGCCTGCGAGCCGGCCGGCGAGCCGGTCACCCTCACCTACACGTCCTGGATCCCCGGGATCGAGGACGTCGTCGCGATCTGGAACGAGGCGAACCCCGACATCCAGGTCGAGGTGCAGACCGGCCCGAACGGCAACGGCGGCACCTACGCGAACTTCTTCAACCAGCTCGAGGCCGGCAACCCGCCGGACCTGGGCCAGATCGAGTTCGACGCCCTGCCGAACTTCCGCGTGCAGGACGGCCTGGAGAACCTGGCCGTCTGCGAGGACGTCGCGGCGGCCGGCGACCAGTTCATCGACTGGACCTGGAGCCAGGTCGGCCTCGGCGAGGAGGGCGCGGCCTACGCGATCCCGCAGGACACGGGCCCGATGGCCATGTTCTACCGCGCCGACCTCTTCGAGCAGGCCGGCATCGAGATCCCGACGACGTGGGAGGAGTACGCCGCGGCCGCCGAGCAGGTGCGCGAGGCGGGTGGCTACATCACCAACTTCTCCACGGGTGACATCAACCAGTTCGCCGGCTTCGTGTGGCAGGCCGACGGCTCGTGGTTCAACAACAACGGTGAGGCGTGGGAGGTCTCGCTGACCTCCGACGCGTCGATGCAGGTCGCCGACTACTGGCAGGACCTCATCGACCGCGACCTCGTCTCGAGCCTGCCGGGCTGGACGACGGAGTGGGACAACGCCTACAACACGGGTCAGGCCTGGACGTGGATCTCCGCCGTCTGGGGCGCGAACTCCATCGCGAGCGGCGCGCCGGACACGGCGGGTCAGTGGCGCGTCGCGCCGGCCCCGCAGTGGGAGGGCGTCGACGGCGGCGGCAACTGGGGCGGCTCGACCACGGCCGTCTTCAAGGGCACGGAGAACCTCTACGAGGCCTCGCAGTTCGCGCTGTGGCTGAACACCTCCGAGGAGGCGCTCAACGCGCTCATCGAGGCGGCGAACCTGTACCCGGCCACGAAGGAGGGCATCGAGCTCCCGGCCCTGTCCGAGGGTGTCGAGTTCTACGGCGGCCAGGAGATCTACGAGGTGTTCCGCGAGGCGGGCGCCAAGGTCTCGCCGGACTTCGTCTGGGGCCCGACGATGACCCAGGTCTACAACGACGTCTCCGACGGCTTCTCCGCCGCCGTGTCCGGTCAGGGCACGCTCGGCGAGGCGCTGGAGGCCGGCCAGGAGTCGACCATCGCGGCCCTCGAGGCGCAGTCGATCCCGGTCGCCGAGTGATCTGATGGTCCCGCCCGCCGGTGATCCCGGCGGGCGGGGCCCGCGACGGCCCGGCCCGCAGCACGACGCGGGCCGGGCCTCTGCCTGTCCGACGTGAGGAGCGCTGCCGTGATCGTCCATCTCCGTGCCGCCGGGACGAGCGTCCTGCTGGACGCCCGCGGCGCCGCCGTCCCCGCCGTCGTGCACTGGGGCGCCGACCTCGGTGACCTCGACGAGGCGGCGGCCGAGCGGCTCGTCGACGCGCAGGTCCCGGCCGTCCCGCCGAGCGCGGTCGACGTGCCGTTCCGGCTGAGCCTGCTGCCGACGCTGCACGAGGCCTGGAGCGGTCGGCCCGGGGTGAGCGGATGGGTCGGCCACGAGGCCGGGTCGACGGGCTCGGCAGCGTCGGCGGGTTCGCGCTCGACAGAATTGCCGGGTCCGGGCTCGACTGAATGGCCGGGTTCGGCGCGCTCGACCGGCACCGCGGGTCCTGTGCGTCGTCCGCTGCCCCCGCTGCGGCTGCGGGACGTCGCGACCGAGCACTCCTCGGTCCGCCTGGACCTGACGGCCGACGGCGGGCTGCGGGTCACCACCGAGATCGAGCTCACCGCGCAGGGGGTGCTGCGGCTGCGGCACACGTGGGCCAACGAGGGCGACGCCCGGCTCGAGGTCGCGTCCCTCGACGCGGTGCTGCCGGTGCCGGAGCGCGCCGCCGAGGTCCTGGACTTCTCGGGGACGTGGGCGCACGAGCGGCGTCCGCAGCGGCACGCCGTCGGCGACGGAGTGTGGAGCCGGGAGGGCCGGCACGGGCGCCCGGGGCACGACCACCCGTTGCTCGTGGTGGCGGGGACACCCGGGTTCGGCTTCCGGTCCGGCGAGGTGTGGGGCCTGCACGTGGCGTGGAGCGGGGACACCCGGCACTGGGTCGAGCGCTCGACGCTCGGCCGGACGGTGCTGGGCGGGGGCGAGCTGCTCGCCCCCGGCGAGCTGAACCTGGGCCCCGGTGAGTCCTGGACGACCCCGTGGGTCGTCGCCGTGTGGTCCCGGGACGGGCTCGACGGGCTGTCCGCGCGGCTGCACCGGTGGGTGCGCGCGACGTCTCCGGTGCCGGGGGAGCGGCCCGTGACGCTGAACACGTGGGAGGCGGTCTACTTCGACCACGACCTGGAGCGGTTGGGGGCGCTCGCGGACGTCGCCGCCGAGGTTGGGGTGGAGCGGTTCGTGCTCGACGACGGCTGGTTCCGGGGGCGCGTGGACGACCGGCGCGCGCTCGGCGACTGGTTCGTCGACGAGCGGCGGTGGCCCGACGGGCTCCACCCGCTGGCGGAGCGTGTCACCGGGCTCGGCATGCAGCTCGGGCTGTGGGTCGAGCCGGAGATGGTGAGCCCCGACTCGGACGTCGCCCGCGCCCACCCCGAGTGGCTGCTGTCGGACGGTCCGACGTGGCGGCACCAGCACGTGCTGGACCTGCGGCGCGAGGACGCCAGGGCCCATGTGCTCGAGCGGCTCGACGCGCTGCTGGCCGAGTACCCGATCGCCTACCTCAAGTGGGACCACAACCGGGACCTGCTGACCGAGGGTGCTCACGGGCAGACGGCTGCTCTGTACGCGCTGCTGGACGAGCTGCGCCGGAGGCACCCGGGGGTCGAGGTCGAGTCGTGCGCGTCGGGCGGGGCTCGGGTGGACCTGGGCATCCTCGAGCGGGTCGACCGGTTCTGGACCTCCGACGACAACGACCCGATGGAGCGCCAGGCGATCCAGCGGTGGACCACGCTGCTGCTGCCGCCGGAGTACCTGGGCAGCCACGTCGGGCCGTCGCCGGCGCACACCACCGGGCGGGCGAGCGACCTGGGCTTCCGGCTCGTGACCGCGCTGTTCCTCAGCGCGGGGCTCGAGTGGGACCTCACGCGGGCGTCCGTCGCGGAGCGGGAGCACGTGCGTCGGTGGATCGAGGAGTACCGCGAGCTGCGGGGCCTGCTGCACAGCGGCACGGTGGTGCGGGTCGACGCGAGCGATCCGGCTGTCGAGGTGCACGGCGTCGTGGCCGAGGACCTCAGCGAGGCGGTCTTCGCGCACGTCGCGCTCGCCGCCCCGCGCGCGGCGCTGCCGGCGCCGGTCCGGTTCCCGGGCCTGGACCCCGACCGTGACTACGTGGTGCGGGTGCTGCCCATCGGCGACCCCCCGCGCACCCTCGAGCCCCGCCCTCCCGCGTGGCTGGAGGGGGACGGCTGGCTAGGTGGTCCGGGCACCCTGCTGGACGACGACGACCTCGTCCTCAGTGGTCGCCTGCTCGCGGAGGTCGGCCTCCCGGGCGCGCTCCTCCTGCCCGGGCAGGCGATGGTGTTCCACCTCGGGGCGTCCTGAGCTCGCGGCCGAAGCAACCGACGCGATCGGAGCTCAGAACGGAGGTTCGCCCAGGTGGTCTGGGTCGCCCAGGTCGTTCACGTCGCCCAGGTGGTCCGGGTCGCCCAGGTCGTTCACGTCGCACAGGTCAGTGCGTTCGTTGAAGTCGCGAGGGTCGCCTACGTCACTGGTGTCGCCGCGGGCCCTGCGGTCGCCGACGTCACCGGTCCCGCCCCTGTCCCTGGGGTCGCCGACGTCACCGGTCCCGCCCCGGTCACCCGGAGCGCCGGGAGCACGGCCCGGTCCACCCGGACGGTGGGGTCCGGCTCGTCCGTCCTCGTGTCGTGGCCATGACTCGCCGGGTGCCCGAACGGGGTCGCGCGCGTACGGCTTGCCGCGCGGTGAGATCCAGATGGTGACGCCGGACGCCGGGTCACGGCGAGGGCTCCAGGTGGTGTGCGTCTTGAGCCGGTGATGGTGGCGGCACAGTGCCGCGAGGTTGCTGCGCCTCGTCTGCGCGCCGGGCTCACGGGTGTCGTCGTAGGGGATGGTGTGGTCGAGGTCGCAGACCTCCGCGGTGATGCGGCAGCCGGGGAAGGTGCAGGTCACGTCGCGGGCCACGATGGCCGAGCGCAGGGAGTCCGGAGGGCGGTACCGGCTGCCGGCCTGCTCGAGCGCCTCCCCGGTGGCCGGGTCGGTGCGCTGGAAGTGCCACGTCGCCTCCTGCGCCAGCCGGCGCGCCAGGCTCGGCAGGACCGGCCCGTACCCGTCGAGATGACCGGGCGTCGTGGACGCCCCGGCCAGCGCGTCGGTGCTGATGGTGAGGGACAGCCGGGGTGCACGGCCCTTGCGCGTGCGGAGGACCTCCCCGTCGGGGGCCACGCCCCGGTCCAGGACTGCGGCGAGGACGTCCACGAGCGCGTCGGCCCGCCGTGCGTCGATGCCGCGAGGATCGTCCGGAGCGGCGGTGGCGGCCACGGCGTCGAGGGCTCGCATCGCCTTCACGGCCTCCACAGCGGGGAGGAACGCGCGGATCGTCGCCATGCAGTCCGCAGCCGGCTCGAGCACGACCGTCCGGTCCTCGCGTGCGCGACGGTGCCGGTGCTCGGCGGCGTCCGGGTCGATCTCCAGGACGGCTCGGCGGGCCGCGGCCCCGAGCTCGGGCGCCGTCAGACGGGAGGCCTCGGGGAGCAGCTGCTCGTGCACGCGCCGGGCCTCCACGCCGGACAGCATCCCCGTGTCGTGCAGGAGGACGTCGGCCTTGCGCACGGACAGCACGCCCTCGAGGAGTGCGTCGTGGACCTCGGGTGCCGCCGCGAGCTGCAGGGACCGGTCGAGGAGGACCTTCACCGCACGACCGGACGCGGCGAGCGTCCCGGCGACCTCGTCCTGGAGGCCCTTCTGGGCCCAGGTGGAGAGCTCCACCCGGCGGTGGAGCTCCTGGAGCACCCGCGCCTGCTGGGCGACGACCCACGCGGCCAGCCGGTCCCACGCACCGACTGCCTCCAGCAGGTCCTCGCTCGGGGCGTTCGCGACCCCGAGGTCCACCAGGTGGGCGGCGAGTGCCGGGCCGGGACGGGCCGCGGCGAGACGTGCCGCGTGCGGGTTCGCCAAGGCCCACCGCACGGCGATGTCCTGGCACGGGATGGACCGACCGGCGTGCGAGCGGGCATAGGCGAGGGCGGCCGCGACGTCGTCCTCCGCGGTCCGCTCCACCAGCACCCTGTCGAACATGTGTACGAGGCTATCGGCGACCACTGACACGTCTCGTTCGCGTCCGGCGTCACGGCCACGCTTCTCGGGATCGGCATCGCCCTCACCGTCGTCGGCCTGGCGCTCCGCAGCCGAGAGCGCGGACGGCGGCGGAGGAGGTAGCGATCACGGCGCCGACGCATCCACCGATCAGCCGCGCGCTGATGACGGACGCCGCGCCCCTGTCCCAGCGTGCGGTGTCGGTCAGGCGATGCCGCGGACCGCGTGGCGCAGAGCGATCACACCGTTGCCCAGACGCCGGTGGTCCAGCAGCTCGAGGTCGAGACGCACGTCCCGGGGCAGGGCCGGCTTGCCGCCGCCCACCGTCACGGGGCACAGGAGCAGGACGCACTCGTCGACCAGGCCGTGCCGGAACGCCTCCGCCGCGATCCCGGCACCGCCGATGCTCAGGTCCGAGGCGGACGTCTCCTTGAGCCGTCGCACCGCCTCGGGCTCGAAGCGCCGCTCGATCCTCGTCCGCGCTGTCGTCACCTCCGGGAGCGTCGAGGAGTAGACGATCTTGTCGGCGGCCCGCCAGATCCCCGCGTACTCGCGGACGACGGCCGGCTCGTCCGCCAACCAGTCGTCGTCCTCCCAGACGCGCATCGTCTCGTACATGCGGCGGCCGTAGAGCGACGTGCCGATCTGCCGCTCGTGCTCGTTCCAGAACGCATGCACCTCCTCGTCGGGCACCGACCAGTCGAAGGAACCGGTCACGTCCTCGAGGTAGCCGTCGAGCGACATGTTCGCCGCGTAGATCAGCGTGCCCATGGGTGCCTCCGCTCGGACGGGTCTCCAGCATCCACCTGTCACGGCGCATCAGCGAGGACGCGACCTCGGGTGTGTCCCCACGCTGTGAAGGTGGGGCCGGCGGCAGACTCTCCGACGTTCGGTCGTACCGATCAGACGACGACACAGGGGGCACGGACAGATGCGGACGAAGACATGGGCAGCGGTCTCGGCGGCGGTCCTGAGCACGGCGGTCCTGGGTGGCTGCAGTGCCGACGGCGAGCCTCAGGCAGAGGAGATCGAGGCGCCCCAGGCCAGTACCGCAGCCGAGGAGCCGTCCCCGGCCACGCCGCCCGACGACGGGGCTCCGGATGACGCCGCCGTCTGCGCCGCGTTCGGTGATGTGCTGACGATCGTGGAGAACGCCGACCTCGGCCTCGCCGGCGGCCGCATGGAGGCGCAGGAGCGTGACGGCTGGTACCAGCTGGCGACCCGCGTGCTCGACCGTCTGCCCTCGACCGGGGGGAGTGCCGTGCGCACCGCGATCGGCGAGCTGCAGGAGATCGCGCCGGCCGTCCCTGCCGGCGGGTACGCCGAGTCGACCGGTGTGCGCTCCCCCGAGTGGAACGACGCGGAAGGGCTCCTCGGCGCTGCCTGCGACGATCTCGGCGCTCCCCTGGCGATCACCGTCTTCACCGGGGGATGACACACGGGGCGATGACTGACCCACGGGGGGACGGCACACCGGGGGGATGGCACACCGGGGGACGGCGCACGGACCGCGCTCCGAGGCGCGCCCCTGATGCGGAGCCCGACCTAGGGCCGGACGCCGGCGGCCGCGTCCTCCACGACCGCTGCCCCGAGCCGCTCGACCTCCGCCGCCACCCCGAGCGGCCAGTCCTCGAAGGGCTCGGCCTCGACCCGCCGTCGGCTCCCGCCTCCCACGACGCGCCACACGCCGACGACGCGGCCGTCGTGGACGACCGTGGGCCGGAAGACGCCGTTCGCACCGGGGACGATCCGGTCGGCGTGCTCCGGCGCGACCGTGACGGACCGGTCGGCGTACCCGAGCACGATCTCGTCGAAGCCCGGCAGGAGCATCGTGCGTCGGGCGTCCTCCCGGTGGGTCTCGAGCCCCTCGAGGAGCGCCGGGTCCACGAGCAGCGACCGGCCGTCCAGGTCGAGCGTCGTCAGCCGGTCCGCCACCGCGGCGAGGCCGCGGCGCACCGGCCCGAGCGGCAGCCCGGTCCACCGCGCCAGGTCCTGGGCCGTGGCAGGACCGTGACCCCGGACGTACCGCAGCGCCAGCTCGGCGAACGCCTCCTCCTCGCCCAGGTCACGCCCCAGGACCCGACCGCCCGGGACCCAGGAGGACGTCAGCACGAACAGCTGCTCCCCGTCGCGGACCGGGCCGAGGCAGACCACGCCCGTCTGCGCCAGGAACGCCAGGAGGTGGTAGCCGGCCCCGGCCGCCGTCGGCAGACCTGCCTGGGCCCAGAGCGCGAGCACCTCCGCCCGTGCGAGCCCACGCCCGTCGGCGAGTGCGGCCTCCACGAGCGCCCCTCGCCGACGCGAGGTGGTCCTCCGTGAGCCCGAGCTGCCCCCGCCGGCGTGCCGCCGCCGTCCGGGGCCGCTCGGTCATGAGGGCGACCATCCACGGCAGGTCCTCCGCAGCCACCAGGTGCAGCGTCCCGCGCATGGGCCACGTCCGGACGACCTCGCCGGCGTCGAGCGCCCGGACGACGTCGGCGACGGTCCCGTCCGTCCGCAGCGCCACCGACCGCAGGGCACCGGGCAGGTCCTGGCCCTGCACGGCCGCGAGGTGCGCGACCGCCTCGCGAGCCGTGGCCGCGCGCGGGCCGGCCAGCCGCTGGGCGACCAGACGCAGCAGGGCGACGTCGTGCGCCGTCGTCGGGCGGGTGCTGTCCATCGGACGAGTGAAGCAGCCGACACCGACACGGCAGCGCGGCAGTCCCCAGGGCGCCTCGCGGAATGCAGGACACCTCTCGTCCGTTCCCCACGGACATGAGCGCAGCGATCATCGTCGACGTCTGGTCGGACGTCATCTGCCCGTGGTGCTACATCGGGAAGCGGCGCTTCGAGCGCGGGCTCGAGCTGTACCGGGAGCAGGGCGGCACGCTGGACGTGCAGGTCACGTACCACTCGTTCCTCCTCGCACCGGACACGCCGGTCGACTTCGACGGCTCCGTGGCGGACTTCCTCGCGGTGCACAAGGGCATGCCGCCCGAGCACGTCGACCGGATGCTCGAGCAGGTGACCGGCATCGCCGCCGCCGAGGGCCTGGCCTACCGGTTCGACACGGCGCAGCACACCACGACGCTCACCGCGCACGAGCTGCTCCACCACGCCGCCGCGCACGGTCTCCAGAACGCCATGGTCGAGCGCCTGTTCCGCGCCTACTTCGAGGAGGGTCGGCACGTGGGACGCGTCGAGGACCTCGTCGAGCTGGCCGCCGAGGTCGGGCTCGACCCGGGCGAGACGCGCGCGGCCCTGACCGACGGGCGCCACGCCGACGCCGTCGAGCAGGACTTCGCCCAGGCCCGGGCCTACGGGATCTCCGGGGTTCCGTTCACCGTGGTCGACGGGCGCTACGGCGTCTCGGGCGCGCAGGAGGCGGAGGTGTTCGCGCGGGCGCTCGCCCAGGCGGCCGCGGACCACCAGGCCGTGCCGGTCGGCGGGTCCGGCGCGTGAGCGGTCCGACGACGGCGCCCGTGGCCCACGACGGGGGCCCCGCGGCAGCCGCGCCGCCGGCGGACCGGCCGACGACGACGCCTCCCGCTGTGCCGACGACGGCGCCTCCTGCCGCTGTGCCGACGACGGCGCCTCCTGCCGCTGTGCCGCTCTTCACCGTCGGGCGGGGCGACGGCCTCGGCGGCCAGGGCGACGCCGTTGCCCTTCCCGGCCTGCAGATGGTCGGGAGCGACGGCCCGGGCTGCGTCGGCGACGTCTGCGCGGTCCCCGGACCTGCTGGTCCGCCCGACTGACCCTTCGGCCACCGGGTGTCGGTGGCGTGTGGTCGAATCGGAGACAGCGGCAACCCGGCACCCACCACCGACACCTCACCCGCGACATCCCACCCGCGACACCCCACCGACGACGCGCAGGAGCGACCCCATGCAGCACCGGTATCTCGGCAACAGCGGCCTGAAGATCTCCGAGATCACCTACGGGAACTGGCTGACGCACGGGTCGCAGGTGGAGAACGAGACCGCCGTGGAGTGCGTGCGCGCGGCGCTGGACGTCGGCATCAGCTCCTTCGACACCGCGGACGTCTACGCGAACACGGTCGCGGAGGAGGTGCTGGGCGACGCCCTGCGCGGGGAGCGCCGCGAGTCGCTGGAGATCTTCACCAAGGTCTACTGGCCGACCGGGCCCAAGGGCCACAACGACACCGGGCTGTCCCGCAAGCACATCATGGAGTCGATCCACGGCTCGCTGCGGCGCCTGGGCACCGACTACGTCGACCTCTACCAGGCGCACCGCTTCGACGTGGAGACGCCGCTGGAGGAGACGATGCAGGCGTTCGCCGACGTCGTCCGTCAGGGCAAGGCGCTGTACATCGGCGTGAGCGAGTGGACCGCGGACCAGATCCGGGCCGGCCACGCGCTGGCGAAGGACCTCGGCATCCAGCTCATCTCGAACCAGCCGCAGTACTCGATGCTGTGGCGGGTCATCGAGGCCGAGGTGGTGCCCGCGTCGGAGGAGGTCGGCGTCTCCCAGATCGTGTGGTCACCGGTCGCGCAGGGCGTACTCACCGGCAAGTACCAGCCGGGCCGGTCCGCGCCCGCGGGGAGCCGTGCCGCCGACGACAAGGGCGGCGCAGACATGATCAAGCGCTTCATGGACGACGAGGTGCTGACGGGCGTGCAGGCGCTCAAGCCGATCGCCGACGACCTGGGGATCACCATGGCGCAGCTCGCGATCGCCTGGGTGCTGCAGAACCCCAACGTGGCCGCCGCGATCATCGGCGCCTCGCGCCCCGACCAGGTGCGCGACAACGTCCGGGCGTCCGGCGTCCAGCTGGACGAGTACGTCATGGCCGCGATCGACGACGCCGTCGGGCACCTCGCCGAGCGCGACCCCAGCCGCACGCAGGTGCCGCCCACGCGCGTCGCCTGACGTCGGACGCGCCGACCCCGCGCGTCACGCGACCGCGACGCACCGACCCCGCGCGTCGCCGGAGCGCCGACGCGCGGGGTGGAGCGCCGGCCACGAGGACCGGACGTCAGAGCTGGTTCTGCCGGGTGACCGCGCGCGCGGTCTCCAGCGCGTCGGAGACCGACCGCATGTAGACCGCCGAGAGCTCCTCGGGCTGGAAGCCCGCCGCGATGACCATGAGGGTGTCGGCGCGCTCGTGCGCCCGGACGGCGTGGAGCACGTTGCCGAGCTCGCCCGACTCGTACCGCACCGCGTCGGCGACCGCCGGGGAGACGCCCACCTTCTCGACGACGACCGAGGCGGGGATCCCCAGCTGCTCCGACAGGGCCGAGAGCATGCCGACGGTGTAGGCCGCGGAGTCCTGCGCGAGCGTCTCGCACGTCAGCGCCCGCGCGAGGATCAGCCAGAGGCTGTCCATGGCGTCGGGGCGGGCGTCGAGCATGAGCGCGGACACCAAGGTCCGGAGCTCCTTGACCCCCACCAGCACGACCGCCTGGCTGACCGTGTCGACGCTGTGCCGCAGCGCGAACGCGCCGCTGTTGACCAGGTGCAGCACGCGGAGCACCAGCACGGGGTCGGTGTCGATCACCTGGGAGATCGCGCCGAAGTCCGGCTCCTCCTCGTGCAGCAGGTGCAGCAGCGCCAGGCACTGCGCCTCGCCCGCCCGGAACACGCGCGTCGTGCCCTCCGCGGGAGCCGCCTCGGCGGGGGCCGCCGACGTGCCGACGAGCCCGTCCACCCCCGCGGCCCGGCACTCGTCCTCCGCCGCGCGGTCCGTCAGACCCGTCACGAGGACGCGCGCCTGGCCCGCGTGCGCCGCGTGGACGAGCGGCGCGAGCGGACCGGATGCGTGCCTGACGAGGACGAACGACAGCTGGGGGAGGAGGGGGTCCTGCGCCGGCTCCCCGCGGTAGCCGTCGAGCGCGAGCTGCATGCCGAGGCCGCGCAGGGCGGCGGCGCGCGTGGCGGCGTCCGCCGTCAGCTCGAAGCCGGCCGGCAGCGTCAGCACGAGGCGGCCCGGGACGACGGGCGTCGGGACGAAGCCCTCGAGCATGAGGGGAGTGGCGGGGAGCAGCACGAAGCGGTCCGCCACCAGGTTCGGGAGGTCGAGGGCCAGGTACGCGTCGTGCAGGCGCTGGGCGTCGTCGGACGCATCCGGCCCGGGGTCGAGGCTCACCGTGACCGAGTACCCGACGACGTGCCCGTCGAGCGTCACGACAGGGCGACGGTGCACGGTGCCGGGCACGGTGGCTGCCGTCGGGTGCCCTCCCGCGCCGGTGGACGGGTCGAGGCCCCCGGTCGGGGCGGGCTGCGAGGACGGCTGCACGGTGACTCCTGCCGGGACGGGTGGTGGTGTCGTCGACCCCATCGGCGCCGACGGTGGCCTCATGACAGGTCCGGGCCGTCGAGACGATCGAGGTCCCGTCAGGCCGCGGACTCCTGGGCGCCCAGGGGCGCGCGCAAGGGCCACTCGTCGCTGTCGAGCACGACCTGCAGGGCCGCCCCGGTGGTCGGGTTGACCACGACCGGGGCGAGGAGGTTCGCCGTCGGCGGCATGCCGTCCTGACCGGGGTGGACGACGACCAGGAGGACGGGCTCGGTCTCGCCGTCGCCGGCGTCGCCGACCCCGAGGGTGCCGAGGGTCTCGGCGTCGAGACGGGGGGCGTACTGCGGGAAGTACGGGAGCGGAGGCACGACGAACAGGCGCACGCCCGGGTCGTCGTCGCTGCGCAGGGCGAACAGGAAGCCGACGTCGTCCAGCGGGCTGAGCGTGAAGCGCCGCAGGTCGAGCATGCCGGGCGGCGGCGCCGCGAACTCGAGGCGCTCGGGGACGTCCCGGCCGGTCGTGGTGGCCACGGAGACGAGGACGCTCATCGCAGGAAGTCCATGAGGCTCGGCTGGAGCACCCGCGAGGTGGCCCCGAGGGCTGCCTGGTAGGAGACCTCCTGCGACTGGAGCTCCACGATGACGGCCGCGAAGTCGATGTCCTCCACCTCGGCGATCGATCCCTTCAGGTCCATGAGCGACTTCTCGATCCCCTGCTGCGCGTCCATGACCTGCCGGTGCCGGGTGCCGACGCCCGCCAGCTCGCCGAGCATCGCCTCCATCCGGGTGTCGATCGCTGACAGGTGCTGGGCGACGTCACCGCCGGCGCGCAGGTCCGCGGCGATCCGGTCGAGGACCTCGAAGACGGTCGAGCCGGGAGCCCCGAAGGCCGCCGACCCGTCCACGTCCACGCGGACGACGGCGTCGGGCGCGAGGCGCCGCTCGACGGTGCCCTCGCCGCCGGTGAAGGCGTAGACGGGCGGCGTCGCCGGCGGCCCGGCGGTCGCGGGCGTCATGGTGAACGCCGACCCGGCGCCACTGGTCCCCGCGAACACCGAGCGTCCGAGGTAGGTGGTGTTGGCCTGCGACAGGAGCGCGTCGCGCAGGCCCTCGATCTCCATCGCGATCGCCTGCCGGGCCTGCTGGCCCGCGGCGCCGTTCGCGCCCTGGACCGTGAGGTCACGCGCCCGGCGCAGGGAGCCGAGCGAGGTGGTCAGCGCGCTGTCAATCGTCGTGAGCCAGGCGGCGCCGTCGGACGCGTTGCGGGCCGCCTGCTCGACGCCGCGCTTGTCCGCCCGCAGCTGGAGGGCCTGGGCGGTGCCGGCGGGGTCGTCGGACGGCTTGGTGATCACCTTGCCGCTGGACAGCTTGCCCTGCAGACCGGACATGCGGTCGAGGTTGAGCTGGAGGTTGGCGAGGGTGGACCGCTGCACGGTCTGGTGGGTCACCCGGTTGATCACGGTGCGTTACCTCCCGACCAGGCCTGTGCGGTTGATGAGGACGTCGAGCATCTCGTCGACCGCGGTGAGGACCCGCGCCGCGCCCTCGTAGGCGCGCTGCGTGGCCAGCATCATCACGGTCTCCTCGTCGAGATCGACCGAGGCCTGCGAGAGCTGAAGGTTCTGGGACGTCGCGCGCGCCGTCTCGGTGATGGTCGCCCGCTGCTCGGCCGCCCGGGTGCGGACGCCGAGGTCCACGACGAACGAGCGCCAGACGAGGTCGGGGCTGCCTGCCTCCAGGCCGAGGCCCGACAGCCTCTGCGCCCAGGAGCCGTCCAGCGCGCCCTGACCCGGTGCCGCGGCGGCGACCTGTCGCGGGTCCGTGACGGCGATGCTGAGGCTGGCGGCGGGCCGGGCCGGGTCGTAGGCGAAGAAGGCCTGGCCGGTCCCGCCGTCCTGGTCGATGCCGGTCGCGTGGACGGCGTTGACCGTGTCCGCCAGGGCGGACGCCACCTGGTTCCAGGTCTGCGCGGCGCCGGCCAGCAGCCCACGGTCCGACAGGTCCGTGAGGTGGCTCGCGAGGCGGCCGGAACCCGGGTCCAGGCGCGTCCCCGTGTTCCTCCACTCGAGGTGGACCGGGTCCGACGACGTCCCGGGGCCCATCTCGTAGCTGCCGCGGGTGACGACCTCGTTGGCCTGGACGCCGCGGACGAGCGCGTTGCCGCCGACCATGACGTCGACGGTGCCGTCCTCGCGGTGGCGCGCCTCGGCGCCGACGAGCCCGGAGAGCTTGGTGATCGCGAGGTCCCGCCGGTCCATGAGCTCGTTCGCCGAGCCTCCGGAGACGAGGATCGACCGGATCTGCTCGTTGAGGTTCGCGACCTCCGCGGCGGTCGAGTTCACCTCGGTGACGAGGGTGTCCGTCTCCGTGCGCATCTGGCTCCACTGCGTCTCGACCGACCGGTACCCGGCGGCGATCTGCGCGCGCACCGTCTCGGCGGCACCGAGCACGACCTTGCGCGCCGCGGCGTCGTCGGGCCGGTTGGCCACGTCCTCCCAGGCCGCCCAGTACTCCTGCAGCGAGGCGGAGAAGCCGGTGGCCGAGGGCTCGGTGAGCGTGGACTGCAGCCGGTCCAGCGACTGCGCCTGGGCCTTCTGGAACGCCGCGGTCCCGGTCTCCGCCCGGACGCGCGCGTCGAGGAACACGTCGCCGAGGCGGGCGATGTCCGTCACCTTGACGCCGTTGCCGGCCGCGAGCTGGTTGGAGAACATCGTCGGCGCCGTGAGCGCCTCGACGGACTGCAGGTTGGCCCGCTGGCGGGTGTAGCCGACGGTGTTGGCATTGGCGATGTTCTGGCCCGCGACGTCCAGCGCCTGACGCTGGGCGATGAGGGAGGAGAGCGCGGTGCTCAGTCCGGAGAAGGTGCTCACGCCGTCCTCACAGGGCCTGGTCGAGGAGCTGGACGCTGCCGGTGGCGCCGGTGGCGGCCCCCGTCGGGTCGTAGGTGCGGACCGAGTCCTGCAGCGTCATGAGCGTCTCCTGCGTGGCCCGGTGCGACGTGGAGAGGAGCTCGCGGTTGGCGACCGCGAGGGCGTTGATCTGGTCGGTCAGGTCGACGAACGCCTGGTGGTGGTCGCGCAGGAGCGCGTCCCAGGGCGCCGGGGCCCGCTGGGCGAGGGCGAGGAGGCTGCTGCCCTCCTCCAGCCCGAGCTCCAGCGCGGCGTCCTCCGCCTCGATCGCGCGCCCGAGCTCCACGCCGCGGATCTGGTCCAGGACGCTCTCCACCTCGCGGGTCGCGTGGCCGAGCCACTGGGACTTGCCGCTGGTGAGGATGAGCTGCTCCTCCTCGAGCTTGAACAGCAGCAGCTCGAGGAGCTGGCGCTCGCGCCACAGCACCCCGGACAGCTCGTTCAGACCCATCGACCGTCTCCTCCTGTCGGGCGCGGGGCGACCACGCCGTGTCAACAGGCTCTATCGGACGGTTGAGCGGTCCTGTGATGAATTGCCCTGCGGCCCGCCCCTCTGGCGGACACCCCACGACGGACGGGGGGCGGCATGTGGGCCGAACGGGTGAGTCGGCTGAGTGTGACGTACGTCACGTTAAGGTGGGCGCCGCACCCGGGATGTCCGTATTGGGAAACGGACACACCGGGACATCGCCGGACAGGTCGCTGAACTGCAGGAATGTGATTTGGCCGACATGTCCCGGGGCCTGGTTCTTCACCCGTCGGCGGGTCTCAAGTGGAGCTCGGGGCGCCCCGAAAACTCGTCCATGGCTCCCACGGCTCCCACCCAGCACCCGACGAACGGGCTCGTCACCGAGAACCTCGCTCTCGTCGGCTACCACGTGAACGCGATGCTGGCCCGCGTTCCCAGCTACGTGTCGCGTAGCGACCTCGTCTCGGCCGGGCACCTCGCCCTGGTCCGCGCCGCCCGCTCCTACGACGAGACGACGGGCGTCCCCTTCGCCCGCTACGCCGCGCTGCGGATCCGCGGCGCGCTCGTCGACGAGCTGCGCAGCATGGACTGGGTCTCCCGCGGCGCCCGGCAGCGTGCCCGCCGGATCACCACCCTCACCGACGAGCTGACCGGCACCCTGGGCCGCGCCCCGATGCGGCACGAGCTCGCCGAGGCCATGGGTGTCGCGGTCGAGGAGGTCGACGCCGCCCGCGGTGACGCCGAGACGCGCGTCCTGTCCATCGAGGGCTTCGACGGCTCGATCGCCGACACGGTCGCCTCCACGACGATGGGCCCGGAGGAGGCCCTCCTCGTCAACGAGCGCCTCCAGTTCCTCGGCGCCGGCGTGGCCGCGCTGCCGGAGCGTCTGCGCTACGTCGTGGAGCAGCTCTTCTTCCACGACCGCCCCGTCTCGGAGCTCGCCGACGAGCTCGGTGTCACGCAGTCGCGGATCAGCCAGCTGCGCACCGAGGCGCTGGGCCTGCTCAAGGACGGCATCAACGCGAGCCTCGACCCCGACCTCGTGCCGTCGGCCGAGCGCCCCGAGGGCGTCGCCGAGCGCCGTCGTCGGGCGTACTTCGCGCAGGTCGCGGCGCGTGCCGCAGCGGCGACGACGGCGGCCACGGTCGCCCAGGTGCCGACGCAGTGCACCCCCGACCACGACATGGTCGAGACGCTGCTGCCGAAGGTCGCGCAGCACCGCGTCGCCGTCTGAGGACCCGCAGCCCCCGGGCTGCCACAACGGAGCTTGTTGAGCGGCTGGAGCCGCCGGTCAGCAGGTGCCAGGCGAGGGCCGTACCCACGAGGGTGCGGCCCTTGTCATGTGCCGGGCTGCCTCGGCCGCCCCACTCCCGCGGCCCGCCCCTCCCGTGCCCCGCCACTCCCGTGCCCCGCCACTCCCGTGAAGGGTTGGTCCGGCTGGGCGCCACCAACCCTCCACCGAGCGCGGTGCCGAGGTGGAGAAGGCGCTCGGGCCATCCCCATCGCGGCACTCCCTCGCAGACGTCGCCGGCACGAGTCCCGTGAAGGGTTGGTCCGGCTGGGGGCGACCAACCCTTCACCGAGCGGCGGTGCCGAGGTGGAGAGGGGCTCCGGCCCTTCCCATCGCGGCACCCCGTCGCCGGTGCCGCACGCACGAGTCCCGTGAAGGGTTGGTCCGGCTGGGGGCGACGAACTCTTCACTCAGCGTGGTGCCGAGGTGCCTCACTGCCGGGTCGGCGTCCACAGCCGGCCGTGCGGCGGGCGGTTCCACGGGTGGAGCGGCCCGACGGCGTCGTCGGGCGCCGGCTCGCGCAGGGTCGCGACCATGCCCCGCACCGAGGTCCTCGACGCCGTCCGCGCGCTGGCGGCGAGCTCGTCCTGGCCCGCAACGCGATCACCCGTCTCGCCGACGACGCCGCCGACATCGACCTCGTCCGCGCCTCCCAGCGCCTGAGCCTCATCGCCTCGGAGCTGCAGGAGGGCGTCATGAAGACGCGCATGCAGCCCATCGAGCACGTCTGGTCCAAGGTGCCGCGCATGGTGCGCGACCTGGCCGCCGCGTGCGACCGCCAGGTGCGCCTGGAGATGGTCGGCGGGGACACGGAGCTGGACCGCAGCCTCCTCGAGGCGATCAAGGACCCGCTGACCCACCTCATCCGCAACGCGGTCGACCACGGCATCGAGCCGGCGGCGGAGCGCGTCGCGGCGCGCAAGAACGCGGCCGGGCTCCTGACGCTGCGCGCCTACCACGCCGGCGGCCAGGTGGTCGTGGAGGTCATCGACGACGGCAAGGGCATCGACCCCGAGCGGGTCGCCGCCAAGGCCGTCGAGCGGGGCCTGCGCACCGCACGCCAGGTCTCGGCCATGGCGCCCGCCGAGCTGCTCCAGCTGCTGTTCCTGCCCGGGTTCTCCACGGCCGAGGCGGTCACCAACGTCTCCGGCCGCGGCGTCGGGATGGACGTGGTCCGCACGAAGATCGAGGCGATCGGCGGGACGGTGGACGTCGAGTCCGTCGTCGGCCGGGGCACGACGTGGCGCCTGCGGATCCCGCTGACGCTCGCGATCATGCCCGCGCTGACGGTCGAGTGCGACGGTCAGCGCTACGCGATCCCGCAGGTGAGCATGCTCGAGCTGGTCGCCCTCGACACCGGCGCGGCCGGTGCCGGCGGCATCGAGCACGTGCGCTCCGCGGCGGTCTACCGGCTGCGCGGGGAGCTGCTCCCGCTCGTGGACCTGCGCGACGTGTTCGGCGCGCCCGAGCGGCCGACGGACGCCTCGACGGTCATCGCCGTCCTCCAGGCCGACACCCTGCGCTTCGGCCTGGTGGTCGACCGCGTCCTCAACACCGAGGAGATCGTCGTCAAGCCGCTGTCGCCCCGCCTCAAGGCGATCGGGCTGTACGCGGGCGCGACGCTCCTGGGCGACGGCCGCGTCTCCCTCATCCTCGACGTGCAGGCGATCGGCCGGCGCTGCATGGGCGTCGAGGTCGTCGACGCCGAGCGCAGCGCCACCGCCGCCGACGCGGTGCACCGCGAGACGGTGCAGGTCCTCGTCGCCGGGATCGGCGGCGACCGGCGGGTCGCGATCCCCCTGGCCGTGGTCACGCGCCTGGAGACGCTGCCCGCGGCGATGCTCGAGCACGTCGGCGGGCGCGAGGTCGTGCAGTACCGCGGGTCCATCACCCCGGTCGTGCGCCTGGACCGCCTGCTCGGCTCGATGGTCACCGACC
The DNA here is from genome assembly GCF_000603945.1 of Actinotalea ferrariae CF5-4. Lineage (GTDB taxonomy): Bacteria > Actinomycetota > Actinomycetes > Actinomycetales > Cellulomonadaceae > Actinotalea > Actinotalea ferrariae. Next base: position 1,284 of record NZ_AXCW01000005.1, on the reverse strand, counting down.
GCGACGAGCTCACCGTGGTCGTCTCGACCCGCGGGGACCGCAGCGTGGCGATCGTGGTCGAGGAGATCGTGGACATCGTCGACGACGACGCCGCGGCGCACTCCGACCTCGGCGACCACGGGCTGGTCGGCTCGACCGTCCTCAAGGACCGCGTCACCGAGCTGCTCGACGTGCGGTCCGCGATCGCGGCCGTCGACCCCCTGTTCTACGCGGAGGCGCCGACGCCCGGCTCGGGAGGGCTCACCCCCGCGGACATGGTGGCCCTGACCGCGCTGGCGGACGCCGGCGCCCATGACGTCCTCGCGGGAGGTGTGCGATGAGCCGGCAGCTGGCGACGTTCGTGCTGGACGGTGCGCGCTACGGCGTGGACGTCCTCAAGGTGCAGGAGGCCCTGCGGTCGCAGGTCCGCACGCCGGTCCCGCACGCCCCCGACGGGGTGGCGGGCCTGGTGAACCTGCGCGGCCAGGTCGTCCTCACGGTGGACCTGCGCACCCGCCTCGGGCTGGAGCCCCTCGCTGCCGACGCCGAGCCGATGATGGTCGTCGTCCAGGTGGACGGCGAGCCGGTCAGCCTCCTCGTCGACGAGATCGGCGACGTCATCGACGTCGACGACGAGCAGTTCGAGGCGCCCCCGGAGACCCTCGACCCCGCCCTGCGGGACGTCATCCTCGGCGCCTACAAGCTCGAGACCGGTCTGCTCCTCGCGCTCGACGTCACCCGGGCCACCGCGGCCTGACCCCTCGCACGCCCCCCTCGCACGCCCCCTCCGTCCGGCAGGTCCGGCGTCCGACCCGAAGGCAGGTCCCCGTGTCACGCATCAGAGTCCTGGTGGTGGACGACTCCGTCGTCATCCGCCGGCTCGTGACCGACGCGCTGTCGTCGGACCCGGCGATCGAGGTCGTGGGCGTCGCCGCCAACGGGCAGATCGCGCAGAACAAGGTCGAGCAGCTCCAGCCGGACGCCGTCACCATGGACATCGAGATGCCGGTGTGCGACGGCATCCAGGCGGTCCGGGAGCTGCGTCGCAGCGGCTTCCGGCGGCCGATCGTCATGTTCTCCACACTGACCGAGCGCGGCGCCACCGCGACGCTCGACGCGCTCGCGGCCGGCGCGGACGACTACGTCACCAAGCCGGCGAACGTCGGCAGCGTGCAGCAGGCCATGGCGCAGGTCGCCGGCGAGCTCATCCCGCGGATCAAGGCGCTCGTGCCCCGGCCCGCCGGCACCCCGACGACGGCGCCGTCCGGGTCGGCCCGGCCGGTGGCCCCGCCCCCGGCGCCCAAG
>NZ_AXCW01000004.1 GCF_000603945.1 Actinotalea ferrariae CF5-4 | reverse complement strand
GACTCGAACAACTGTACGAGCGACCACCGACACGGCCCGGTCGGTCCCCCAGGGCAACCCGCCCCGCGCACCCCAGCACGACCCCCGCACCCGGCCCCTCCCACCGGCCCCGGTAGACTCGCCACTCGATGCTCGACTCGCCCGTGGTCCCCGCAACCGCCGAAGGGGACACCCCCTCCCCGGCGGCGGCCTCGGCGAACCCGGTCGCGGCGCCCCCCGCCGGCGCCCCCCGCCGCAGCATCGCGGTCATCTCCCACCCGGACGCCGGCAAGTCGACGCTCACCGAGGCCCTGGCCCTGCACGCCCGCGCCATCACGCAGGCGGGCGCCGTCCACGGCAAGGGGAACCGCGCCGGCGTCGTCTCGGACTGGCTCGAGATGGAGCAGAAGCGCGGCATCTCCATCACCTCCGCCGCGCTCCAGTTCGAGGTCGACGGCGTCGTCATCAACCTCCTCGACACCCCCGGCCACGCCGACTTCTCCGAGGACACCTACCGCGTCCTCACCGCCGTCGACGCCGCGGTCATGCTGCTCGACGCCGCCAAGGGCCTCGAGCCGCAGACCCTGAAGCTCTTCGCCGTCTGCCGCCGCCGCGGCATCCCGGTCATCACGTTCGTCAACAAGTGGGACCGCCCGGGCCGCGAGGCGCTCGAGCTGGTCGACGAGCTCGAGAACCGCATCCAGCTCCGCGCCACCCCGGTGACCTGGCCGGTCGGGGACGCGGGCGACCTCCAGGGTCTCCTGGACGTCCGCCACCCCGACGACGTCATGGCGTACCGGCGCGCTCCCGGCGGTGCGACCCTCGCGGAGGAGGAGCGGCTCACCGTCGAGCAGGCCCGCGAGCGGTGGCCCGACCGGCTCGACCACGCCGCGGACTCCATGGGTCTGCTGCCCGAGCTGGACATGCCGTCGTTCCTGGCCGGCGAGACGACGCCCTTGCTGTTCGGGGCGGCACTCACCAACATCGGCGTCCGCCAGCTCCTCGAGGTCGTCACGACGCTCGCCCCGCCCCCCGGGCCGCGCGAAGACGTCCGCGGCACGCCGCGACCCGTCGAGGCGCCGTTCAGCGGCGTCGTCTTCAAGATGCAGGCCGGCATGGACCCGAACCACCGCGACCACGTGGCGTTCCTGCGGGTCAACTCCGGCGTCTTCCGCCGCGGTGGCGTCTACACCCACGCGCAGACCGGGCGGCCGTTCGCGACCAAGTACGCCGCGTCGGTGTTCGGGCGCGAGCGGGAGACGATCGAGGAGGCGTACCCGGGCGACGTCGTCGGCCTCGTCAACGCCACCTCGCTGAGCGTGGGGGACACGCTGCACGACCCGGACGGCCCTGCCGTCGAGTTCCCGCCGCTGCCGGTCTTCGCCCCGGAGCACTTCCTCGCGGCCCGCGTCGCGGACCCGGGTCGCTCCAAGCAGTTCCGCAAGGGCGTCGCGCAGCTCGAGCAGGAGGGCGTCGTCCAGGTCCTCATCTCCGAGGCGCGCGGCGACGGCCAGCCGATCCTCGCCGCCGTCGGGCCCCTCCAGTTCGAGGTCGCGTCGTTCCGGATGGAGAACGAGTTCCGCGCGCCGATCCGCACCGAACCCCTCGGCTACTCCGTCGCGCGCCTCGCGAGCGACCGGGACGCGGAGCTCCTCGCGGGCGTCTCCGGCGTCGAGCTCGCGCACCGCACCGACGGCGTGCGCCTCGCCCTCTTCCGCGACGTCTGGCGCCTGCGCGGCCTGCAGCGGGACCGGCCCGAGCTCGAGCTCGCGCCGCTGCTCGCCGACGCCGCCGACTGACACCCCGCGCACGACGACGCCGCCGCGGCCGCCGAGCGCAGCACCGCACCACCCACGGACCGAGCAGGACCCGCAGGACCGCACCACCCACGAACCGAGCAGTGCCCGCACCACCCGAGCACCACCCCAGCACCACCCCAGCACCACCCGGACCTCGCCGAGCGCCCCCGCGCCGACGACGTCCCCGAACCCGTGCGCCGCGCGCGCACCGTCAGGAGCCCTTGTGCAGATCGCCTCGACCCAGCAGCTCTCGCCCCCGCCCCGGCTGCGGCGCGGTGCGCTCCGGGTCACCCCGCTCGGCGGCCTCGGGGAGATCGGCCGCAACATGACCGTCTTCGAGCACGAGGGCAAGCTGCTCGTCGTCGACTGCGGCGTGCTGTTCCCCGAGGACCACCAGCCGGGCGTGGACGTGATCCTCCCGGACTTCGCGTCGCTGCGGGAGCGGCTGGGCGACGTCGTCGGCATCGTGCTCACGCACGGGCACGAGGACCACATCGGTGGCGTCCCCTACCTGCTGCGCGAGCGGCGCGACATCCCCGTCATCGGGTCCCGCCTGACGCTCGCCTTCGTCGAGGCGAAGCTCAAGGAGCACCGCATCACGCCGTCGACGGTCCACGTCGAGGCCGGCGACACGCACACCGCCGGGCCGTTCGGCCTGGAGTTCGTCGCCGTGAACCACTCCATCCCGGACGGCCTCGCCGTCGCCATCCGCACCGCCGCGGGCCTCGTCCTGCACACGGGCGACTTCAAGATGGACCAGTTCCCGCTGGACGACCGGATCACCGACCTGCGCCACTTCGCGCGGCTGGGCGAGGAGGGGGTCGACCTCTTCCTCACCGACTCCACCAACGCCGAGGTGCCCGGCTTCACGATGTCGGAGCAGGAGCTCTCGCCGGCCATCGACCAGGTCTTCGCGACCGCCCCCCGGCGGATCATCGTGTCCAGCTTCGCCAGCCACGTGCACCGCATCCAGCAGATCCTCGACGCGGCGCACGCGCACGGCCGCAAGGTCGGGTTCGTCGGGCGGTCGATGGTCCGCAACATGGGCATCGCGCGCGACCTGGGCTACCTCACGGTGCCCCGCGGCCTCGTGGTCGACGCCCAGAAGCTCGAGTCCATGCCGGACGACAAGGTGACGCTCATCTGCACCGGGTCCCAGGGCGAGCCGATGGCCGCGCTGGCCCGCATGGCCAACGGCGACCACCAGATCCGCCTCACCGAGGGCGACACGGTCCTGCTGGCCAGCTCGCTGATCCCGGGCAACGAGACCGCGATCTACGGCCTCATCAACAAGCTGACCGACCGCGGCGCGCGCGTGGTCCACAAGGGCAACGCCAAGGTCCACGTCTCCGGCCACGCCAGCGCCGGCGAGCTCGTCTACTGCTACAACATCGTCCGCCCGCGCAACGTCATGCCGGTCCACGGCGAGTCCAAGCACCTGCGCGCCAACGCCGAGCTGGCGATCCGCACCGGCGTGCCGGCGGACCGCGTCGTCATCGCGCGCGACGGCGTCGTGGTCGACCTCGTCGACGGCACGGCCACCATCGTCGGGGCTGTCCAGGCGGACTACATCTACGTCGACGGCCAGACGGTCGGCCACGCCGACGAGCAGACCCTCGACGAGCGCCGCGCCCTGCGCGACAACGGCGTCCTGACGGTCGTGGCGATCGTCGACGTCCCCGGCGCCCGGCTCGCCGAGCCGCTGGAGTTCGTCGGCAAGGGCGTCGCCGTCAGCCCCGAGACGCTCCAGGGCGTGACGCGCGACGTCGAGCAGGCGCTGGCGAAGGCGCCGCGACAGGCGCTCGAGGACGTCGACAGCCTGGACGACCTCGTCCGCAAGGCCGTCGACCGGTCGTTGCGGCGCAAGACCCGCCAGGGCCCGGTCGTCATCGCGGTGGTCGTCGAGGCGTGAGCCGCGCCGCCGGTCGGTCGCGCGCTGCGGCCGACCGGCAGCCGCCGTCCGTCGTCCGTCGTCCGGCCGGACCTCGACGACGGCGAGGTCGGGGCCCAACGGCCCGGCGGGACCGGGCGACGTGTGCGACCGTGGAGCCGTGGTGACCTCATCGGTCCGGACGCACGAGCAAGGGCCCGGCGACGCGCCGCGCCCGGCTCGCCGGTACCGGGGCACGGGGTCCCGCTCCGCCCCGGTGACCAACGGCGCGACGACCCACCTGCTGCGCCGCGGCGGGGTGCCCCTCCTGGAGTCGGCCCGGTTCACCGTCCCGGCGGCCGTCCCGTTCGAGGAGGGCCACCCGTGGCTGCTGTCCGCGTCCCAGCGTGGCAACCCGTTCTCGGCCGTCCGCACCTGGACGGAGGGCAACTCGGTGCGCCCGCTGGTGCACGGCCGGCCCTACTTCGCGGCCCTCGCGTCCGCCGTGGAGCGCATGCGCGCCGGTGACCTGCTGCTGTTCGCCGGCTGGCGCGTCGACCCCGACGAGTGCGTCCGTGACGACGGCACCACCATCGCCCAGCTGCTGTCCCAGGCGGCGCACCGCGGCGTCCTGGTCCGCGGCCTGGTGTGGCGCTCCCAGCTCGACCGCCTCAAGTTCTCCGTCCGGCAGAACCGCCGCTTCGCCCAGACCGTCAACGAGCACGGCGGCGAGGTGCTCCTGGACCAGCGGGTCCGGCCGTTCGGCAGCCACCACCAGAAGTTCGTCGTCCTGCGGCACCCCGGGCGCCCCGAGCTGGACCTGGTCTTCCTGGGCGGGCTCGACGTCGCCCACTCCCGGCGCGACGACGCCGACCACCGCGGCGACCCCCAGCGCATGCCGTTCAACACCTGGTACGGCGGCCGCCCCGCCTGGCACGACGTGCAGGTCGAGATCCGCGGGCCCGTCGTCCGGTGCGTCGAGGAGGTGTTCCGGGAGCGCTGGTCGGACCCGTCGGCCCTGTCCCGGCGGCCGTGGCACCTCGTGCCGCACCTGCTCGACCTGCCCGAGCGTCGCCCCGACCCGCTGCCCGAGCCGCTCCCGCAGCCGGCCCGCGCGGGCACCGCGACCGTCCAGCTCCTGCGGACGTACCCCAACCGCTGGGGCGGCTACCCGTTCGCGCCGCACGGGGAGCGGACCGTCGCGCGCGGCTACGCCAAGGCGCTGCGCCGGGCCCGCCGGCTCGTCTACATCGAGGACCAGTACCTCTGGTCGGAGTCCGTCGCGGCGATCTTCGCCGAGGCGCTGCGCCGCGAGCCGGACCTGCACCTCGTCGCCGTCGTCCCCCGGTTCCCCGAGCAGGAGGCGGAGCGCCGCCTGCCCATCACGCTGCACGGGCACACCCAGGCCCTGGACATGGTCCACGAGGCCGGCGGGGACCGGGTGCTCATCCTCGACGTGGAGAACGCCGTCGGCCGGCCGGTCTACGTGCACTCGAAGGTGTGCGTCATCGACGACGTCTGGGCGACGGTCGGCAGCGACAACTTCAACCGCCGCTCGTGGACGCACGACTCGGAGCTCACGGCGGCCGTCGTCGACGAGGCCCGGGACGGCCGGGAGCCGCGCGACCCGGCCGGCCTCGGCGACGGCGCGCGCGTCTTCGCCCGCGACCTGCGCCTGGCGCTGTGGCGCGAGCACCTCGACCTCACGACCGCCGACGACGACGCCCTGCTCGACCCGATGACGGCGGTCGCCACCCTGCGCGCCCGGGTGGCGGCGCTGGACGCCTGGTACGCGGCCGGCAGCCCGGGGGAGCGCCCGCCGGGCCGGCTGCGCACGCACGACGTCGGGGTGCAGCCGACGACGTGGCAGCGCGTCCTGTCCTCGCCCGCGTACCGGGCGTTCGTGGACCCGGACGGCCGGCCGCCGCGCATGAAGCTCCGGGGCCACCACTGACCACCCGCCCGCCGAGCCGGCCGTCCACCCGCCCGTCCGCCGGGCGAGTCGGACGCGTCCCCGGTCCTACCCGACCGGCCCATGCCCCCACCCCCGTCGGCATGGCACCGTAAGCCCGTGCTCCGCCCGTCGCCCGTGCCCGCGCTGCTGCGCCGCGACGGTCTCCGCCTGACCTCGCCCGCGGCCTTCGCCGTCCCGGAGGAGGTGCCCGGCGACGAGCACCACGACTGGCTCCTCACCGACTCCCAGCGCGGCAACCCCGCGACCCGGCTGCGGGCGTGGACGACGGGCAACGCGGTCCGCACGCTCGTGCACGGCCGGGCGTACTTCGAGCGCCTCGTCGAGGTGGTCCAGGCCGCGGAGCCCGGCGACCTGCTCCTCTTCGCCAGCTGGCGCGGGGACCCGGGCCAGAAGCTGTGCGACGACGGGCCGACCGTCTCCGAGCTCCTGTGCGACGCGGCCCTGCGGGGCGTCGTCGTGAAGGGGCTGGTCTGGCGCTCGCACCTGGACCGCCTGGAGTTCTCGCACGAGCAGAACCGGACGCTGGCCGAGGGCGTCAACGACCACGGGGGCGAGGTCCTTTTGGACCAGCGCGTGCGGCCGTTCGGGAGCCACCACCAGAAGTTCGTCGTCGTGCGCCACCGGTCCCGCCCCGCCGACGACGTCGCGTTCGTCGGGGGCCTGGACCTCGCGTACAGCCGCCGCGACGACGCGGACCACCACGGCGACGACCAGCCCCAGGGTTTCTCCCACTGGTACGGGGACACGCCCGCGTGGCACGACGTGCAGGTGGAGGTGCGCGGGCCCGCGGTCCGGGACGTCGAGGACGTCTTCCGGGAGCGCTGGGCGGACCGGGCCCCGCTGTCCCGCCTGCCGTGGCACGCCCTGCCGGACCTCGCGCGCCGCCTGGACCGCTCGGCCGGCCGCCTCCCGCCGCAGCGGCCGGACCCGCCCGCCGCCGGGTCGGTGACGGTCCAGATGCTGCGCACCTACCCCAACCGCACCCCGGGCTACCCGTTCGCGCCGGAGGGGGAGCGCAGCGCCGCGCGCGGGTACGCCAAGGCGATGCGGCGCGCGCGCCGGCTCGTCTACATCGAGGACCAGTACCTGTGGTCGGAGCCCGTCGCGCGCCTCTTCGCCGACGCCCTGCGGCGTGAGCCGGGCCTGCACCTGGTCGCCGTCGTCCCGCGGTACCCGGACCAGGAGGGCCGGATCGCCGTGGCCGCGTCGCGGCACGGCCACGCGGTGGCGCTCGACCGGGTGCGCGAGGCGGGCGGGGACCGCGTCCTCGTGCTCGACGTGGAGAACCACGCCGGCCGGCCGGTCTACGTGCACTCGAAGGTGTGCGTCGTCGACGACGTCTGGGCCACGGTCGGCAGCGACAACTTCAACCGGCGTTCGTGGACGCACGACTCCGAGCTCACCGCCGCCGTCCTGGACGAGGCCCGCGACGAGCGGGAGCCGCGCGACCCGGCCGGCCTGGGGGACGGGGCGCGCGTGTTCGCGCGGGACCTGCGGCTCACGCTCCTGCGCGAGCACCTCGACCTCGCCGACGACGCCGCGCTGCTGGACCCCGCGGAGGCGGTCGCCACCATCCGGCGCAGCGCCGAGGCCCTGGCGGCCTGGCACGCGGGGGGCCGGCAGGGCCCGCGCCCGCCGGGCCGCCTGCGACCGCACGACCCCGACGGCATGGCCCGCTGGCGCCGTCTGCTCGTGGCGCCCGCGTACCGGACCATCGCGGACCCGGACGGCCGCCCGCCGCGGATGAAGGTCCACCGCCGGCACTGACATACCCGGACGTCCCGCTCCACGAACGGCTCTCGTCAGGCCGTCGACATGGTGAGACCCTGGGGGGTATGCGCACGGCAGGCGATGTCGCCACCCCCGAGGGCCTCGGCGCGCACGACCACCTCTGCTGGGTCTTCGACGACGCGGCGGACTTCCGTCGGCGCGCGAGCCGCTTCCTCGCCGAGGGCATCGAGCAGGGCCTCGCCGGCGTGTGGGTCGGCACCCGCAGCCACGACGAGCTGGCCGACGAGCTGGGGGACCTCGACGTCGCCGCGCTCGAGCGGACGGGGGCGCTGACCATCCTCGCCCTGCCGAGCGACCGCCCCGACGACGGCCCGGGCCCCGCGGAGCAGGCCGCCTTCTGGGAGGACTGGACCCGGCAGTCCACGGGGGCCGGCTTCCGCGGCCTGCGGGCGGCCGGCGACACCACGGAGTGGGTCCGCCGGCCCGAGGAGCAGGCGGTCCACCTCGCCTACGAGGCAGCGCTGGACGGTGTGACCCGCCGCGTCCCCTTCTCGGCCCTCTGCGCCTTCGACCGGTCGCGCCTCGGCGCCGACGTCGCCGCGGCGTTCGCGGAGCTGCACCCCCTGGTCAACGACGGCGCGACCCGCTTCCAGCTCTTCTTCGGGGAGAGGCACGACCTGGACCTGCGCGGCGAGGTCGACCTCACGGACGTGCAGGCGCTGCGTCGGACGCTGGAGATCGTCGTCACCGGGAGCGCCATCACGGGCCATCCCGTCGGGGACCTGCACGTCGACGCCGCCCGGCTGCGCTTCATCGACCACCACGGGCTGCTGGTGCTGGACGAGTTCGGCGAGGAGCGGGGCACGACGCTCGTGCTGCACGACGCCCAGGCCACCTGCGCCCACGAGGTCGCGGACCTGCTCCACCTGCAGCACGTGCGCGTCGCCGACGAGGGCCGGGACCGCGGTCCCGTCGACCCGCTGCACCTCGGCGGGAGGGGCCGCGGTGGTCCCGGGCTCTGAGCGCGTTGCCGTGACGCTCGCAGGAGCGACCGGCGCCGCCCCCGCCGACGTCTCCCTCGACACCGGGGCGGACGAGTCGGTCGAGGCCCAGGTCGGTCCCTCCGTCGACACCGACGCGGTCGACGTGGTCGACGTGGTCGACATCGGGACCGATGCGGTGGACGTGGTCGACACCGGGACCGACGCAGTGGACGCGGCGGGTGCCGCGGTGGGCGCGGCCGTCGTCGCCGCAGCAGTGGTCGGTGCCGTGGTGGAGGCTGCGGCCGAGGCCGTGGCCGAGGGTGCAGCGGAGCCGGCCGACCCGGCCGACCCGGCCGACCCGACGGACGATGCCGCCCTCGTCGCGCACCTCCAGGTCGACGTGACACCGCTGGCGGACGTTCGCGCGCGGCTCCGGGACGTCGCCGCGGCCGAGGGGTGGGCGGCGCCGGTGGAGCGCACGCTGCTGCTCCTGGCGACCGAGCTCGTGGCGAACGCCCAGAACCACGGCCCGACCGGCGGGCACGTCGTGCTGCGGCTCGCCCGCACCTCCCGTGCGGTGCACGTCGCGGTGGACGACGACGGCGCCGCGGCACCGGTCGTCCGGACGCCGCCGCCGGACGCCCTCGACGGTCGCGGGATGCTCCTCGTGCAGCACCTGGCGCAGGAGTGGGGGAGCGCACCCCGGCCCGACGGCGGCAAGACCGTGTGGTTCGTCCTGCCGGTCGACGCGGGCTGACGAGAACCTCCCGCCGAGCGCCGCCGTGGCGTCACCCGGCTCGCCTCACCCGGCTCGCCTCACGCGGCTCGCCTCACCCGGCTCGCCTCACGCGGCTCGCCTCACGCGGCTCGCCTCCCCCGCCTGCCTCACTCCTTGACCGCGCCCGCCGTCACGTTCATGATCCGCCGCTGGAACACGAAGAACAGCACCGCCACGGGGATCGTCATGACGACGGCGGCGCCCAGCTTGAGCGGGAACTGGCTGCCCTGGGACAGCGCGCCCGACGCCAGCTGCGCGACACCCTTGGTCAGGGTCCGCAGCTGGGGGTCCTGCGCGGAGACGATGAAGTGCGCCAGCTCGTTCCACGAGCCCTGGAAGGACAGGATCACGAGGGTGATGAGCGCGGGCGTCGCCATGGGCAGCACCACCGACCAGTAGGTCCGGAACGGGCCCGCGCCGTCGATCCGCGCGGCCTCCTCGACGCTCCGGGGGATCGACTCGAAGAAGTTCTTCATGATGAAGATCCCGGCGGCGTCCGCGAGCAGCGGGATGATCATGCCGGCGTAGGAGTCGTAGATCCCGAGCTGGTTGATGACGAGGAACTTCGGGATGAGCAGCACCACGCCCGGGACGGCCATGACGGCGATGAGGGCCGCGAAGATGAGCCCGCGCCCCCGGAAGTGCAGCCGGGCGAGCGCGTAGCCGGCGAGCGAGTTGATGAACACCCGGCCGATGGTCACGATCACCGTCACGATGACGGAGTTCTGGAACCAGGTCGGGAAGTCCGAGCGAAGGAAGAGCCGCTCGTACGCCGCCGCCGTCCACGTCACGGGCATGAGGGACAGCGGGTTCGCGACAGCCTCCGCGTCGGACTTGAAGGAGGTCGCGACGGAGATGAGGAACGGGTAGATGTAGATCAGCGCGATCATCGCCAGGACGGCGTAGGTCGCGAACGTCCCGACGTGCCGGCGGCGGGCCGAGCGGGCCTGCCGCAGCTCGCGGGCCTCGTCGGCGGCGCGGGTGCTGGTGGTGGCGCTGCGGCCGGTGGTCGTGGTCATCCTGGGATCCCTGGTCCTGGCTTGGCGGCGGACTCGCTGCCGCGCGGCGTCTGGGTGAAGCGTGGTCGGCGCCCCGTGCCGCCGGTCCCGTCTGCGCGGCCCCCGCGGCCGCCGTCGGCGGGCTGGTGGAACCGCTTGCGGCGGGGGACGACGTCGCGCTCCCGCAGCACCGCGCGCTGGACCGCCGTCATCACCACGATGATCGCGAAGAGGATGAAGGCGATGGCGGCGCCCCGGCCCCACTGGCTCTGCTCGAACGAGGACTGGTACGACAGGTACGCGGGCGTCAGCGTCGTCTTCGCTGGGCCGCCCTGGGTGCCGGTGTAGATCTGGTCGAACACCTGCCAGGTACCGATGAGGCCGAGCGTCACGACCGTGAACACCGTCGGCCGCAGCATCGGCAGGGTGACGTACCGGAAGCGCTGCCAGACGCTCGCGCCGTCCATCGTCGCGGCCTCCTCGACCTCCCCGCCGATCTGCTGCAGGCCCGCGATGAACAGCAGCATCATCGTCCCCGAGGTCGTGAACACCGCGAGGATGATGAACACGCTCATCGCCACGGACGGGCCGGCGACCCACTGCCACAGGGGGATCCCGAGGAAGCCCGTCCCTGTGAGCAGCTCGGGTCCGTCCTGGACGCCGAGGGCGCCGAGCACGACGTGCAGGACGCCGCGGGGGTCGGCGAACCAGTTCGGCCCGTCGACGCTGAGCGCCCCGAGCGCGCGGTTGACCGCGCCGGAGGCGGAGAAGAGGAAGAGGAAGATCACGGTGATGGCGACGGCGCTCGTCACGGACGGGAAGTAGAACGCGGTCCGGAAGAACCCGCGCCCGCTGAGCAGGCGCCGGTTGACCATGACGGCGAGGAACAGCGACAGCATCGTCTGCAGCGGCACCACCAGGACGACGTACCAGAGGTTGTTCCGCATGGCGGTGCCGAAGTCCTGCGTCGCCAGGCCGCCACCGGTCGCCAGGGCGCGGTAGTTGTCCAGACCGACGAAGCCGACGGTCGAGCCGAACGGCGAACCGCGCCCGGTCCAGTCCGACAGGCTCACCCACAGCGCCATGACCACCGGGACGAGCAGGAACAGCCCGAGGATCACGAGCATGGGGGAGATGAACAGCCAGCCGGCGAGGGCCTCGCGGCCGTGGATGCCGCCGCGCCGGCCGCGTCGCTGCGGTGGGCGGGCCTGCGACGAGCGCACCGGGGTGCTCTCCAGCGTCGACATGGTGTCCCTCACTCGGTCGGGGGTGGGTGCTCGACGGCGGCGCGCTGCCGCCCGGGGCAGGCCGGGCGGCAGCGCGTCCCCCGGTCAGCCGGCGCTGTCGACGACGGCCTGCATGTTGGTCTGGACGGAGGCGAGCAGCGACGGGATGTCCGCCGAGGCGAGGCCCTCGATCTGCCCGTTCATGTCGGAGATGACGTTCGAGGCGCCGTTCTGCGTCGGCATCCCGACGGCGAACTCGGCCGAGTCGACGAACGCCGTCTGCTCGGGGAAGAGCTCGCGGAAGCCCTCGGCCGCGGACTCGACGGACGGCATGACGCCGAACGCCTCGGCGAACGCCAGCTGCTGGTCGGTGGAGGTCAGGAACTCGACGAGGTCGAGGGCCGACTCCTGGTTCGGGCTGTCGGCCGCGATGCCCCAGCAGTTGGTGAACTGCAGCGTGCCCTGCTGGGCCGGGCCGGCCGGCAGCTCGGCGACGAGGTAGCTCGTGTCCGGGAAGTCGTTGCGCAGGGCGCCGATGATCCAGTTCCCCTCGATCGTCATCGCGGCACGGCCGGACCCGAAGGCCTCGCCGCCCCAGCCGGTGTCGATGGACGACGGGTAGGCCAGGGAGCCGTCGTTGAGCATCTGCTGCACGAACTCCAGCGCCTCGACGTTCTCGGGGCTGTCGGCGACGACCTCGCCGTCCTCCGACAGCAGCCCACCACCGGCCTGCTGCATGAAGACGCCCAGGCGCTGGTACTCGGGTCCGAAGCTGAGGCCGACCTGCTCCTCGGTGGTCAGGGTCTGCGCGACGGTGGCGAGCTCCTCCCACGTGGTCGGCACGTCGTCCTCGGTGAGGCCGGCGGCCTCCCAGGCGTCGGTGTTGATGACCAGGGCGAGCGTCGAGAAGTCCTTCGGCGCGCAGTAGAACTCCCCGTCGACGGTGAAGTTCTCCCGCAGGGCGGGGTAGAAGTCGTCGGCGTTGGACAGCTGGTCGCCGTAGGCCCACAGGGACCCGCTCTCGACCCAGCCGGCGAGCTGGTCGGTGCTGGCGTAGAAGACGTCCGGCGGGGAGCCGGCCGCGAGGCCCTGGGCGATCTCCTGGTTGAGGTCGGCCGCGACGCGCACGGTCGCCTCCGTGCCGGACTCCTCCGACCAGGCGGCGACGGCCTCGTTGACGGCGTCGGTCTCCGCGTCGCCGGAGGAGCCGATGAGCACGGTGAGCTCGCCGCCCTCTGCGGACGCGCCGCCGTCCTCGGAGGTCTCGCCGCCGCCCTCGGCGGGCTCCTCCTCGAAGCCGGAGCCGCCGCCGCAGGCGGACAGCAGCAGGGCGCCGCCGGCGACGAACGCCGTCAGTGCGGCTGTACGGGTGGGACGCATCGTGTCTCCTTCGATGGGTGCAGGTGGGTGCTCAGGGCCGGTCCGCGGTGGCGGCGCCGGCCGGACGGGTCACGTCGGCGGGGCCGACGCGCTGGACTCCCGGACCACGAGGCTCGGGGCGAGCAGCACGTGGTGGTCCCGGGTGGGCGCTCCGGAGGAGCCGGACAGCTGCTGGAGGAGGAGGTCCAGCGCGCGCCCGGCCGCCTCGGTGAGGGGCTGCGCCACGCTGGACAGGCCGACGGCCCGCGCGACGGGTGTGTCGTCGAAGCCGACGACGGCGGCCTGGGCCGGGCCGGACGCGATGAGGTCGCCGTCGGCGGAGCGCAGGGTCGCCAGCACGCCGAGCGCGAGGGAGTCGCTCGCGCAGACGAATGCCGTGGGCCGCACGTGCTCCAGCAGGCGCCGGGCGGCGACGGCGCCCTCGGCGATCCCGTCCTCGGTGGCGACGTCCAGGGCGTCGAGCCGGTGCTGCGGCACGCCGGCGGCACGCATGGCCCGCAGCCAGCCGGCGCGCCGGTCGTCCCCGACGCCGGAGCCGGCAGGCCACCCGACGAAGGCGATCTCGGTGTGACCGGCGTCCTGGAGGTGCTCGACCGCCGCGCGCGTCCCGGCGGCGCCGTCGACGTCGACCCACGGGTGGTCCGGCTGGCCGTCGGTGCCGGGCGGGTCCCACGGGCGGCCGAACGTCACGAACGGCACGTCGTGCTCGCAGAGCCAGGCGGTGCGGGGGTCACCGCTGTGGGTGGAGGTGAGCACGAAGGCGTCGAGCTCCAGCACGTCCAGGAGCTCCCCGTACTGCCCGATCTCGGCGGCGTCGTCGTGCGCCGTGAAGAGCATGACGCGGTAGCCGCGCAGCTGGGCCTGCTCGGTGAGGGCGTGCAGGAAACGGTCCAGGACCGCGCCGTTGATGCCGTCCACGGTGCGCTCGAGCCGCAGCCCGATGACGCGCGAGCGGCGGGTGCGCAGCTGCCGGGCGGCGCCGTGCGGCCGGTAGCCCACCTCGTCGATGACGGCGCGGACGCGCTCCAGGGTCTCCTGCCGCACGAGGTGCGGGGAGTTGAGCACGTTCGAGACCGTCTGACGGGAGACGGCGGCGCGCTGCGCGACCGTCTCGAGGGTGGGGCGACCGTCCACCGACGCCTCCTCGCGTGGTGAGCGTCCCGCCACCGGACCCGTGCCGGGCCCCGCAGGGGCATCGGCCGTGTCCGTCGACGGGACTGTCTTGGAGCGTTCAAACGGGCTACTGTGCGACGGGTTGGAACGCTCAAATGAATGAGGCCAGAGTGTCCACCACTGCCCCGGATGTCAAGACGAGGAGGACACCGATGCCGCTGCAGCCCCTCCTGCACGACCTGCTGGTCGCGACCATGGCGCCGACCCAGGCGTGGTCGGGCGCCGACGGCCAGGTCCGCGCCGCCGGTGCCCAGGGCTTCTACGACGGCGACGTCCGCGTGCTGTCCCGCGCGGTGCTGACGGTCGACGGCGCCGAGCCCGAGGCGATCGGCGCCGGGCCCGCCGGTCCGGGCGTCGTGGAGGCCGTCTCCCTCCTGCGCACCGTGGACGGGCCCGGTGCGGACCCGACGGTCCGCCTGCGGCGCCGCCGCACCGTCGTGCCGGGCGGGGTGGAGGAGCGGCTGGCCGTGGCCAACGCGACCGACGGCGTCGTCGTGGTCCCGCTGGAGGTCGCGCTCGCCGCGGACCTGGCGCCGATGGAGCCGGTCAAGGCGGGGCACGCCGGCGCGCCGCAGGCCGCGACCGCGCAGGGCGACGTGCTCACGTGGCACGGGGACGGCGTGGACGTCGTCGTCCGGGCCGATGCCGCCGACGTGGACCTCACCGACCCCACCGCTCCCGTCCTGCGGTGGCGCCTGGAGCTGCGGCCGGGGGAGACCGCCACGGTCGAGTGGACCCTCACGGCCGACCGCGCCGAGTCGCCGGTGCTGCCCGGCCCGCCCACGGCCACGTGGTCCACCCCGCACGTCCGCGCCGACGACCGTCGCCTCACCGCCCTGCTGCACCGCGGTCTGGAGGACCTCGCGACGCTGCGGATGCGCGCCCGCTTCGCGCCCGACGACGTCTTCGTGGCTGCCGGCGCCCCGTGGTTCTTCACGCTCTTCGGCCGCGACTCGCTCTGGGCCGCGCGCATGCTGCTCCCGCTCGGCACGGAGCTGGCCGCCGGGACGCTGCGCACGCTGGCCGCACGCCAGGGCACGACGGTCGACCCGGGCACCGCGGAGCAGCCGGGCAAGATCCTGCACGAGGTCCGCAGCACCGAGCTCGACCTCGGCGACGGCGCCGTCCTCCCGCCGCTGTACTACGGCACCGTCGACGCGACGCCGCTGTGGGTGTGCCTGCTGCACGACGCCTGGCGATGGGGCATGCCGACCGACGAGGTGGAGGCGCTCCTGCCCGCGGCGGAGGCGGCGCTGGGCTGGATGGCCGAGCACGGCGACGCCGACGGTGACGGCTTCCTGGAGTACCTCGACGAGACCGGCCGGGGCCTGGCCAACCAGGGCTGGAAGGACTCCGGGGACTCGGTCCAGTGGCGCGACGGGACCCTCGCGACCGGGCCGATCGCGCTGTGCGAGGTGCAGGGCTACGCCCACGAGGCGGCGGTCGCGGGCGCCGCGCTGCTGGAGGCGTTCGGCCGGCCGGGCGCGGAGCGCTGGCGGGCGTGGGCGGAGGGCCTGCGCGAGCGGTTCCGGGACGCCTTCTGGGTCCAGGACGACGACGGCGGGTACCCCGCCATCGCCCTCGACGCGGACAAGAAGGCCGTCGACACGCTGACCTCGAACATCGGGCACCTGCTCGGGACGGGCCTGCTCTCCGCGGCGGACGAGGCCCAGGTCGCGCGGCGGCTGGCCTCGCCGGAGATGGACTCCGGCTACGGCCTGCGGACGATGGCGACGTCGTCGGACGGGTACTGGCCCCTGCGGTACCACGGCGGCTCGGTGTGGACCCACGACACGGCGATCGTCGTCGCGGGCCTGGTCCGTGCCGGGCACCCCGACGTCGCCGCGAGCCTCGCCGAGGGCCTGCTCGCCGCCGCGGCGGACGTCGACTACCGCCTGCCCGAGCTGTACTCCGGCGACGCCCGCGGGTCCGTGCCCGCGATGGTCCCGTACCCCGCGGCGTGCCGTCCGCAGGCGTGGGCCGCCGCGTCGTCCGTCGTGCTGCTGACGGCGTTCCTCGGCCTCGACCCGGACGTCCCCGCGGGCCGGCTCGCCGTCCGACCGACCGCCCCCGCGCCGTTCGGCGCGCTCGAGGTGCACGGACTGCGTCTGGGGGGCGCGGACCTGTCCGTGGCGGTCGGCGGGGACGGCGCCCTGACGCACGTCCGGACGTCCGCACCGGTGCGGCTGGACGTCCCCTGACCCGACGGCTCGGCCCCCCAGGAAGGGGGAAGTCGTGCGCACTTCGGGGGATCGCCGGATCAGCGGGGCGCGCGTACCGTGGACGCGTGGCCATGATCGACCGTCCGGGGGCGTCACCCTCCCAGGCGTGGCCGGGGTCGGCCGACGGTGCGCAGGGGCGCGACCCGACCAGACGTCCCGCGGGGCGCCTCGATCCCGCGGAGCACCAGCGCGTCGAGGGTGCCCTGGACAACATGCTGGACCCGGTCGCGGTCGTGCGTCCGGTGCGCGACGCGACCGGGACGGTGACGCGGTTCGTCGTCGTCCACGCGAACACGCCCGCGGTGGCGCGCGGGACCGACGTCGGCGACGAGTGGGTCCCGCCGGACGACGACGCCGCGTCCCGCCCGGGCCCGGCGGCGCTGTTCCACCGCTACGTGCAGGTGCTCACGGGCGGCACGTCGCTGCTGCTGGAGTCGCTGTTCGTCCCCACGCCCGACGGGGAGGAGCGCTACGTGGACCTGCGCGTCGTCCGCCTCGGCGACGAGCTGCTGGTGACCTGGCGGGACGTCACCGCGCAGCTCATCGTCGACCGCGAGCTCGACCACAGCGAGCGCCGGTTCCGGTCGGCGTTCGACGGCGCGCCGGTCGGCATGCTCATCCTCAGCCTCGAGCCGGAGCAGGAGGGACGGATCCTCGAGGCCAACCAGACCCTCGCCGACCTCGTCGGACGCGCGCCGGAGGACCTCATGGGGCGCCCGTCCGCGGAGCTGCACCACCCCGACGACCTGGCGGCGGCCTTCGAGGAGCTGGCCCGCATGGCGGCCGGCAGCAGCAGCGGGTACCAGCAGGAGCGCCGCCTGCGCCGCGGGGACGGCGGCTGGGCGTGGGTGCGGGTGACGGCGTCGGTCGTCCACCGCGAGGGCTCGCCGTCGTACGTCATCGAGCACGTCGAGGACGTCACCGCCCGCCGGGCCGCCGAGGCGGAGCTCGCCCACCGCGCCCTCTACGACTCCCTCACCGGTCTGGGCAACCGCACGCTCCTCATGGACCACCTGCGCCAGGCCGTCGGGCAGCTCGGTACCGACCGCGCGCTGGCGGTGCTCTGCTGCGACCTGGACCGCTTCCGCGACGTCAACGACACGCTGGGTCACACCGCCGGGGACGAGGTGCTCCGGGAGATGGCGCACCGCCTCAGCGAGACGGTCCGTCCGCCGGACACGGTGGCCCGGCTGTCCGGTGACGAGTTCGTCGTCGCGATGCGGGTGCGCGACGAGACGGACGGGCTGCGCGTGGCTCGCCGCCTGCACGAGCGCATGAGCGAGCCGGTCGACGTGCGCGGCTTCCGGCTCGTCGTCGGGCCCAGCATCGGCGTGACGACGACGACGGACCCGCAGGCCGACCCGGAGATCCTGCTGCGCGAGGCCGATCTCGCCATGCACCAGGCCAAGCGCGCGGGTCGGGACCGCTGGGTGCTCTACGACGAGACCCTGCACACGATGGCGGTGGAGCGGCTCGCGACCGAGGAGGCGCTGCGGCACGCGCTCGACCACGGCGGCTTCCGGCTGCTCTTCCAGCCGATCGTCGACGTCGCCGATGGGCGGGTCGTCTCCGCGGAGGCGCTGCTGCGGCTCGAGCACCCGGAGCGCGGCACGCTCGCACCGGAGGCCTTCATCGACGTGGCCGAGGCCAGCGACCTCATCGTGCCCATCGGCGACTGGGTGCTCCAGGAGGCGTGCCGGCAGCTCGCCCGGTGGCAGGCGCG
Organism: Actinotalea ferrariae CF5-4; assembly: GCF_000603945.1. Lineage (GTDB taxonomy): Bacteria > Actinomycetota > Actinomycetes > Actinomycetales > Cellulomonadaceae > Actinotalea > Actinotalea ferrariae. Next base: position 48,512 of record NZ_AXCW01000004.1, on the reverse strand, counting down.
CGTGCCGGACATGCAGGTCACCGTGAACGTCTCCACGCGGCAGGTCAGCCACCTCGCGCTCGCGGACCAGCTCGACCGCGCCGCGCGGGACAGCGGCGCGGACCCGGGGCGCGTGCTGCTGGAGATCACCGAGCACGTCCTGCTCGACGCGGGCGACGCCGCGGCGGCCGAGCTCGCCCGCGTCACCGACGCGGGGTCCCGCCTGGCCATCGACGACTTCGGCACCGGGTACGCGTCGCTGGCGTACCTCAAGCGGTTCCCGGTGAGCGTCGTCAAGATCGACCGGACGTTCGTCGAGGGGCTGGACCGGCCGGGGGAGGACACGGCGATCGTCGAGGCGGTCATCGGCCTGGCCCGGACGCTCGGTCTGCAGGTCGTCGCGGAGGGCGTCGAGACGGCCGGTCAGCTGGCGGCGCTGCGACGGCTGGGCTGCACCCGGGTCCAGGGCTTCCACCTGGGGCGCCCGATGACCGGCGAGGAGCTCGCGGACGTCCTGGACCGGTCCCGCAGCGCCGGGGGCGCGGAGGACTGGCTCGCCGCCGTCGCGCCTGCCGGGCGGGGCTGACCGCTCCGCTCAGTCCCGCCGGAGCGGCGCGACCGCCGGTTCGTCGGCCGGGTCCGCGTCGGGCGCCGCCTCGAGCCCGGCGACCTGGTCCCGCCCCGCCCGCTTGGCCGTGATGAGCGCGATGTCGGCCGCCACGAGCGGGTTGTCGGTGCTCGCGTCGGGCACCCCGACGCCGATGGACACCGTGACGGTGAGCCCGCGCTCGAGCTCGTCCCAGGGGTGGTTGCGGATCGCCCGGTGCACGCGCTCGGCGACCGACCGCGCCCGGCGGTCGTCGTGGGCGGTGAGGATGATGAACTCGTCGCCGCCGTAGCGGACGATGACGTCCTCCGCGCGGCACTGGGCACGGAGCACCTGGGCGATGCGGCGGAGCACCTCGTCGCCGACGGCGTGGGAGTACTGGTCGTTGACGGCCTTGAAGTTGTCCACGTCGATGAACACGACGGACATCGGCCGCGGGCTGGCCTCGAGCGTCGCGACGAGCAGGCGCCGGTTGCCCAGGCCGGTGAGCGGGTCCTGCAGGACGACGCGCCCCATGCGGTCCGTCTCGGCGGTGAGGCGACGGATGTGGTCCCGGTCCTGCAGCGCGGTGAACCGGCCCTCGCGCTCGCTCCACAGGCGGGCGAGCGCGGAGCGGGCCAGGTCCCGCCAGATGGCGGTCGCCGGGGTCTCGCCGTGCTCGGCGACGTCGACCTCGGCCAGCGCCTCCAGCCCCATGCCGACCCACGCCTCGCGGCCGTTCGCGGTCGCGTCCGCGACGGCGGCCCGCAGCAGCTCACGGGCGCGCTCGAAGTCGCCGGCGGCGGTGGCGGCCTGCGCGGTGACGAGGCGGTACAGCTGGGTCTCGAGCAGCTCCCGGCGGTGCTGGAAGCGGTCCTTCGCGGCGAGGGCGCGGCCGAGGGCGAGCTCCGGCTCACCCAGGTTGAGCAGCGCGAAGGCCTCGTAGATCTCCCCACGGGCGACCATCGCGGGGGAGTCGGTCGTCCAGCCCAGGCGCTGCATGTGCAGGGACCGCTCCAGCGTCGTGAGGAACTCGACGCGCGCGTCCTCCACCCGGCCCAGCAGCGCCAGGCTCACGGCCCACGTCGCGGCGAGCTCGGTGAGCTCGTGCACGACGAGGAGGCGGATCCAGTCGTCCTGGACGTGCAGCAGCTCGCACAGCCGCTCGTCGGCGTGCTCGAAGAGGGTCACGGAGCGCAGGGCGAGGGCCACGGCCATGCTGGCCGAGATGTGCCCGTACGAGCCGGACGGCACCGCGCTGACGGCCCAGTCCGCCTCGGCCAGCGCGCCGAGCGCGCGGCTCTGCTGACCCTCGCGGGTGCTCGCCTCGGCGACCATGGCGAGGGCCTTGGCGCGCCAGACGTGGTCGTCCGGACCGCTCAGCGACAGGATCGTGCGGGCCGCGTCGACGGCGTCGCCGTGGCGCCCGAGCTCCATGAGGGAGATCGACTCCGTGTAGAGCAGGAAGCGCAGGGTGGACAGGTCGCCGGCGGCGCGGGCGAGCGGCTGGTACGTCCGGCAGGCGGCGACGGCGCGCTCGGCGAAGCCGTCGATGTAGTGCTGGTGGGCCTGGTCGGAGAGCTCGTCGAACGGTCCGAACTCGCGGACCGGGACGAGGGTGCCGGCGGTGATCACATCGACACCCCCTGTCTGGTCGGCTCGGGTCGAGTCGTGAGCTGTGCCCGATTGTGAGGGACGCCCGGACCGATGATGACGGCGACGAGCGGGTGAAGCGCGCGCTCTCTGCGCACGCGGGGCCGGTGTCAGGGACTGTTCACCCGATTGGTCCACATTGCCGCGTGTGCCCCGGACGGTCCGGTGTCGAGGTGTCGCGGGAGGGCGGTCGGCGAGGCGCCGCGGGAGGGCGGCCGCCCGGCTCCGGGAGAGCCGGTGACGTCGGTCGCGTCGTCCGAAGATCACCGTCGGCGGACCCGGGTGAAACGTGCGGCTGTCCGGGTGAACCCGGACATCTCCCCTGGGATCTGGCGCCCTCACGTGCCTACCGTCGAGCATGACACCGGAGAGCCTGGCGGAGAGCATCGAGAAGACCCGCTTCGAGCTGATGCGGGGTCAGCACTGGTCGGACCTGCGGGCGTCCGAGCGCGAGACGAGGGTCGACCTGGCCCGCCGCGCGCTGGAGGAGTCCGGGGTGGCGGCGCAGATCGACGCCGTGCGCCGGCAGGCCGACCGGGTCCCCGACCTCGAGGACCTCGTGGCGCGCCACGAGGCGGAGATCCTCGGGCTGGAGTCGCGCCTCGCGGAGGAGACCGCGGCGCTCCAGCGACGGCTGGACACCGAGCGCTCCGCCCACGCGGCGGAGGTGGCGGACCTGGAGGGTCAGCTGGCGTCGATGCGGCACCAGCGGGACCGCGCCGAGGCGCGCGTCGCCGCGACGGAGGCCGTCGTGGCGGGGGTCCGGGACCTGGTCACCGCGCCGATCGAGATCGACCCCGACGACGACGCCGCGGAGCCCGAGCACGCCCCTCCCGTCACCTCCGTGCCGAACCCCTCGACGGAGGGCGGCGGGCACAACCGTCGGCCGATCTTCCGCATGGCGCGGTCGGCGCCGGCGACCTGAGTAGTAGTCCTCGGCGTCGGGCGGGCGAGCCCGACGGCGCCAGCCCGACCGGTCGCCGGTAGGGCTCGACCGGCGCGGAAGCGCCTCAGTCGTGCCGGTAGTCCGGGTCCGGCTCCGTGAACGCGTCGATGATGCCCAGGATGGCGATCCCGGCGGTGCTCCACCGGTCCCCGGTCCCGTGCGGGCCCTCGACGAGCTCGCCGATCGTGGGGCGCAGGGCTCCCCAGTCCTCCGCGGGCTCCTCGGGCTCCTCGCCCGCCGTGTCGGGCGTCGCCGCGGCGTCGCCGTCCGACCGGGCGCCGCGGGCCGTCGTCGGCGACTCGGGCTCCGGCTCGCGGGCCACCGGCTCGTAGATCTCCGACCGGAGGGCGAGGCCCTCCACGACGGCGGAGCACGCCAGGGCGAGCGACTCCCAGCCGGCATCGGGGCGGCGAAGGCGGATGCCCACCCGGCGCGCGATCTCGGCGTAGTAGGCACCCATCTCGGCCGCGAACTCCCGCTCGGCCTCGTACATGCGCGCGGTGATGACCGCGCGCACGCGCGACTGGTGCAGGGAGGGCAGCGAGGCGAGCAGGGCGAAGTACGTGCGCCAGGCGCGGGACCTCGCGAAGGACAGGTAGCTGTGGTCGACGGCCCGGCTGACGATGTCCTCGAGGGCGGCCCGGCGCTGCTCGGGTGTGTCCATCCGGTCGGTGAGCTCGTCGAGGCGGGCGAGGGCGACGTCCACCGCCTCGTGGTCCACCTGGGCGTGCAGGACGTTCGCGCCGCGGGGGTCGACGGCGGAGACGAGCAGGTCCGCGGCGTAGTCGGCCTTCGCGGTCCAGATGCGCCACACGGACGAGCACGGGACCTCCGCCGCGGCGATGAGGTCCTCCAGGCGGATGTCGTCCAGGCCGACGGCGAGGCCGCGCTCGCGGATCACCTGGTGGCCCTGCTCGAGCATGCGCCGACGCACCTCCCGCGCGGCGAGGCGGCCGGGCGGCCGGGGGCGCAAGGTGGCGGTGGCCCTCGGGCTCCAGTCGGTCACCGGACCCGCTTCCCACTGTGCGTCATTCCGCCGAGGGTACGGCCTCGCCCTGCGTTGAACATCAGAAAGGCCGCGACGCGCTGGGGGGCGGCTGACGCGGTGCGGTCGCGGTCGGGGGGCGGGCAGGTGTTCGCGAGCACAACGGATGATGAGACTCCATGTACCGAGTTACGGAAGGCGCCCAGGCAACGGCGCGTTGAGAGTGCGGTGCCCGGCACGGGTCCTTCGTTACGCTTCGCAGGTGAGCCACAGCAGCGGGGCAGCGCACGACGACGGGCCCGGCGGGGAGAACCCCGAGGACCGGCGTCTGCGTGATCGCCGCGGCTTCAAAGTCACGCTCATCGCCCTGGCGTCTGTCGTGGTGATCGGCGTCGTCGGCGTGGCCGTGCTGCTGGGGAGCCTCGACCGGAACGTCGAGCGGCTTGGGGACCCCTTCGCGGCCCTCCCCACGAGGCCGGCGCCGCTGACGCCCACACCGCAATCGGCCTCCGGAGACGGGAACCAGGCGCCGAACCAGGAGCCGCTGACGATGCTCGTCCTCGGGTCGGACAGCAGGATCTCGGCCGGGGACCCGAGCCAGTGGGAGCGCGGGGCGCAGAGGACCGACGTGATGATGCTCGTGCACCTGCCGGCGGACGGGCAGTCGGGCTATGTCATGTCCCTCCCACGTGACTCCTGGGTCGACATCCCTGGGTACGGCGAGGCCAAGCTCAACGCCGCGTTCTCCTACGGGGGCCCGACCCTCCTCATCCAGACGGTGGAACAGCTCACGGGCCTGCCGATCGACCACTTCACGGTCACAGACTTCGAGTCGTTCAAGCGCATCACCGACGTCCTCGGCGGCGTCACGATGAACCTCACGCAGCCGATGAAGGACGCGAACGGCGACGTCGTGCTCCCGGAGGGCACCCACCTCCTCGACGGCGAGGAGGCGCTGCAGTACGTCCGGGAGAGGTACAACCTGCCCCGGGGCGACGTCGACCGGGTCCAGCGGCAGCAGGCGTGGATCCGGGCGCTCGTCCGCCGCACGCAGGACGGTGGGGTGCTCAACGACCCGTCCTCCTGGTACCCGCTGCTCGATGCCGTCACCGAGTCGATCGCCGTCGACGAGGGCCTGACGCGGCAGCGGATGGTCGACCTGCTGACGCGTGTCCGGTCGATCGGCGATGCGAACCTCCGCTTCTTCACGGTGCCGCTGGAGGGCCTCGGGACGAGCGCGGACGGCCAGAGCATCGTCCTGCTGGACCGGCCGCGGTTCGACGCGCTGATGCAGTCTGTGCGCGACGGCACGGTGGCTCAGTACCTGGAGCAGAACCCCGACGCCGTGGACACGCTGCCCGCTGTCACCCCGTGACGACGCGAGCGATCGTCGCCACGGCCGGCGCGATCTGGTTCCACGACGCCTCGTAGGCCGCGTCGTCGTACCCCCAGGGATCCACGACGTCGTCGTCCTCGGGTCGCGCGGGCTTCAGCCCTCGTTGTGCGGCCGCAAGGGGAACGAGGGCTGCCAGGCGGTCGGCAGGCGTGCCCGCCGGGAGCGCCGCGGGGCCGATGGCGTCCGCCAGTCGCGCGAACTCCCTGAGCGTGAAGGTCCGCCGGACGACGGCGGGTGCGAGCTCGACCACCGCGGCGCGGTGTCGGCGGGTGAGCGGGAGGACCAGATCCGCCTCGCGCAGCATGCTCTCGACCACCTGCCGGGCGGCGAACCCGTCCGGTGACACTCCAGCAGCGCCCAGCCGCGACGCCATCAGTGGTGCGACCGGAGCGCCGACCACAGCTCCGACCCCAGCGCTCTCCACGGCGACGTCAGCGCTCGGTCCCAAAGCTGCGGCGAGGAGCCGCTCCACGACCGGGGACCGGCAGATGTTGCCGGTGCAGACGGTGAGGACCGTGTACGGCCGACGCCCTGCATCGCTCTCGATGTGGTGCGAACCGACCTGGGTCATCCTCGGAACTCCTGAGATGTCGCGGTACGGGTTCGTGGACAGGGCGGTTGGGTGGCGGTCACGCCCGGCTGTGGCGCGGCGCTTGGTCCGAAGGCTCGCCGAGCGGCTCGCCGGGCCAGCGATTGCCGCCTCGTCCCCCCAGCGCGGCATCGAGCCCGGCAACACCCTGCGCGGGCAAGCGAGTGCCCGTGAGGTCCAGGCCCTCGGCCGACGCGGCCTTCGTGGAACGCCGCGGGGGTGGCGGTGCATCAGACCGGCGCTCGCTCACGCTTCGCGGCGTCTGCGACGGGTCTGAGGAGTAGTCGTAGGCGTAGGTCTCGGACTGCTTGCGCGCGACGCGGTTCAGGACGATGCCGAGGACGCGGGCGTTGACCGTCTCGAGAGACCGGATGCCCTCCTCCAGCTGGTGCCGGTGAACCTTGTGGGCACCGACGACGACGATCGCGCCTCCAGTCAGCCGGGCCAGGACGGCGGCGTCGGTGACGGGGAGCAGCGGCGGCGTGTCGATGATCACGTGGTCGTACCGCTGGACCAGCTGACCCAGGAGATGTGCCATGGCCTGCGAGCCGAGCAGCTCACTGGGGTTCGGCGGGATCTGGCCCGACGTCAGCACGTGCAGGTGTCCCGCACCCCACGGCTGCACGACGTCCTCCAGGCTGGCCCGGCCGATGAGCACCGTCGTGAGGCCCGCGGTGCCCTCGAGGCCCATGTAGTTCGCGACGGAGGGCCTGCGAAGGTCCGCGTCGACGAGGATGACTCGCGCTCCGGAGTCGGCCAGGGTGAGCGCGAGGTTGGCGGCGGTCGTCGACTTTCCCTCTTCGGGCAGCGAGGACGTGACGATGAGGGCGCGCGGCTGCTCCTCGGCGCTCAGGAACTGCAGGTTGGTGCGGAGGCGCCTGAAGGACTCGGCGACCAGGCTCATCGGGTTGGACTGGACGATGAGGTGGTCGTTCACCGCAGAGTCATCGTGGGGGATGGCTGCGATGACGGCTGATTCGGTCACCTGGGCAACGTGGTCCTCGTCGCGCACCTTCGTGTCGAGCATCTCCCGCAGGACGGCTACGCCAAATCCCGCAGCGAGACCGAGCAGGAGGCCGAGCGCCAGGTTGCGTGTAGGGGACGGTGACGCCGGAGCGCTCGGCTCGACAGCCGGCCGGACTGTGCTGATGAGCACCGGCGACTGGCCATCGGCGGTCGGTGGCTCGAGCTCGTTGACTTGGACTGCGAGACTCGCAGCCAACGCGTCGGCGACTGCTGCCGCCCGCCCCGGGTCCTCATCGGTCACGCTGATGTTGATCAGGGACGTGTCAACCACGGGCGTCGCAGTCACCGCAAGAGCCAGGACCTCGGCCCGGGTATCCAGACCGAGCTCTTCGATGACTGGTGCTAGGACGAGAGGGCTGGTCACGAGGTCGCTGTACGACTTCACCTGGCGCTGTGTGTAGTTGCTGCCTTGTACGAGGTCGGCAGTCGTGCCCCCGGACCGGACCGATACGTACACCTGCGACCGCGCCTGGTAGCTCGGGGTTGCCGCGAGTGTCGCCGCGAGAGCGGCGGCGACGACGGCCAGTGCGACGACAAGGATCGAGACCCACCGCTTGCGCAGGATGGCCACGTAGTCCTGGAATTCCACGTCCTCGATCTCCCCTTCGGATGCCAGCGCAGCGCGTGACTGAAGCGTTCGCGATTCTCTCACGCGCTGCCCGGTGCCCAGGGGGATGACGTGTGCCGGTGGTCACGCGGACGACGGCTACAGTGTCTGCGCACAACACCGCGAGCAAGAGGACGTCGTCACATGCAGGTCCTGGTAACGGGCGGAGCAGGATTCATCGGATCCAACCTGATAGAAACCCTCCTTCGCTCGGGGCACGGCGTGACCGTGCTCGACGACCTCTCGACGGGCCGCCGCGAGAACCTCGAGAACCTGGAGGTGCGCTTCGTCGAAGGCTCTGTGCTCGACGCCGGTCGCCTGGAGGTCGCTTGCGAGGGTGCCGACTCGATCGTCCACCTCGCGGCGCTGGGCAGCGTTCCTAGAAGCATCGCCGACCCCGCGGCGACTCACGCAGCGAACGCCACGGGGACGCTCATGGTGCTCGAGGCCGCTCGCCGTGCCGACGTCGGGCACGTCGTAGTGTCGTCATCGAGTTCTGTCTACGGCATGAACCCCGCGCTGCCGAAGGCTGAGCGCGAGTGGGTGCGCCCGTTGAGCCCGTACGCCGTATCCAAACTGGCCGCCGAGCAGTACACGCTCGCCTACCAGCAGTCGTTCGGCCTGCGCAGCCTCGCCTTTCGGTTCTTCAATGTCTACGGCCCCCGGCAGCGCGCGGGTCACGCCTACGCAGCAGTGGTCCCGGTGTTCGTCGACGCTCTCCTTGAGGGCCGCGCGCTGCCGGTTAATGGCGACGGCTCGCACTCGCGCGACTTCACGTATGTGGGAACCGTGTGCCGCGTGCTGCTCGATGCCGTGCAACGGCTGGTGAGCCACCCGGAGCCGGTGAACCTCGCATTCGGCACCAACATCCGGCTCGACCGGCTCATCGCCGAGCTCGCGAAGGTGACGGATCGAGACCCGGAGGTTGAACACCGACCAGAGCGACCGGGGGACGTGCGCCACTCACAGGCCGACAACGCGTCGCTACTCGCGCTCTTTCCTGACGTCGAGCCTGTGTCTCTCGCAGACGGACTCGCGCAGACCGTCGCATGGTTCGAAGGAGCAGCACGATGAGCCGGCTGGTGGTAGTAGGGCAGGGCTACGTCGGCCTCCCCATGGCTCTTAGAGCCGCGGAGCGCGGGTTCGACGTGGTGGGGCTCGATACGAACGCCAAGACAGTCGCGGCGCTCAACGGGGGTCGGTCGCACATCGACGATGTCACAGACGCCGAGATCGCACAGGCCCTTGACCGGGGCTACCGCGCGTCGGTGGACCCGACATGCATCGCGGACGCCGATGCAGTTGTCGTATGCGTGCCGACGCCTCTGAGCGAAGACGGCGGGCCTGACCTGCGACCTGTGCGCCGAGCGGCGGAGGTGATCGGCGAGCACGTGACAGCGGGGACGCTCGTCGTCCTCGAGTCCACGACGTACCCGGGCACGACGGAAGAGGTGTTCGCCCCTCTCGTTACTGCGAGGAGCGGCTTGATCGTGGGGAAGGAGGTCTACATCGCTTTCTCCCCCGAGCGGATTGACCCGGGGAACGATACTTACGGGGTAGCAAACACACCGAAGGTCGTGGGTGGTCTGACCCCTGCGTGCACCCGAGCGGCGCAGGCGTTCTACGCCCGCTTCATCGACACCGTCATCGAGGCGAAGGGCGCTCGTGAGGCCGAGATGGCAAAGCTGATCGAGAACACCTTCCGCCACGTGAATATTGCACTCGTGAACGAGATGGTTCGCTTCTGCCACGAGCTCGACATCGACCTTTGGGACGCCATCGACTGCGCCGCAACCAAGCCGTTCGGATACATGCCGTTCCGGCCGGGGCCCGGGGTGGGTGGGCACTGCATCCCCGTGGACCCCTCGTATCTCAGCCACCGTGTCAAGGGCCAGCTAGGTTACGCGTTCCGCATGGTTGAACTGGCAGAGGAGATCAACACGGCGGCGCCACTCTATGTGGCAACCCGTGCTTGGGAAGAACTAAACCACCGCAGGACAGCGGTGAACGGTGCTCGAGTGTTGCTCTTAGGCATCACATACAAGGCAGACATCTCAGATCGTAGAGAGACGCCTGCAGTGCCGCTGGCGCGAAAGCTTACGCAGTGGGGGGCAATAGTCTCGTACCACGATCCCTATGTAAAGGAATGGGACATCGATACTAGCGAAGGCCGCCGGACACTACAGTCGGTACCAGCCGCTTATGAGGCGGCCGCAGCTGCGGACCTAACTATTCTCCTCCAGGCGCATTCAAGTTATGACCTGGAGCGCCTGGAGGCCTCTGGCGCGAGGGTTCTAGACACAAGAGGTGTGCTGCTCCCCAGTGACACGGTCACGAGACTGTAAGGGGAAACGGTGGCCCGGTCTCGCCAAGTGGTCCTGTTAGGCCAGGTCCACGCGACTCCACTGGACGGCGCGCGGGACACTAGCGCCGCAATCCCAAGGAGCAATTTGCCCGCGGCGGAACTGCGTGCAAGTCTGGTCGGCTCGCGACTCGACAGGGGTCTTGCCGCATTGTGTGTCGCGGCACTAGCACTCGGCGGCATTACCTTCACTAGCACTCAGGGCACACTCCAGGTCCCTTTGGCATACCTACCAGTAGCACTACTCCTTCTCAATGGAACGGCCGGGGCCCTCGCAAAGAAGCCGTCGTCTAATTGGTTGTCGCTCGCTTCCCGCGTCGCGCTCGTTCCGGTCGTGGCGATGCTCGCGCCTGTCGTGGTCTCTGGAGCTGATCGGCTGTCTATCGTGGGCTACGCCAACTTCGCGATTTTTACCGTTGGCGGTATCGCAGTGGGCACGCTGTGGGGACTGGCTGGCCGCAAGTTCGGTGCAATTGACTACGGCCTCACGGCGTTCGTCGCGCTTGCGGGCGCGGACCTCGCTAACCAGTTGATCGACGCCGAGACTGGTGGGCTCCACGCCGCCGCAATCCTCGAGTGGGGGGGCTCCAATTATGTAGCCGGCGCGCTCGTCGTCGCCTCGATGGGATTGCTCGCCCGGATGCGCACCGTTCAGGCGCCTGCCTATGCCTACCTCCTGCCATTCAGCGCAGTTTGTGTCGCGGTCCTGACGCTTTCGCGTGGCGCGCTTGTTGCGGCTGCGGTGGGAATTGCCGTTCTTTTATGGCGAACCGGGCGGTCGTTTGGCGCGCGGGCGCTTCACCGGACTGGCGCTTTGCTCGCGGTCGCCGGAACGTTTATTGCTCTCGAGAGAGTCACCGCCGAGCGTAGCGTCGGCGGGTACGATCCAGCCCGCAATATTGATGCGAGGGTAGAACTCGCTCAGATCGCGTGGCAAGAGTTCCAAAATGCGCCGGTATTCGGTACAGGTTGGTACGCTCTAAGACACTCCACGGTGCACCTGGGCGAGCTCTCCTTCGCCCACAACGTCGTCTTCTCCTTCTTGCAGATCGGGGGAGCTTTCGGCGCGCTATACTTGTTTGTGCTATTTGGAGCAGCTGCTAAGGCGCTTCGCGGGCAAACCGTGTTTTTGGCGCCCGTGATGGCAGCACTCGCAATTTCAATGTCGGACCCGTTCTTCGAGGGCGGTCCCGCGGCGTTCTTGGGCTGGATGGTCGTGGTCCGCTCGGTCGCTGCAGCCGAGCCATCGCACTCGGCCGTTCGGAACGGCCAACAACAATGAGAGCCGATCGTATGCGTATGGACCGAGTTCACAGGAACGTCAAAGCGATAGCGAGGGACGTTCTGATAAACGGCGCTATCAACGGCCCGCTGTGCCCGCGTAATGTTCGGGGGCGCCTTTGGGGAATGATCGGGCATTCTGTGGCTCCAACGGCCTCGATAAACGCTGACTGCTTCCTCGGGGCGGCAAACGGATTGACGTTAGGTGAGCGGGCATTCATTAACTACGGCTGCTTTTTCGATCTCTGTGCACCGACCACCATTGGCGCGGATTGCTCGATCGGATACCAGGCCATGTTCGTCACGTGTAGCCATGATTTGGACACACCTGGCGCTGGCCGGGCGGGTGCAGTGGTCACGGCACCGATCACCGTGGGGGACGGCTGTTGGTTGGGGGCGAGGGTCACAGTGTTGCCGGGGGTAGAGATCGGGAAGCGTTGCGTCGTGGCCGCGGGCAGTGTGGTGGCGGCCGATTGCGAACCCGGTTGCCTTTATGGGGGCGTGCCCGCTCGCTTAATAAGGCGTTTGCCGTGAGCGCGCTGCAGCCGGAGAATGACCGTGAACAGGGCAGCATTTCGGCAAACCGAGACGTTAGCACGGCATGCGTCCATCGTGCTGGCACGGTGATGTACTGCTTAACCGTCGCTACCAGTGCACAGTCGTTCCTACGTGGACAGTTGCGGTACATGGCCGCGCAAGGCTGGGACGTGCTCGTTGCGGCGTCAGCGAGCCCGGCTCTAGCGAAACTGGCGGACGCCGAGGGTGTACGCAGTGTTGTTGTGCCGACGCCTCGTGAGATCGACCCCATGCGCGACCTGGTTGCCCTATTCCGATGGGCCCGCGTTATCGCGAAGGTTCGACCTGATGTTGTGAACGTTAGCACTCCAAAGGCCGCATTGATCGCGGGGTTCGCAGCAAGGATGCTGGGCGTTCCGAGACGAGTCTATGTAGTTCGAGGATTGCGTTACGAGTCAGCGACGGGACCGAAGCGCCTCGTTCTCATGGCTAGTGAGTGGGCTACCGCTTCCAACGCAACTGAGATCGTTGCAGTAAGCGAGAGTGTCAGGCGTGAACTTTATCGCAAACGGTTGGTGTCGCGCGCCAAACCGGTGCTCCTGTTCGGATCGGGCAGCAGCAATGGTGTGGACGCCGCAAGGGTCGCTTTGGCGGGCGCGCGAGCAAGGCCAGTAGAGATCCGCGCGGGACTCAGCATCCCGCGCGATTCGTATCTCATCGCTTTCGTCGGCCGTCTATGTGTAGACAAGGGTGTCCGTGAACTAGCGGAAGCGCTACTTCTGCCTGGACTGCAGAATGCATACTTGCTTACCATCGGCACGGTCGAAGACCGCGAGGTTTGCCGCTACCTGGAAAAGTTGCAGAATCGTTGGCGGCATCAGGATCATACCGAAGCGGTCGCCGAGTTGCTCGCAGCAAGCGACGTGCTAGCTCTCCCCACGTATCGAGAGGGTTTTCCGAATGTGGTGTTGGAAGCGGCCGCGCTTGCAGTTCCTGCCGTCACTACCTTGGCAACTGGAGCGCGGGACAGCGTAATCAACGGAGTCACGGGACTGCTAGTACCGGTCGGCAACTCGGCTGCACTTGCGGGTGCGCTAATACGCCTGCAGGACCCCGAGATTCGTGGACAAATGGGTAGGGCTGCGCACGACCGAGTTCTCCGGTCCTTCGCGCAAGAGGTCGTTTGGCGCGGTCTAGAAGGTCTCTACCGCGGGAGCGTCGATGGGGGCTAGCGCACTGCGCATCGTTCAGGTGATCAACTCACTTGATGTAGGCGGAGCCGAAGGACTCGTCGTTGATCTATCGCACGCACTGAAGCAATTCGGTCATGATGTCACGATCGTGTCGCTTCGCCCCTTGGGCGGCACCTCACCAGTAGAGCAACGGGCGCGAAGCGTCGGTCTAGAGGTCAGGTCGATTGGGGCCCGAAACCCCTTGAGCTCAATCTTTCGGCTCAGACAAATAGCCGGAACTGCGGATGTCCTTCACGCACACTTGTTTCCTGCCTTCTATCTGTCGGCGCTTGTTCCATGCCGGGTGAAGATCGTGACGGAACACAGTCCGACGAATCGCCGGCGCATGCACAGGTTGGCCGCGTACATCGAGCCGTCGATCTATGGTAGATATGACCGCTGTGTGGGTATCAGCGAGGGTGTATCGACCGCGCTCCGTGCCCACCTCGGCGGCCGCAACACGGCAGAGATCGTGACCATAGCGAATGGCATCGATTTGGGCAGGTTCAAACCGCAGACGGTGCCCGCTTCTCCGCCTGGTCGCTTACGCCTAATCTCCGTGGGCGCGCTGGACCATCGGAAGAACGTCCGGGGCGCAATAGAGGCGGTCGTGGGTCTTCCAGACGTATCTCTGACAATAGTAGGCGAGGGGCCGCTGAGAAGGCAGCTGGAACTGGAGGTGAGGGAGAGGGGAGGTGAGGGACAGGTTGTCTTCCTTGGCATGAGAGACGATGTTCCGGAACTGCTCCGCAGCCATGATGCGCTCTTGTCTACCGCTGCCTACGAAGGATTCGGTTTGGCTGCACTCGAAGCCATGGCGTCCGGTCTTCCGGCGCTCGCGCCCGCAGTGCCCGGTATAGGAAACCTTGTGGAGCACGAACGCAGTGGGCTGCTTCATGGGGTTGGAGACACTTGCACTCTCACGCGGCAGGTCCGTGCATTGCGAGACGATCCCGCCATGCGGGCTGGTTTGGCACGTGGTGCCCTCAGACGGAGCGAGGAGTTCAGTATCACAAGGACGGCGCGGCAGTACGCCGAGCTCTATAGAGACTTGACGGAGGCAGCCCCGTGAGGGTCCGAGACGGCGCGGGCTCTGAGTCGCCCGGCGTGAAGGCACTGGTCATCATCCCGTCCCTGTCCGGTGACGTGGGAGACCTCCGAGCGCTTTGTTCCGGTCTCGCTGAGGCAGGGTTGCCAGCTGTGATCCTGCCGACCGGGCGCGCTCTGGAGGAGCAACTTAAGGGAACCGATCTTCCGTGGTTTCGGATCGGTCGGAATCCTGGGTTCGGAGCCGCTGTGCGATTCGCGGTAGAGCGCAGGCCGGCGCTCGAATGGATTGGCATCTGTAACGACGATGTAGTCGTGAGCGCTGAAGCGCTGGGCTCCATAGTGCAGCGCATTGAGCGAGGCAAAGAAGACTCGGAATTGATCTACTTCGACCCCGCTCCTCCTCGCCCGTTCCCCGGGCCGATCGATGTCTTCACCTCAATTGCGCTGCTCGACCGTTTCCGGCGTCGGATTCCAGCCGCTCGACCGGCCGAGTGTTCTGTTCTGGGCAGAACGCACTATCGACCCTTTAGTTTCGTGATGATCGCGAGTTCTTTGTGGGACCGGCTGGGCGGTATGGATCCCTTGCTCGTATACACGTATGAGGATGCCGACTTCGCCAGGCGCGCCGCTAATGCTTCAGTTCGGGCGGCCTTCTTGAAGTGCGATGCTATTCGGCACAACGCGTCAACTACCAGCCGAGCACACATTCGCGAAGTTCTTCCGGTGAGCACGGTGTCGAGCCTGGCATATCTTCAGAAGTATGGATGTCCCCGGCTGTTTGGAAAGTCGCTTCTAGTGCTTGCGCTCACGATTCGTATACTAGTCGTTCCCTTTGCAAGCGCTAGTACCGCGGACCACCTGGTCGGGATCGGGCGCGCCCTGCGCGCCGTAGTCTTCGGGGGCACGGTTGCCCTTCCTTCATATCAGGAGAACTGAGTTTGTCGCGGCGTTGGGGGGCTGGCCCGGAAAGTTATGGAACCGGCCTGCCGTGGCGCCGCATTGGGTCGTTCGCGATGTGGCAAATGGTCGGTGCAATCGCGCCCTTGCTGGTACTTCCTATACTGGTGCCTCTCGTCGGTGCATCTGGCTGGGTGGCCGTATCGCTGGGGCAGGCCTTCGGCGCGGTCGGCGCCGTTGGCATCGGACTCGCATGGCCGATCCTTGGTCCCTCGCGGGTCGCTGGGAGGAGTTCAAGGCACGCTAGCGCCGTCTACAGAGAGAGCCTCATAATGCGGGGGGCGGCCTTCGTGCCAGTCACGGCTCTGTCGGCAGTCTTAGCAGCTGCGTTCGCAGAGGGGCAGCACGCAATTCTCGCTGCATTGACCGGTGTCGCCGTCGCTGGCTACGGACTTTCTCCGGGTTGGTATTATATCGGAACGGGCCGACCGCTGGACCTGCTCCAGCACGAGACGGCTCCTCGCGTGTTGGGCTCGGTAGTGGCCCTCCCCTTGCTGCTAATGACCAAGGAGCCTCTCGCGTATCCGCTCGCATTGATCGCGTTCAATCTAGCTGGTGCTTGGCTGGCTACGCGCAGAATCTGCGGTGGCTTTGCACTTCGGGATTGGCGCACGCCGGACCCCGTGAGCGTCCGGTCTCATTTGCGGTTGGCCGTATCAGCAGCAGTTGGCGCAGGGTATACGAGCCTGGTGATCCCTCTTGCGCAGGTCGCAGGCCTTAACGTGGGCGGACTAGCATCACTTGCTGGAGCACTACGAATCAGGGCCTTCGCGCAGGCCGGCGTGTCGGCGGGCACTTCTGCTGTTCAAGGATGGGTGTCTGAGGACGGCTCGGGAAAACCAAACAGACGGCGGATCGCAGCGGCTCTATCTCTTATGTCTTCGTTGGGTGTGATCGCGGGCCTCTCGGTATACTTCCTCTTACCAATTGCGGTTATCCTGTTGTTCCAGGGCGCCTTCCAGGTCTCTGACTCATTGCGTCTCGTTACGGCTGCGACTTGCGTCTTCTTTGCGCTGGGTTCGTCGCTGAGTTCTCATGTCTTGGCGCCGATCGGTGCCGCGCGTGTCATCGCGCACAGTCGTCTTGCAGGCACGGTTGTGGGTGTCCCTTGCGTTCTTCTGCTTGCCCAGTCCTATGGGGCGACAGGCGCAGCAACTGGAATGCTTGCTGCAGAGATGGTTGTTGTGCTGATACAAGGGTGGCGCGCCTTTTTTATCTTCCGAGGCCCGGACGCGGGAGTCTGGCGATAATGTGCGAAGA
This sequence comes from Actinotalea ferrariae CF5-4, assembly GCF_000603945.1. GTDB lineage: Bacteria > Actinomycetota > Actinomycetes > Actinomycetales > Cellulomonadaceae > Actinotalea > Actinotalea ferrariae. Next base: position 32,087 of record NZ_AXCW01000004.1, on the reverse strand, counting down.
AGTGGTCTATTAGCGAAGAGCGGTCACGGGACAGATTCGCCCGCGGAAGGGGGCGCCAAAGTATCGGCCGGCATTAGTTCCTTCAGGACTAGGGGCGGTGCCGGGTCAAGGCCCCTCTGAATTGCCCATTCCGCATTCTGCGCCTGTCCGAACCACATCAGCTCGATGCGGCGGACAGTGCCCGCTAGGCCGGGACTGACCCTCGCAAGTGTGTAAGCAAGGCTCACGACTGAATGACAGAGCTGATGCGGCAGCACACGGGGGGAGCGTCCTCCGGCTGCGTGGAGGATCTCGCTCACGGAAATACCTTCCCAGGGTTGGAGGGCCAACAGCGGAGTAGCGCCAGAGGGTTGCACGCCGAGCGTTACCACGAATGCGCCCAGCCCCTGCGACGAACTGACGATAGTGGGCTGAGTACCCGGGGCAGCTACAGAAGCCAACGGGGACCGTGCCAGCCGGCGTAGGCTCGCCGTCGTCTGTCGTTCCCTCCCTTGGACGGACGTTGCGCGAAGGATGACCAGTTCGCAGGTCGCGACGTCGACCGCTGCCCGGCGTAAGGCAGCTTCGCCCAGGGCCTTGGACGCCGCGTAGGGGGAGAGCGGTGCCGTGTCCGATGTCTCGTCAAGCACCCTTCGTCGTCCTTGAACTGCGGCGGAGCTGATGTGAATGAAGCGGCGCGCGCCGGCGGCGCGGGTAGCCTCGAAGGCAACAACCGGGAGGAGCGCATTCGCGCCGGTCAGCGTGGTGCTGGCGCCGGAACCTGGCGTTGCGAGGCCAGCTGCGTTGACGACCACGGTGCAGTTCTCGAACTGCGCCGACAGCGCTCGGACTTCGTCATGGTTACGTGCGGCGGCGATGACGTCGCTGACCCCGGCGGCTACGGGCAAGTCGAGCCTTGGGGCGCGGACGACCCTCACGTCCTCCTGCTGCTCGGTGAGGGCTGCCCGTACGGAGCGCCCCACGAAACCTGAACCGCCCAGAACAGCCCAGCGTCGGACCTCTTCCATCTCCATGCCGTCACGACCTCGTCCGCTCGACTCCGAAGGCACGGTGACTTCCCCAGGCCGACATCCGAGGAAGGCCGAGATAGGCGGCGGACAGCGCGCCGAGCGGGAGCACGACCCAGAGGGGCGCCAGCCCGCCGAGCGCGTGTGCCACGCCAAGCCCGCCCGCGGTCGCCGTGAACAGCGACACCACGACGGCGCACCGGAGGTGACTCCAGCCACCGTCCACCAGCTTCTGATACACGTGCTCCCGGTGGGCCTCCGCCCAACGGTCACCGCGGAGGACCCGGCGCGTCAGGGTCACACCGGTGTCGGCGAGGTAGATGGTCAGGGGCGCGATCACGGAGAGCAGCGGAACGCCGTCCATGGCCGCGGCGATCGCGCCCAGCGCACACGCAGCCCCGAGCGCGTAGGAGCCGGTGTCACCTAGAAAGACCCGACCGCCCAGGTTGACCGTGAGAAAGCCGGCGAATGCCAACCCGAGGACGCCCCCGATGACGGCCAGCCAGTGGACGCCTTCGATCCGACCGAGCGCGCCGAGCGTTGTGCCCACGACGAGCCCGTGCATCCCCGAGATGCCGTTGATGCCGTCCATGAAGTTGGCCACGTTGATGTAGGCGGCCACAGCAACGGCAGCCACGGTTATGAGCCACCAGGCCGTCGGCCGACCGGCCGCGAGAGCGCCGACACCGGCTCCGCCGATCAGGAGGTGTGCAGCCGCTCGCTTTCCGGCACTCACCCCCCGAGAGTCCTCGAACCACCCGAGTAGCCCGGCTGCCACAACGACCGCCATGAAGACGAGAAACGTCCGCTCGGACGGAGCCTCGTCAGTGGCGACGAACAACAGAATGCCGAGAGCAATGGTTACCACCGGAGCAAGCCCGCCTCCCCGTGCGACCGGCGCTGTGTGCGAAGACCGGTGCGTCGGTACGTCCAGGATCTTTAGACGCAGGAGCAGTGGACGAACGCTGAGCGATGTGGCCAGCGCAATGACCGCCGTCGACGTGAAAGTGAGTGCTCCTGCTGACGTCATGGCCGTCGTTCTGAGGGCCTCTGCTGCGGCGTGCTGTCGTGACTCGCCATGCTCACCGTCGCAGTTCGCCGCATCCAGGCACTGGCCGTCGCGTCGCTACTCGGTCGGGCAGTCCTGACCGCTTCAGTAGCGAGGGGTGGGGCCGTCACGCTAGTGATCAAAGGATTGGCCGTGGCTGTCACGGTCTCGTCGGGTGCGAAGAGTCCCTCCGTGAGCTTCTCGCCCAGCCGGAGGCCGGTGTACTTGATGTCGATGCCTCTCCGTCCGGACATCTTGATCAGTGTGCGAGCCACGTCGACGATCCGAACAGGCTCCCCCATGTCCAGCACCATGACGTCACCGTCCCGCCCGATGGCACATGCCTCGAGGACGAGCTGGCAGGCCTCAGGGATGAGCATGAAGTAGCGCTCGACCTCAGGATGCGTGACGGTCACCGGTCCACCACGCTCGATCTGCGCGGTGAAAGCGAGCACGACCGAGCCGCGGGATCCGAGCACGTTGCCGAATCGGACGGAGACATAGACGCCAGGCTGCGTGACGGCGAACTGCGCCGTCAGCCGCTCAGCCACGCGCTTGCTGTACCCCAGCACGCACGTCGGGTCCGCGGCCTTGTCCGTAGAGATGTTGACGAACGTCCCGACACCTTGCTCGGCCGCCCCTGTCAGGACGTTCAGCGTCCCGACGACGTTGCTCTTCCATGCCTCGAGCGGATAGCGCTCCAGCAGCGGCAGGTGCTTGAGCGCGGCAGCGTGGAAGACGACATCCGGCCGCGTTCGACGGAAGACGTCGCGCATGGTGTCGAGGTCGCGAATGTCTGCGAGGACGACCTCGTCGTTGTCCAGAAGGCCCTGACCGGTCAAGGACATCTGCGTCGCCTGGAGGCCGGACTCGTCCCGGTCCAGCAGGTAGAGCTTTCCTGGCCCGAAGCGTGCGATCTGGCGGCAGAGCTCCGAGCCGATGGAGCCGCCGGCGCCGGTGACCAAGATAGAGCGACCGGCGAGCTTCTCAGCAATCAGGGTGGTGTCGAGCGAGATGGGCCGACGACCGAGGAGGTCGTTGAGGTCTAGGTCGCGCAGATCGCGGGAGGACGGCGTCCCGCTCACCATCTGGCTCAGCGGAGGCAAGGTGAGGACGTCTAGGTCCGCCTCCGCCGCGAGCTGGGAGATATGGCGCAGGAGCTCGGAGTCGGCGCGAGGGATAGCCACCACGACCGCAGACGCGTCGTACTTCTGGGCCACCTCGACGAGATCACTGCGCGTCCCGCGCACACGCACTCCGTCGATGGCGAGCCGACGCTTCGTGCGGTCGTCGTCCAGCAGCGCGACCGGCAGCAGGTCGCTGTCCTCGTCGCGCAGCATCCCTCGGACCAGGTGCCGCCCCGCCTGACCCGCGCCGAGGACGATCGCCCGCCGTTCGCTCGGGCGACTGGCGGCCTTTCGGGTGCGTATCGCCCGCAGGAGGAACCGCGCAGCCGCCATGGCGCTGAGCGCGACCACGCCGCTGACCAGCGGGACGCTACGAGGCACGAGCACTGGGTCCACGAGGACGGCCCAGGCGAAGAGGACTGCCGTAGTGCTGATGACAGTGCGGACGATGTCCGCCGCCTCCTCGAACGACCCTCGCTGGTGGCCGACCGCGTACGGCCCGACCAGCGCTCCGACGATGAGGTGCAGCAGCACGGCCACGGCGGCGAACAGCGCGGTCGGAGCGACCTCGAGCCGGCTGATGTCGAAGTCGTACCGCAGCCAGCTCGCCGCGAACACCGCGACCGCCCACACGGTGCCGTCGATGGCTGCCCAGCCCCACCGGTGCAACCGGTCGAGACGGCGCAGTCTTCGGGTGGGCATACTGCGACTCCTAGGTGCTTGTCGGCGTCAGGAGTGACCCGGCTCGTCCGTCCAGGGATCGGGTTCTTCCGGCGCAGACCGGACTCTACTCGACTCCGAGTCCCATCGGTCAGGGGCGATCACGCGATGAGTCACTTCCGATGTGGCTCGCCTCACGGCCGGCGCCAGGCGTCGCCCTCCATGTACGACCCGGCCATCGGGCCCATCTGCAGCATCCCGCCGTCGATCGCCCAGCTCGCGCCGGTGACGTAGCCGGCCTCCGGTGAGCACAGGAACCCGACGACCGCGGCGACCTCCCGCGCGTCGCCGGGGCGGGCGACCGGGATCCCGGGGCGGTGCTTGCCCTCCAGCACCGACTCGTCCTCCTGGCGGTTCATCGGCGTCGCGATCTCGCCCGGCGCCACGGCGTTCACGGTGATGCCGTGCTCCGCCAGCTCCAGCGCCGCCACCTTCACCAGGAGCCCGAGACCGCCCTTCGCCGCGCAGTACGGCGCGGCGCCGACCCGCGGCGCGTGCTCGTGGACGCTCGTGATCGCGACCACGCGCCCGCCCCGGCCCCCGGAGACCATGTGCCGGGCGCCGGCCTGCAGGCAGCAGAAGGCGCCGTCCAGGTCGACAGCCACCGTGTCCCGCCACTCCAGGTACGACATGTCGAGCAGGAGGGTGGACGTCCCCGTGCCCGCGCACAGCACCAGCGTGTCCAGCCCGCCCATGACCTGCGCCAGCTCGTCCACCACGCGCGTGCCACGCTGCGGGTCGCGCAGGTCCAGACGCCGGACGTGAGCGGTCGCGCCCGCCGCCTCCACCTCGGCGGCGGTGCCGCGGGCCCCGTCCTCGTCCTCGTGCCACGTCACGCCGACGTGCCGACCCGGGCCGGCGAGCCGGACGGCCACCGCCCGGCCGATCCCCGAGTCGGCGCCCGTGACGACGACGCGCTGCGGCTCCGGACCCCACGGCGCCGGAGGAGCGGGGTGGTCCGTGTGCGGGGTGCTCTCGCTCATCGTGGCCACTCCTCAACGCGTCGGGGCAGGACCTCCTGGGTAGTCCCGAGGCCCGGCGCCCGCAACCGGAGTGCCAGGGCTCTCGTCCGGCTTCGAGGTGCCCCGTCGCCTCAACCGCGCACGCGGACGGCCGATGAGGAGCGGTGCTGAGATCCGCCTGGATCGTCCACCTCTGCGTGGGCGTCCTCCTCGTGCTGGCCCAGGGCCTCGCGCCCGCCGGGCCGCTCAGCGACGCGCTCTACCTCGCCACCGTCCTCCTGGCTCTGGGCGCGATCGTCGTCGGCGTCCGTCTCCACCGGCCCGCCCGCCGGCGAGGGTGGGTGCTGCTCGGGGTCGGCCTGGCACTGTGGATGACCGGCGACCTCGTCTGGGGCGGGCTCGAGGCCGCGCTCGGCGGCGACGCACCACGCCTGCCGGTCGACCTCCTCTACCTCGTCGGCTACGTCCCCGTCGTCGCCGGGCTGTGGCAGCTCGCCCCCCGGCGCTCGCAGGCCCGCAGCGTCATCGCGGTGCTGGACGCGCTCATCGTCACCAGCGCCGTCACGACCGTGCTGTGGGTCGTCGTCGTCCAGCCGTCGTGGACCCAGCCGGGGGTGGCCCTCGCGGAGCGGCTGTCCGGAGTCCTGTACCCGGCCGCCGACGCCTTCGTCCTCGCCTACCTCGTCCACCTCCTCCTCATCGCACGCCGCCGCGACGCGTCGCTGCTGCTGCTCACGACGGGGTTCGTCACCGTCCTCCTCGGGGACGCGCTGCTGCAGGTCCTCCGGGTGCAGTCCGAGACCTGGGCGGACGCACGGGTGCTCGAGACCGCGTGGCTGGTCAGCTACGTCCTCTGCGCCGCGGCCGCCCTGCACCCGGACATGGTCAGGGTCGGCGCACCGCGCGTGCCCGGCACGACGAGCGACGGCTCGACCCTGCGGGTCGCCTACCTCGCCGGCTCCACGCTGCTGCTCCCCGCGATCCTGCTCGTCGAGTCGGCCCTCGGCGTCCCGGTGCACGGCACGACGGTGGGGCTGTTCTCCGTCGTCGTCATCGGGCTGCTCGCCGCCCGGCTGGTGCTCATGATCCGGCGCATGGAGCAGCAGGCACGCCACCTCCTGCGCCTCGCGGACACCGACTTCCTCACCGGGCTGCTCAACCGCCGCCGGTTCGTCCACCACGTCTCGGTCCTCACCGGGCAGCTGCGGCGGCACGAGCGCCAGCAGCCGGCCGCGCTGCTCGTCGTCGGGCTCAGCCGCTTCACCGAGGTCAACGAGACCCTCGGGCACCGGATCGGGGACGACCTGCTGCGGGCCGTCGCCGTCCGCCTGTCCGAGCACCGGTGCGAGGACGCGGTGCTCGCCCGCCTGGGCGGCGACGTCTTCGGCATCCTGCTGCCCGGCGGCCACACCGAGGAACGGGCGCTCGGCTGCGCGGAGCAGGTGATGGCACTGCTGCGGCGGCCGTTCGTCGTCAGCGACCTCGGGGTCGACCTCCAGGGCGGCGTCGGGGTGGTCCTGACCCCCCAGGACGGCGTCGACCCGGCCGAGCTGCTGCACAAGGCCGACATCGCGATGTCGGCCGCCCGCGAGCGCACCGAGCACGTCGCCCGGTACGACCCGGCGATGGAGGTCGGCGGGGCGCTGGCCCCCGAGCTCATGGCCCAGCTCGGCGACGCGCTGGAGGACGGGCAGCTCGTCGTCCACTACCAGCCGCAGATCAGCCTGTGCACCGGCGAGGTCGTCGGCGCCGAGGCGCTCGTGCGCTGGCAGCACCCGGTGCACGGCCTCCTCGCCCCCGGGGCCTTCGTGCCCGCGGCGGAGCGCACCGGTCAGGTCCGCCCGCTCACCCGGTTCGTCCTGGACGCCGCCCTGGCGCAGTGCGCGCGCTGGCAGGCCTGCGGCCCGTACACGGTCGCGGTCAACCTGTCGGTGCGAAACCTGCTGGACCCGCGCATCGTCGACGACGTCCGCGAGGCGGTCGAGCGCCACGGCGTGGACCCGGGGCGCGTGGAGCTGGAGATCACCGAGACCAGCGCGATGGTCGACCGGGAGAAGTCGGCGCAGGCGCTGCGCGCCCTCCACGAGCTGGGCGTCGTCCTCTCCATCGACGACTACGGCACCGGCTACGGCTCGCTCGCCTACCTCCAGGAGCTCCCCGTCTCCCGGCTGAAGATCGACCGGTCCTTCGTGGCCGGGCTGCGCGGGGACGAGGCGTCCGAGGCGATCGTGCGGTCCGTGGTGGAGCTGAGCCAGCGGCTCGGCCTGTCGGTCGTGGCGGAGGGGATCGAGGACGACGAGACCCTCCTGACGCTGCGGGACATGCACTGCGACTTCGCGCAGGGGTACGGCATCGCACGACCTGTCCCGCCGGAGCGGCTCACCGCGGTGACGCAGGAGATCCGTGAGCGCCTGCCGTCCCGGCTGGGTGCCCGGCCGGCACCGCCGCCGCAGCCGTCGTCGCCGGGGGCGCAGGTGCCGCAGCCGCGGCCCGAGCCGCAGCCCGCCCCGTCGTGGACGTACCCGCACGGCGCCCGCCGCACACGCCCGAACGGCGGCACCGGGCCCTCTACCGGAGGCCGCTGACCAGGCCCGGGGACGTTCGTCCCGCGCATCACCGCACCTCGCCGGGATAAACCCGGTGATGAGAGGTGGTGGTGCGCAGTGTTCCGAGTACGGATCCACGGGCGCGGCGGCCAGGGGGTCGTGACCGCTGCCGAGCTGTTGTCCGAGGCCGCGTTCCGGCAGGGCCGGTACGCCCAGGCCTTCCCCTTCTTCGGCTCGGAGCGGACCGGCGCGCCCGTCGTGTCGTTCTGCCGCATCGCCGACGAGCCCATCCGGGCCCACGACCCGGTCACGACGCCCGACGCGGTGATCGTCCAGGACGTCACGCTGCTGGGCCACGTCGACGTGCTCGCCGGGCTGCGCCCCGACGGCTACGTGCTGCTGGACAGCCCGCGCCGCCCCGCCGACCTCGGCCTGCACGGCGCACCCCCGCCGGACCGCACGACCGTCGTGCCGCTCCCGGCGACCGCCATCGCGCGGCACCACCTCGGCCGGCCCCTGCCGAACACGCCGCTGCTCGGCGCGTTCGCCGCCGTCACCGGCCTGGTGAGCCTGGACGCCGTCGTCGCCGCGCTGCTCGAGCGGTTCCCCGGCGCCGTCGGGCAGCGCAACGCCGAGGCGGCCCGCGCCGCCTACTGGTTGGTCCTCGGGCCGGGTGCGGCGGGGGACGTCCCGGCCGCGGAGCGCGACGGCGCCACCCCCGAGACGCCGGAGGTGCCCCGTGCTGCAGCAGGTTGAGGGCTCCAAGGCCGTCGCGGCGGCCGTCGCCGCGTGCCGGCCGCAGGTCGTGTGCGCCTACCCGATCTCCCCGCAGACGCACATCGTCGAGCAGATCTCCCGGCTGGTGAAGTCCGGGCAGTTGCACTGCGAGTACCTCAACGTCGACTGCGAGACGTCCGCGCTGTCGGGCCTCATCGGCGCCAGCGCCGTCGGCGCGCGCACCTACACGGCGACGTCCAGCCAGGGCCTGCTGCACATGGCGGAGGCGGTCTTCAACGTCGCCGGGCTGGGCCTGCCCGTCGTCATGACCGTCGCCAACCGTGCGCTCGGCGCACCCATCAACATCTGGAACGACCACTCAGACTCCATGTCGCAGCGCGACTCCGGTTGGGTGCAGCTCCACGCGTCCTCCAACCAGGCCGCCGCGGACCTGCACGTCCTCGCGTTCCGGCTCGCCGAGACGGTGTCCCTGCCGGTCATGGTGTGCATGGACGGGTTCGTGCTCACCCACGCCACGGAGCGCGTCGACGTCCCCGACGCCGCCGCGGTCGACGCCTACCTGCCGCCGTTCGCCCCGCACGAGCGCCTCGACCCCGACGACCCCGTCTCCCTCGGCGCCATGGTCGGCCCCGAGGCGTTCACCGAGGTGCGCTACGTCGCCCACCGCCGCCACCAGCGCGTGCCGGAGGTGCTGCCCGCGCTGTCCGACGAGCTCGCCCACGTCCTCGGCCGGCCCGCCCCCGGGCTGCTCGAGCCGTACCGCCTCGAGGACGCGGACACCGTCGTCGTCGCCCTCGGGTCCGTCGTCGGCACGCTGCAGGACGTCGTCGACGCCGCGCGGGCGGCCGGGCACCGCGTCGGCGTCCTCGGCCTCGCGCTGTACCGGCCCTTCCCGGCCGACGCCGTGCGGGGCGCCCTCGCCGGGGCGAGCCGCGTCGTCGTCGTCGAGCGCGCCTTCCAGACCGGGGTGGGGGGCATCGTCACCGACGACGTGCGCCGCAGCCTCGCGCCCGCCGTCCCCGCGCTGCACACCGTCGTCGCGGGGCTGGGCGGGCGACCGGTGACCCGCGCGTCGCTGCAGGCCGTGGTCGAGCGCGCCGCCGACCTGCCCGACCTCACGTTCCTCGACCTCGACGACGCGCTGCTCGCCCGGGAGGGCGCGCTCGCGGCGGTCGAGCGGATCGGGGTCCCGGCGGAGGTGGCGCCATGACGACGACCGACCTGGGCATGCCGGTGAAGTACTACCAGGTGGGCAGCTGGGCCGTCGGGAACCGGCTCCTCGACCCCGAGCGGCGCAGCGGCCAGTCGCGGCTTGACCGCAGCAACGCCCTGACGTCCGGGCACCGCGCGTGCCGCGGCTGCGGCGAGGCGCTCGGCGCCCGGTACGTGCTCGACGCGGCCATGCGCGCCACCGGCGGCCGGATGGTGACCGTCAACGCCACCGGCTGCCTGGAGGTCTTCTCCACCCCGTACCCGGAGACGAGCTGGCGCGTGCCGTGGCTGCACTCGCTGTTCGGCAACGCCCCCGCGGTCGCCTCCGGCGTGGCCGCGGGTTTGCGGGCGCTCGGTCGCGACGACGTCCGCGTCGTGGCGCAGGGCGGCGACGGCGGCACGGTGGACATCGGCATGGGCGCCCTGTCCGGCATGTTCGAGCGCGACGACGACGTCCTGTACGTCTGCTACGACAACGGCGGCTACATGAACACCGGCGTGCAGCGCTCCGGCGCCACGCCGCCGGCCGCCCGCACGGCGACGACGCAGGTCGTCGGCCCGGAGCCCGGCAACGTCTTCGGGCAGGGCAAGGACATGGCGCGCATCGCGATCGCGCACGACGTGCGGTACGTCGCCACCGCGTCCATCGCCGACCTGCGCGACCTGGAGGAGAAGGTCACCCGCGCCATGTCCTTCCACGGCGCGCGGTACCTGCACGTCCTCGTGCCGTGCCCGCTGGGCTGGGGGACCGAGTCGGCCGCCACCGTGCGCACCGCGCGGCTCGCCGTCGAGAGCGGGTTCTTCCCCGTCATCGAGGCGGTCGAGGGCGAGGTCACGTCCGTGCGGCGGATCCGCCGGCGCGTGCCCGTCGAGGACTACCTCGTCGACCAGGGCCGCTTCGCGCACCTGTTCAAGCCGGTCCGCCGGCAGGAGGTCATCGACCACCTCCAGGCGATCGCGGACCGCAACATCGCCCGGTACGGGCTCGTGGAGCCCGTCGCGGCCCTGCCGTCGTCCGCCCCGCCGGCCCCGACCGCCCCACCCGCCCCACCCGTCAGGCCGGAGGTGCCGTGATGGACCGCTCCTTCGCGACGACGCTCGCCGTCGGCTCCAGCCTCGCCAACCGCACCGGCGCGTGGCGGACCGAGCGGCCGGAGTACGTGCACCGGATCGCCCCGTGCGGCACGGCGTGCCCGGCGTTCGAGGACCCGCAGGCCTGGCTCTACGCCGCGGAGGCGGGGGAGTACGAGACCGCGTGGCGCACGCTCGTCGAGCGCAACCCGTTCCCGGCCGTCATGGGCCGCGTCTGCTACCACCCGTGCCAGACGGCCTGCAACCGGTCCTTCCTGGACGAGGCGGTCGGCATCAACGCCGTCGAGCGCTTCCTCGGTGACCTCGCGCTCGAGCAGGGCTGGGTGCTGCCGGAGGCGGGCGAGCCGACGGGGCGGCGCGTGCTCGTCGTCGGCGCCGGGCCCGCGGGCCTGTCCGCCGCCTACCACCTGCGCCGGCTCGGTCACGAGGTGACGGTGCGCGACGGCGGCCACGAGCCCGGCGGGATGATGCGCTACGGCATCCCCACCTACCGCCTGCCGCGGGACGTGCTCGACGGGGAGGTCGCCCGGATCGTGGCGACCGGTGTCCGCATCGAGACCGACACCCCGGTCACGGACGCGGAGGCCGCGCTCGCGGAGGGCTGGGACGCCGTCTTCCTGGCCGTCGGCGCGCAGCTCGGCCGCCGGGCGTACGTGCCGGCGGGGGAGGCCGCCCGGATCCTCGACGCCGTGACGCTCCTGCACGACGTCGCCGAGGGCGCGCGGCCCGTCCTCGGGCGGCGCGTGCTCGTGTACGGCGGGGGCAACACCGCGGTCGACGCCGCCCGGACCGCCCGGCGCCTCGGTGCCACCGAGTCCGTCATCGTCTACCGCCGCACCCGCGACCGGATGCCGGCGCACGACGACGAGGTCGCGCAGGCCCTGGACGAGGGCATCCAGGTGCGCTGGCTGTCCACCGTGGCCCACGCCGACGCCGGCGTCGTCCGGGTCGAGCGCATGGAGCTGGACGAGTCCGGCTTCCCGCAGCCGACCGGCGAGCTCGAGGACCTCGAGGCCGACACGCTCGTGCTGGCCGTCGGGCAGGAGGCCGACCTGGCGCTCGTCGCCGGCGTGCCGGGGGTCGAGGTGGTCGACGGGGTCGTCCAGGTGGACGGGAACCTCATGACCGGCCGGCCCGGCCTCTTCGCGGGCGGCGACGCCACGCCCACCGAGCGCAGCGTGACCGTCGGCATCGGGCACGGCGCGCGCGCGGCGCGGGCGATCGACGCGTACCTCGGTGGCCCGGGCGTCACCCCGACGACGTCGCCCGTCGCCCCCAACGCGCGGCCGACGGCGACCGTGGTCACCTACGACCTGCTCAACCCCTGGTACTACGCGGACGCCCCGCACGCGGTCCGGCCGCGGCTGGAGACGGCGCGGCGCACGAGCGGGTTCGAGGAGGTCGTGCAGGGGCTCACGACGGACACGGCCCTGTTCGAGGCGCGGCGCTGCCTGTCCTGCGGGAGCTGCTTCGAGTGCGACAACTGCTACGGGGTCTGCCCCGACGACGCGGTCATCAAGCTCGGTCCCGGGGGCCGGTACGAGATCGACCTCGACTACTGCAAGGGCTGCGGCCTGTGCGCCGCCGAGTGCCCGGCCGGGGCGATCGAGATGGTGGCGGAGCCGACGTGAGCACACTGCCCTGCGCCTCGTGGTGCCGGGGCCCGTCGCCCGACCGGGTGACGGGCCCCGGTCGGCAGACCGTCTCGTGTTGCGGATACCCCCCGGGGCCCCACGATGGAGCGTCTGGGTCGAAACGTTCAGAGGGGCCCGACAGGGTCACGGGGGGAGGTGCGGTGGCGGACGGCGAGCAGCGACGGTCCGCGACCGGCCTGCACCTGGTCCTGCACGCGGGGACCGGTGCGGTGCGGTCCGCTCGGCGCGCCGTCCAGCAGTGGGCGGGGGAGAGCGGTGCGACCGTGGCCGACCAGCACGTGCTCGCGCTCCTCACCACCGAGGTCGTGTCGAACGCCGTCCGCTACGGGCCGCCCGACGCGGACGTCGAGCTGGACGCCGCACAGGAGCGCGGGCAGTTCGTGGTCCGGGTCGTCGACGCGAGCTGTGAGCTGCCCGTCCTGCACCACCAGCCGCCCGAGGCCGTCGGGGGGCGGGGCGTGCAGATCATCGACCACCTCGCCTCGGACTGGGGCGTCGAGCGGCGGCGCGGCGGCAAGGTCGTGTGGTTCCGCGTCCGTCCGGGGCGCTCCCTCCGCGGCACCGCCGGCCCGGGGCGCGCCTGAGCGCCGCCGTCGGGCGCTCGGCCCGCACGAGACGGTGAGCCGCCTCGGCGCTCCTGCACAGGCGCGGGGTAAGATGAGGGGCCTTCCTCTGCCTGGACCCCGCAGCGGCGAAGCAGCACGACCCACAGAGGGCAGCTCCGCTGCTCGGTGGACCACGTCCCGGAGGAACGTTTGGTGAACGAAGGCAACCCCACCCCCAGCGGCGAGCCCGGGGCCGTCCAGGTCCTCCACGTCGACGGCGCGACGCACGTCGTGCTGTCCGGGGAGGTCGACTCCGACCTGGGTCGTGACCTGCAGCAGGCGGCGGCCGACGCGGCCGTGGCCGGCCTGCCGGTCGTGGTCGACACGCGCCGCGTGACCTTCATGGACTCCGCCGGCCTGGCGTTCATCGCGCGGCTGTGCGGGCGCGGCCAGGACCGCGTGACGCTGCTCGTCGCCTCCCAGACCGTCATGTTCCTCCTCGAGGTGACGGGCATGAAGGACGCCGTCGACATCGTCGACGTGCGGACGGAGGGGGACCCGGCGACCCTGCAGGGGTGAGCCTGCGCACCCTGACCCTCGACGGCCACGCCGTCGCGTGCTTCGAGCTGGGGAGCGATCCGGCGGGTGACGGCACCGGCGCCGTCGTCCTCGTCCACGGCATCGGCGTCTCCTCCCGCTACTTCGGTCCGCTGGAACGGGACCTCAGCCGTACCGGACGCGTCGTCGCGCCGGACCTGCCGGGGTTCGGGCGCAGCCGCATGCCGGACGAGCCCCCGCTCAGCGTCGTCGAGCACGCCGACGTGCTCGCCGCGCTCATCGAGGAGCTCGGGTTGGACCGGCCCGTCGTCGTCGGGCACTCCATGGGTGCCCAGTTCGTCACGGAGCTCGCGATCCGGCGGCCCGAGCTCGTCGGCGCGCTCGTGCTGGTGGGGCCCGTCGTCGACCCGGAGGCGGCGTCGCTGACCCGGCAGGGCCTGCGGCTCGCGGCCGACTTCGTCCGTGAGCCGCCGCGGGGGGCCGCGCTCCAGCTGCGGGAGTACCTGCGCACCGGGGTCCGCTGGTACCTCGCGACGGCGCGGCACATGGTGGCCTACCGGCTGGAGGAGCGGCTCCCGCTGGTCACCGTGCCCGTGGCCGTCGCGCGGGGGAGCCGGGACCCCGTGTCGACGTCGGCGTTCGTCCGGCGGCTGGCCGCGTCCACGGGCGGCACCGCCGAGGAGATCCCCGGCGGGGCGCACGTCGTGCAGTGGTCGCGGCCGGACGCGGTGCGGGCCCTGGTCGAGCGCGTCCGGGAGCGGGTGCTGCCGTGCTGAGGTCCGGGGTGGTGCGGACCACGTGGTGGCGGGCGCTGGACTACGCCTACGTCCTGCGGCTGCAGGTCCTCGGCGCGCTGTCGCCCCGCGGCGCCGACGACTTCCGCCACCAGGAGGAGCCGGTCCCGCCCGCCGTCGTGCTCGTCCCGGGCGTCTACGAGAGCTGGCACTTCCTGCGGCCCCTGGCGCGGCGTCTGCACGCCGCGGGTCACGCCGTCCACGTCCTGCCGACGCTCGGGTACAACCGCCGTCCCGTCGAGGTGGGCGCGCGCGTGCTCGGGGACCACCTGCGCGTGCACGACCTGCGCGACGTCGTCGTCGTGGCGCACAGCAAGGGCGGGCTCATCGGCAAGCTCGCCATGCTCCGGGAGGACCCGGAGCAGCGGATCCGGTGCCTCCTCGCGGTCGGGACCCCGTTCGTCGGGTCCCACCTGGCCCGGTTCTTCCCGCTGTTGCCGGCGGTGCGGGCGTTCGTGCCGTCGAACCCGCTGTTCGGCGTGCTGCGTGCCGAGGCGGAGGTCCACAGCCGGATCGTGTCCGCGTACAGCGTGTGGGACCCGCACATCCCCGGGGGCAGCGAGCTGGCCGGGGCGCGGAACGTCGTGCTCGAGACGCCGGGCCACTTCCGCGTGCTCGCGGACCCCGTGCTCGCGGAGCTGGTCGACGAGGTCGTCGCCGAGGCGGCGCGCGCCCGCTGACGGGCGCTGACACGGCGGTGCGCCCCGCCGGGGCACGATGGCCCGCCCGATGGGAAGGCCGACGGCGGACGGTGGAGTGGCGCGCGTCACATCTGTGCTTCACTGATCTTGCCGGGAAGGTCAAAGAAACGCCAAGAGGGCATCGAGCCCGTCCGTCATCACGGACGACTCGCGGCTGAGAGGCGCAGTCTTGAACTTTCAACAACTTTGTCCCCACACTGGGGACGAGCAGCCCGTGCGGGGGGGTGGGCGCGACGAAGGAGCGACATGACCCTGACCGAAGCGGCCCGCACCATCGACCGTCTCGTCGCCGACCTCGCGCGGGCCACGGGTCGGGACGAGAAGATCGTCCGTCTGGCCTACGGCCTCGACGACGGGCACCTGGACACCCTGCTGAGCGCCGCGGTCAAGGACCTCGGCGTGCCGGCGACCCCGGCGTGCACGACGGGCGAGCCCGAGGCCGTCGGCGTCGACGACGGCGAGTGCGCCGCCTGAGCCGGACGGCCCGGCCCCGATCGCCCGGACGGCCCGTCGGCGACCGCCCGGACAGCACCCGGTGGCGGCACCGCACCGTCCCCGGGATGCTGGACCGATGAGGTTCGAGGCACGACTGCGCGTCCCCGCCGCCATCGACGACGGGGTCGCCGGCCCCTACGTCGACCTGCTGCTCCAGCACCCCGACGACGGCGAGGTGGTCGCCCGCGACGGCGACGCCGAGGAGGGCTCGGTCCGCATCGCGTTCGAGGCCGACGAGCAGGCCGACGCCGACCTCCACGCCCGCCTGCTCGCCGAGCGGGCGCCGGGCGTCGAGGTCCGGGACGTCGTGCCCGCCTGACGTCCTGCGGGGTGACACCGCCGGTGCCGGGCGCGATCATCATCCGGTGACCGAGCTGCCCCGGACCCCCGTCGCCCCCTACGACCGCGCCGCGTCGCTGGCGATGTGGGCCGACTACTGCGCCGCGCACCCCGAGGCGGTGCACGACGAGCCCGAGCCCGTCCTGGACCAGTTCGGCGACCACGCCGCGCTCGCGGACGAGCTGCTCGACCTCGTCCTGCACGGCCCGAAGCGCGCCACGGCCGCCCTGGTGCTGGAGTTCGCCGCGGCGGGGGACCCGCTCCCGCGCGTGGGCTCGCACTGGGTCGTGCACGACGGGGCCGGCCGTCCCCGCGCCGTCCTGCGGACCGTCGAGCTGCGCCTGGGCGTCGCGGAGAGCGTGGACGAGGCGTTCGCCTGGGACGAGGGCGAGAGCGACCGCACCCGGGAGTCGTGGCTGCGCGAGCACCGGGGCTACTGGGAGCGCACGTGCCCGGCGCTGGGCGTGCCGTGGGACGAGGGCCACGAGGTCGTCTTCGAGCGGTTCCGCGTCGTGTGGCCGCCCGAGGTCGCTGACCGGCCCTGACCGTCCGGCCGTCAGGTCGTCGGTGCGCCGCCGCCGTCGTCGTCGGCCGCGCCGTCCGTCGGCACGACCGCCTCCCCCTGCACGACGTCCTCCGCCTGCACGAGACCGTCCGCCGCGACGTCCGTCCGCGCGACGCCCTCCGGTGCGGCGTCCGTGTGCGCCCCGCCGTCCGGCGCCGCGTCGGTGCGCTCGACGTCGTCCGGCGCCGGGGGGCGCACGACGACGATGACGCAGACGTCGTCCTCGCGCTCCCGGCCGTCCAGGCAGGCCTCGAGGACCGCCTGGAGGAGGGCGTCCGCGCCGGCCCCCGGCGGCTGGGCCGCGACGACGTCGGCGAGCCGGGCCATCCCGTCCGCGAGGCTCTCGTCGCGCCGCTCGATCAGTCCGTCGGTGTAGAGCACGAGGGCGCCGCCGGGCTCGAGGACGGCCGTGCGGCTGCGGTAGCGCGGGTGCCGGCGCGCGCCGAGCAGGGGTCCCTGCGCCGCCGTCAGCCGCCCGACGTGCCCGTCCGCGGCCCGCAGGAGCGCGTAGGGGTGGCCCGCGGTGGAGTACTCCAGGAGCCCGTCGGGGCTCAGCCGCCCCACCATCGCGCTGGCGACCGCCTCGCTCTCGCCCTCGCCCATGAGCACGTCGAGGTTGCGCAGCATCGCGTCGGGGTCGAGCTGCTGGGAGACGTAGGCGCGCATCGCGCCGCTCGCGCGCGACATGAGCCCGATGGCCGCGATGCCGTGCCCGACGGCGTCGCCGATCGACAGGGCCAGCCGCCCGTCCCGCATGCGGACCACGTCGAACCAGTCCCCGCCGAGGCGCACCTCCTCCGACGCGGACATGTACCGGGCCGCGACGTCGAAGCCCTCGACCTGGGGGATGGCCGTCGGCAGGAGCCCCCGCTGCAGCTCCTCGAGCGCCTGGCGCCGCTGGTCGGACAGGGCCTCGATCTCGCGCTGGAGGCGGCGCAGCTCCGTCTCGTCGCGCGCCAGGGCGGCGATGCCGACGGCGGGCCGGCCCGGCGCGCGCACGGGGAAGAACGACTCCAGCCAGATGTGCTCGACGCCGGGGTCCGCGTCCGTCTCCCCGACGATCTCGACCTCGCGCAGCGGCTCCCCGGTCTCCAGCACGTGCCGCAGGATCGGCTCCGCGCCCTCCCGCAGCTGCGGCAGGACGTCGAAGACGTACCGGCCCTCGTGCTCCGCGACCGTGTGTCCGTTCATCGCGGCCAGCTCGCGGTTGATGCGCAGGAACCGCAGGTCGTTGGACAGCAGAGCGAAGCCGAACGGCGCGTCCTCGAGCAGGGTGGACAGGATCGCCGCGTCCGCCTCCGCCATGCGGCGCAGCTGCTCGTCCTTGCTGAGGTCGAGCACGACGGCGATCCACCGCGGCCCCCCCGGGTCGACCTGCGCCGCGGCGACGAGGACCGGCCGTCGCCCGCCGTCGGGCAGCGCGAGCTCGGTCAGCATGGTGGCGCTGTCCACGGTGAGGAACTGCTGGAACATCACCACGTCGCGGTCGTGCCGGTCCGGGGGCGTCAGCTCCTGCCAGGTGAGCCGCGCCGCCTCCTGCGCGGTGCGGCCGCACTGGACGCCGAACTCGTCGTTGCACCGCACGACGCGGTCGCCGTGGCCGAGGACCAGCCCGACGCCGCGGGCGCGCCACAGCGCGGCCATGTGCGCCGTGAGGTCCTCCACGCCCATACCCCCGCCGGTCCGCGGCACCCGTGTGCCGCCGTGACTTTTTCACACCGTGTCCACCGTGGGCCACCGCTGCGGCGCCTCGGACGGGGGAACCACGCTGCACCTGTCACCCGCCTGTCACCCGCATGGCCGCCTGCGCCGCCGTCGGACCGCCCGCCTAGGGTGGTGTCGTGATCAACCGCCGCGTCCAGATCGTCGTCACCGCCGTGCACCGCTGGCTCTACCGACGGACGGGCGGCCGGATCGGGAGCCGCCTCGGCCACATCGAGCAGGTGCTCCTGACGACGACGGGCCGGGTCAGCGGCGAGCCGCGGGTCACCGTCCTCAGCGCCATCCAGCACGGCGACGACCTCCTGCTCGTCGCCTCCGACGGCGGGCGGGAGAGCCACCCGCAGTGGTACCGGAACCTCGTCGCCGACGACCGCGTCACGGTCCAGCGCGGCGCACGGACCCAGCCCATGCGGGCCCGGACCGCGACCCCGTCCGAGCGCCCGGAGCTGTGGCGGGCCGCCGTCGGCGTGTACGCCGGCTACGCCACCTACCAGACCCGCACCGAGCGGGAGATCCCCGTCGTGGTGTGCACGCCGGACCCCGGCCGCGAGGGCGGTCCCGCGCCCGCGTGAGCCGAGGGTCGGACAGCCTTGCCTTCCTGGCGCGCGTCCGCGGCCCGGCCTAGGTTGCGAGCATGGACGGTTCCGCACGTCACGTCCCCGCCACCGCGTCCCCCGCGCCGGCAGCCCCCGCCCCGGCAGCGCCCGTCGCCGCGACGACGGCCCAGGACGTGCCGGCAGGCGCACCCCCGGGAGGCAACGGCCTCAAGTCGCGGCTCAACTGGCTGCGGGCCGGCGTGCTCGGTGCCAACGACGGGATCATCTCCACGGCGGGCCTGGTCGTCGGCGTCGCCGCCGCCACGACCGACAAGGACGCGATCCTCATCGCCGGTGTCGCGGCCCTGACCGCGGGCGCGGTGTCCATGGCGCTCGGTGAGTACGTCTCCGTCAGCAGCGCGCGCGACACGGAGAAGGCCCTCATCGCGGAGGAGAAGCGCGAGCTCGAGGCGGACCCGGCCGGCGAGCTCGAGCAGCTCGCGGGCCTGTACCGGGCGAAGGGCCTCTCCGCGGAGACGGCCCACCGGGTGGCCGAGGAGCTCTCCGAGATCGACCCGGTGCGCGCGCACCTCGACGTCGAGCACAACCTCGACGAGGAGGACCTGACCAACCCGTGGCACGCGGCCCTGGCCTCGGCGATCGCGTTCGTGCTGGGTGCCGCGCTGCCGCTGCTCGCGGTGATCCTGGCGAGCGAGGCGACGCGGATCCCCGTGACGTTCGTCGCGGTCCTCGTCGCGCTGGTGCTCACGGGTTCGCTGAGCGCGTGGTTCGGGCGGGCGCACCGGCTCCGGGCGGTGCTGCGGCTCCTCGTCGGCGGGGCCGTCGCGATGGGGGCGACGTTCGGCATCGGCGCGCTCCTCGGCGCGACCGTCGTCCCCTGATCGCACCCTCGCCCCGTCCTGGCCCCGCCCCCCCCGGCCCGACGCCGCCCCGTCTCCGGCCCCACCTGACCCGCCCCGCCCCCGGCCCAACGTGGAGACCTACCCGCGTCAGGCGCGGGGAATCCTCCACGGTCCCGGGGGGAGCGCGGGGTCGGGGAGCCCGCGGGTCGGGGAGCCCACGGGATCGGCAGCCCGCGGGGGAGCGTCAGGCGGAGTCGCGCAGGGCCAGGCGGGCCGGGAAGACGACGGGCTCCGCCGCGTGCTCGATGCCGCTGAGCATCTCCACGAGCATCTGCCCCGCGCGGACGGCCATCGCCTCGACCGGGTGGATCACCGTGCTGAGCGGCGGGGTGGTGGTCGTGGCGAGGCCGAGGTCGTCGAAGCCGAACACGGCGACGTCGTCGGGGACGCGGCGGCCCAGGGCGGCGACCTCGGTCAGGGCGGTCGAGGCCATGAGGTCCGACGCGACGAAGATCGCGTCGAGGTCGGGGTGCTCGGCCAGGAGCCGCCGCGTGGCCTCGGCTCCGCCCGCGGCGGTGAAGTCGCCGTGGACCACCGCGTCGGTCGGCAGCCCGGCGCCCTCGAGCGCCTGACGCCACCCGAGCAGCCGGTCGACGCCGGCGGTCATGTCGGCGGGTCCCGCGACCGTGCCGATGCGCCGGCGGCCGTGCTCGATCAGGTACTCCGTGGCGAGCCGCGCCCCGCCGACGTTGTCCATGTCGACGCAGTGGGAGTCCTCGACATCGAGGGGCCGGCCGACGAACACGCACGGCAGCCCCGCCTCGACGAGTCGGGCGTTGAGGAGGTCCTCGCGGTGGTGGGAGGTGATGACCGCCCCGTCGACCTGCCCGGTGGTGAGGTAGCGCACCGCCCGGTCGTGGCCCGGGCCGGGCCGGGCGATGACGAGGATCATCTGGAGGTCCGCGGCCTCGAGCGAGAGCGACAGGCCGTTGATGACGCTGCCGAAGAACGGGTCGGACAGCAGGCGCGCGTTGGGCTCCGGCACGACGAGGGCCACGGAGCCGGTGCGCCGCGTGGCGAGGTTGCGGGCGACCGGGTTCGGCGTGAAGCCCAGCTCGGCGATCGCCGCCTCCACCGCCTGCTTGGCGTGGTCGCTGACGAGGTGGCCGCCGTTGATGACGCGGGACGCGGTGGCCCGCGAGACCCCGGCGGCGGCCGCGACCTGGCGCAGCGTCGGTGCCGTGCGGCGCGGCGCGGTGCGCGCGGTGGTCCGGCTCGCCGTCGGCCCGACGCCTGCGGCGGTGCCCACCCTCATGGTGGTGCCCTCGGTCGTCACGATGGGAATCTACCTTCGTCGTGCCCGCAACGGTGCGGACTTCCGGGTGGTGGCCGTCGGGCGCGGCACGGGTCCCGCCGACGGCGGACGACGGCGCGTCGGGCCGCCCGGTGCCGGGAACGAGGTCTCCGGCACCGGGCGGGTCGGCGGGGTCAGCCCTTGACGGCGCCCTGCATGATGCCGGACACCAGCTGGCGGCCGACGAACACGAAGACCAGGATCAGCGGGATCGTCGAGACGACGACACCGGCCATGATCAGGGACATGTCCTTGAAGTAGGACGCCTGGAGCAGCTGGACCGCCACGGGCAGGGTCGGGTTGCTGGGCCCGAGGACGATGAACGGCCAGAAGAAGTTCGTCCACGAGGCCACGAACGTGAACAGCCCGAGCATCGCCGCCGCCGGGCGCGAGGCCGGGATGGCCACGTGCCAGAAGGTCCGGATCATCGAGCAGCCGTCGACCCGTGCCGCCTCGATGAGCTCGTACGGCAGTGCGCTCTCGAGGTACTGCGTCATCCAGAAGACGCCGAACGCCGTGACGAGCCCCGGGACGATGACCGCCTGCAGCTGGCCGACCCAGCCGAGCTCCGCCATGACGATGAACATCGGCACCACGCCGAGCTGGGTGGGCACGGCCATCGTCGCGATGACGAAGACCAGCAGCGGGCCGCGTCCGCGGAAGCGGAGCTTGGAGAAGGAGAACCCGGCGAGCGTCGAGAAGAACACCACCGACACGGCCGACAGCACAGCGATGATCAGGCTGTTGCGGAAGGCGACCCAGAAGTTGATGTCCGAGGCCAGCACCCGCTGGATGTTCTCGACGAAGTTGCCGCCGGGGATCAGCGAGGGGATCGGGTTCTGCGCGATCGTCTGCGCGTCCGAGGACGCGAGGAGGAACGCGTAGTACAGCGGGTAGGCCGAGATCGCGAGGATCAGGCCCATGAGCGCGTAGGTCACCCAGCCGGGGCGGCGGTTCGCGCCCATGCCGGCACCGTCGCGTCGTCGGGCGGCCGCGCGCGCGGCGCCCTTGCCGGCGATCTGCTCGACCATCGGCAGAGAGGGGGTGGTGGTCCTGGCCATCAGTGCTTGGCTCCCTTGGCCGAGCCCGTGGAGGCGATCCGGCGGGTGAGGACGAAGTTGAGGACGCCGATCCCGATGATGATGAGGAAGAGGATCCAGGCCACGGCGGACGCCCGGCCGAAGCTCTTCTGCGCACCCCAGCCCAGCTCGTACAGGAACATGGTCATGGTCATCCACTGACGGTCGGCGCCGCCCTGGCCGAGCTGGTCGAACATGCGCGGCTCGTCGAAGATCTGCAGACCGCCGATCGTCATCGTGATGATCACGAAGATGAGGGTCGGCCGGAGCATGGGGACCGTGATCGAGAAGAAGGTCCGGACGCGGCTCGCGCCGTCGATGATCGCGGCCTCGTAGAGGTCGCGCGGCACGGCCTGCATGGCCGCGAGCAGGATCAGCGTGTTGTAGCCGGTCCAGCGGAAGTTCACCATCGTCGCGATGGCGACGTGGCTGGCCAGGGAGTCGGCGTGCCAGCGGATCGGCTCGACCCCGACGAGGCCGAGGATCTCGTTCACCATGCCCGACTGGTCGGCGAAGGCCCGGGAGAAGATCAGGGCCACGGCGACGGGGGCGACGACGTAGGGGAGCAGGACGCCCATGCGCCAGAACGTCTTCGCGCGGATGTTCGCGTCGAGGACGGCGGCGATGGCGATCGCGGCGATGAGCTGCGGGACCGCCGAGAGGATGAAGATGCTGAACGTGTTGCGCAGCGCGGTGAAGAAGCGCGGCTGCTGCAGCACGTCCGTGTAGTTCTGCAGGCCGACGAAGTCGCCCTGGCCCCCGATGAGGTGCCAGTCGTGCACCGAGACGTACGCGGTGTAGGCCAGCGGGAAGAGGCCCACCACGGCGAACAGGACGAAGAACGGCGCGATGTAGAGGTACGGCGAGAGCTTGACGTCCATCCGGCCGAGGACGTCCCGCAGCGAGGAGGTGGGGGCGCTCCGGCCCGCGGGGCTCTGGGACGGTCGCGCGGCGGGCGCCGGGGCGTCGACGCCCGCGGTCCCGTGGGTGCCGGGGGTGTCACGGGGAGGGGTGACGGTAGCCATGGGGTTCCTTCCGGACCGGGTGGGGGGACGGCACGGGGCCGGGCGGTGGTGCTGCTACCGCCCGGCCCCGCGGACCGATCAGCCCAGGCCGAGCTCGTTGTAGGCCTGGATGGCCTTCTCCCACGAGCTGGCGGCGTCGTCCGTCTTGTCGACGTCGACGCGCGTGATGGCGTCGGCGACGGTCGTGTGGATCGTGAAGTAGTTCGCACCCTTGAACGGCGCGACGTCCACCGCGGCGGCACGGTTGGCGAGGATCTCGCCGGTCGGGGCGCCGTTGAAGAACTCGTTGGTCGCACCCGTGAGCTCGGCGCTCTCGAGGGCCTCGACCTGGCTCGGGAAGGTGCCCTTGGCCTGGAAGGCCTTGACCTGCTGCTCCGGAGCGGTCAGCCAGGCGGCCAGCTTCTTGGCCTCCTCGATGTTCTCACCGGCCGACGGGACGGTCAGGAAGGAGCCGCCCCAGTTGCCGCCGCCGCCGGGGAAGGTGTCGGCGATGTCCCAGCCGGTGACGCCGGCCGCGTTGCCCTCGATGACACCGAGCATCCAGCCCGGGCAGAGCATCGTCGCGAAGCCGTCGGTCTGGAACGAGTTCGTCCAGTCCTCGCTCCACTGCGCGAGGCCGGCCGAGAGGCCGTCGTCGACCGAGGCGGCCAGGACCGTCTCGTACAGGTCCTTGACCTGGTCGTTCTCCTCGAGGGGGATCGGCGTGCCGTCCGTCTCCTCGTAGGCCGCCTCGAGCTGGTTCACCATGGCCTGGTAGTTCGCGCCCGCCGAGTCGAACCACGGGACGTCGGAGGCGGCCTGGAACTGCTTGCCGGCCTCGAAGTAGGACTCCCACGTGTCGCCCAGGAGGGCGGCGACCTCCTCGCGGTCCGTCGGCAGACCCGCGGCCTCGAACAGGTCGGCGCGGTAGCAGACGGCCTCGGGGCCGATGTCCGTGCCGTAGCCGATGAGCTTGCCGTCCTCGGTGGTCGCCTGCTGGACCTTCCAGTCCAGCCAGCGGCCCTCGACCTCGTCGGACGTGAGGTCCTCGAAGTTGTCCGGGTACTGCATGAGCTCGGCGAGCCAGTCGACCTCGAGCGCCTCGATGTCGGCCAGGCCGGAGCCGCCGGCGGCGATGCGCGTGTTCAGGTTGTCGCGGGCCTCGTTGGCCGTCGCGGCCTTGCGGTGCTCGATCGTGACGTTCGGGTTGAGCTCCTGGTACTCCTCGATGAGCTCCTCGTAGCCGAACTCGTTGAAGGTCGCGATGGTCAGCGTGACCTCTTCGCCCTCCGAGCCGCCGCCGTCGCCGCCCGCGCCGCTGCCGGCGTCCTCAGCGGCGTCGCCACCGCCGCACCCGGCGAGGAGGGCGGTGCCCGCGATGCCGGCGGTGAGCGCCAGCCACGGCTTCCTGATGTTGCGCACGTGCGACTCCTTCGTCTCCAGGCGGCTTCGGTGCCGCCCCCTTCTGCCGCTGCCCGGGGGTTCGGGCGCGGGTTGCGCGTGTCGACCGCTGAGACCGGTCTCATCGTTGAGCCGGTGGTGCGTGGTCCCGTCGGTGGGACCGGTCTCATCGCGGTGCCCCCAACCTCGCCCCCCGGTGACCGGGATGTCAAACGTCGTGATGAAAACGTGACCCTCGGCGACCGCGAATGAAAACGCTTACGTCCAGGTCAGGGCGTTGCGGTATCCCCCGAAAGGAGTAGTGAGACCGGTTCCACCTGGGAGCGTTCCCAGGCAGCGTGAGCGGGCGACAGAGAGGACCAAGGGCCCAGAGGCGTTCTGTCGACGCGCGATCAAGCCGGAGCTGTGCTGCCCCGGGGGGACCTCGCCCCGACGGCTTCTCGGCTGGTTCCCTCCCCGGGCGACAGGCCCATGATCAGGGGTTTTACGCCCCGAGACGCCGTAACCGTTCAAGTCGCGCGATGTCAAGACCCGCCTTAGCGTCACGGAGTCGGCAGCCACCGGAATTGTCCAGTCGGTCGGTTGCCCAGTGCTCGGGCCGAGCTGTGGACAGAGCCGGCCGTGTTCTGCACCGACGTCCGCGTCGGCGCACCGCCGGGACGTCCGCCGCGGGCCTCCGGCCCAGGGGGACGCCGGGGTGCCAGTGCCGCCGCCGCACATCCATCGGAAGGAAGCACGATGACCTACGACTACCAGACGGGACAGCCGTCGAGCACGGACGGGTCGCGCACCGACGCCGCCCGTGAGGCAGCGCGCGAGACCGCGCACACCGCGAAGGACCAGGCCTCCGGCGTGGCGCACAGCGCCGCCCAGAGCGGTCAGCACCTCGCCCACGAGGCGAAGGACCAGGCCAAGGGCGTCGGCCGCGAGGCCGGGCGCCAGGCGAAGCAGCTCCTCGGCCAGGGCCGCGAGCAGCTGACCTCCGAGGCGAGCACGCAGCAGCAGAAGCTCGCCTCGAGCATCCGGTCGTTCGGCCAGGAGCTCGG
The DNA here is from genome assembly GCF_000603945.1 of Actinotalea ferrariae CF5-4. GTDB lineage: Bacteria > Actinomycetota > Actinomycetes > Actinomycetales > Cellulomonadaceae > Actinotalea > Actinotalea ferrariae. Next base: position 6,978 of record NZ_AXCW01000004.1, on the reverse strand, counting down.
CTCGATGGCCGAGTCCTCCTCGGAGCCCGGCATGGCGACGGACCTGGCCCGCCAGGCCTCCCAGCGGCTCGACGAGGTCGCCGGCTTCTTCGAGAACCGTGAGCCGGGCGAGCTGCTCGGCGAGGTCAAGCGCTTCGCGCAGGAGCGTCCCGGCACCTTCCTGGCCCTCGCCGCCGGCGCCGGCCTGGTCGCGGGTCGGCTGACCCGCGGCATCAAGGAGGTCAGCTCGGACGAGGCCGAGGCCCGTGCGGTCGGCACGTACGAGACCACCCCCGCCTACGGCGCCGCGGGCTACGGCGCCGAGGGCGTCACCGGCACCTACGGCGCGCCGACGCGGACCAGCGCCTACGAGGCGGCCGCCGGGACCACGGGTGCCGCTGCGGCGCCCACCACGAGCACCTACGGGACCGGCGCCGTCTACGGCGAGGGGTACACCGAGGGCGAGACCGGCTACGGCACGGCCACCGGCGACCCGACCTACGGCGTGCAGGCCACCCCGGGCACGTCGGCGACGTACCCCGAGGGTGCGACGTCGGACGACCCGTACGGGACCGGCACGCAGGACGTCGGGACCCCGGCCTACGGCGACACCGTGGCGGACACCTACGGCACGGGCACGCAGAACCCGCCGTCGGGCGCCGGCCAGTACGCGGCCGGCAGCGCCGGCTACGGCGACACCTACGGCAACGAGGACGGCGGCATCTTCGGCGGCGGCACCGGTGAGGTGCCCGAGCACGAGGCGACCCGTCCCTGGAGCCCGGTCGACGAGGGGCAGAACCGATGACGACCCACACCCCCGGTGGCGCGACCGCCGGCGCGCCCCTCGGGGCGTCCGCGCCGGGTCCCGCGCCTGACCACGACACGGACCGGCCGTCCCTCGGGGCGCTGTTCTCGAACATCACCGAGGACCTCTCGACGCTCATGCGGCAGGAGGTCGCCCTGGCCAAGGCCGAGGCGACCGAGTCCGCGAAGCGTGCGGGCAAGGGCGCGGGGATGCTCAGCGGCGCCGCCGTCGCCGGCTACTTCGTCCTGCTGTTCCTGTCGATCATGCTCTGGCAGCTGCTCGACAACTGGATGGACTCGGCTCTCGCGGCGCTGATCGTCGCGGTGCTCTGGGGCATCGCCGCCGCGGTCCTCGCCCTCAAGGGCAAGGCCGAGATGAAGCGGGTGCAGGGCCTCCCGCAGACGGCGACGACCGTCAAGAAGATCCCGAACGCCCTCAAGGGCCACGAGGAGGAGAACCGATGAGCACCGACCCGGACCAGATCCGCGCTGACATCGCGCGCACCCGCGCCGAGCTGAGCAACGACGTCGACGCGCTCGAGGAGAAGGTCAGCCCCTCGGCGATCGTCCAGCGGCGCAAGCAGGACGTGCGCAGCCGCGTCGGCTCCGTGAAGCAGCGCGTCATGGGCTCGGCCCAGGGCACGACGTCGTCGCTGTCCTCCGGCGGTCACACCGCCAAGGACAAGACGTCCGACGCGCTGCACGGCGCCAAGGACTCGGTCGGCTCGGCCGCCCACTCCGTCGGCCACACGGCCAAGGAGCTGCCCGGCACGGTGAAGCACCAGGCCGAGGGCAACCCGTTCGCCGCGGGCCTCGTCGCCTTCGGTGTGGGCTGGCTCGCCGGCAGCCTGCTGCCCGTCTCCGAGAAGGAGAAGCGTGCCGCGGCCCAGGCCAAGGAGAAGGCCGAGCCGCTGGTCGAGGGCGCCAAGGAGAAGGCCAAGGAGGTCGCGCAGGAGCTCAAGGAGCCCGCGCAGGACGCCGCCCAGGCCGTCAAGGGCAAGGCGACCGAGGCCGCGGACCACCTCAAGTCCGAGGGCCGCAGCGAGGCCGAGGGCGTCAAGCAGGACGCCCACAGCGCCAAGGACACGGTGCAGGGCGAGGCCCAGCAGCGGGTCGAGGAGCAGCGCTCCTCCTGACCGGGCACCGGCGCTGACCCACGTCGGCGCCGGCCACCGGTACGGACCGCGGCGGGGGTGGGTGACCACCCCCGCCGCGGTGCACCCGGCCGACGTCGTGAGAGGCGAGACGGCGCCCGACGGCGGTGCGGGGCAGGACGACGTCGCAGGACCAGGACGACGACGGAGGGGACGTGCGGACGCAGGTGCGGGTCGACGGGCCGACGAGGAGGGGTGCCGTACCCCCCGGGGGCGCAGGGTCTCCCGGGCGGTGCGGGACCGGCTCCACGTCGGTCGACGCGGTCCGTGGCGCGGTCCGTGGCGCCGCGCGGCTCGCCGCCCGCGGGCTCGGCCCGGTGCTGGGCGTCCTCGTCGCCGGGGCCGCCCGCGTGCGCGCCGGCAAGCCGCTGCACCCGCAGGGGCTCGTCCTGCGCGGCCGGCTGCGCCGAGACGCCGTCGGCAGCCCCACCGGGACGTGGCTCGACGGACCTGGCGAGGACGACGTCGTCGTCCGGCTGTCCCGGGGCGGGGGCCTCCCGCGACGGCTGCCCGACGTGCTGGGGCTCGCGCTCCGCGTCGGCGACGTGGACCTCCTGCTCTCCTCGCCCGCCGGCACCGGCCCGGGCCTGCGACACGTCCCCGGCCCGCGGCGCGGCCACGGCGGGGCGCCGTACAGCTCGCTCCTGCCGTTCCGGGGGCCCGAGGGTCCCGTGCTGCTGCTCGCCCGCCCGGAGCCGCCCAGGAAGCTGCCGCACGACCGGGACGGGCTCGCCCGCGCCCTGGCCGAGCAGCCCCTGGAGCTGCGGCTGTCCTGGGCGACGGCGGGCTCCCGGTGGCGGCCCCTCGGGACCCTGGAGATCATGGCCGAGGAGGCTCGCGCGGTGGACCGGCCCGTCCGGTTCGACCCGCTGCGCACGCCGCCGGGCCTGGGGACCTACGACTGGGTCGCCGCGCTGCGCAGCCCCGCGTACCGCGCGGCGCAGGCGCACCCCGCCCGGCCCGACGGCGCCCCGCACCCCGGGGGCTGACGCCCCGACCACCCCACGACCATCCCGCCCCGCGGACCGGGCGGACCGCCCGCCGACAGCGCGGCCGACGCGCACCGGCCGGACCAGACCGAGGAGAGCGACATGAGCAGGACGTCACAGGACAGCAGCGGCGGGACGGGTCGCTCCGGGGGCAGCGCCGGTCCGTCGTCGTCGCCCGAGGGCGGGACGCAGGTGCCCTCGTCGCAGAAGGCGGCCACCGCTCCCGACCCGGACGACGAGCGCAAGCCCGACTCGCCCGACGACATCCCGAAGCCGGGCTGGAAGTACACCGCGCGCAAGGCGTTCCGGGAGTTCCAGCGCGACCAGGTCACGGACATCGCCGCGGCGCTGACGTACTGGGGCGTGCTGGCGATCGCGCCGACGCTGCTGGCGCTCGTGTCGATCCTCAGCCTGTTCGTCGACGGGCAGGGGGCCGTGGTCCAGGTGGTGACGTTCGCCCGCGACGCCGGTGCGCCCGATGAGGCGCTCGGCCCGATCGAGACGCTGCTCACGAACCTGTCGACGCAGCAGGGCGCGAGCCTCGCCCTGGTCGTCGGTCTGCTCACGGCCCTGTGGTCGGCGTCCGGGTACGTCAACGCCTTCAGCCGCGCGATGAACCGCATCTACGAGGTGGACGAGGGCCGGCCGTTCTACAAGCTGCGTCCGATCATGCTCGGCGTCACGTTCGTGATGCTGGTGATCGTGGCGATCATCATCGCGGCACTGGTGCTCTCCGGCCCGGTGGCCGAGGGGATCGGCAGCGCGATCGGGCTCGGCTCGGTCGCGATCACGACGTGGAACATCGCGAAGTGGCCGGTCATCGTGGCGCTGGTCGCCCTGGTCATCGCGATCCTCTACTACGCCACCCCCAACGTGCAGCAGCCGAAGTTCCGCTGGGTGAGCGTCGGGTCGGTCGTGGCGATCCTGGTCTGGGCGCTCGCCACCACGGGTCTCGCCATCTACCTCGTCACGATCGGCGGGAGCAGCTACAACGAGACGTACGGCGCGCTCGCCGGCTTCATCCTCTTCCTGCTGTGGCTGTGGCTCACCAACAACGCGCTGCTCTTCGGCGCGGAGGTCGACGCGGAGCTCGAGCGGTCGCGCGAGCTGGTCGCGGGGATCGAGGCGGAGGAGACGATCCAGCTGCCGCCGCGCGACACCAAGGCCAGCGACAAGAAGCAGAAGCAGCACGAGAAGGACATCGAGAAGGGTCGCGAGCTGCGCCTCAGCGCCGGCCACTCCGACGGCGAGCACCACAGCGGCGACCACGACGCGGAGCGTGCCGCCCGCCGTGAGCGCGGCGGTGCCGAGGCTGCCGAGCCGGCGCTGTCCCGCCGCGACGTCCACCGGTCCTGACCCCTGACCACCGTTCGCAGACACCGAGAGAAGGAGAGCTCCATGGAGCACTACACGATCGCGACCGTCGCCGAGGAGAGCCCGGACTTCCGCCGGGTGCTCTGGACCGGTGAGCACACGCAGCTCGTCGTCATGACGATCCCGCCGGGCGGTGAGATCGGCGAGGAGGTCCACGAGGACATCGACCAGATCCTCACGTTCGTCAGCGGCATCGGCGAGGCGATCATCAGCGGGCAGAAGAAGAAGGTGGCCCAGGGCGACCTCGTGGTCGTGCCCGCGGGGAAGAAGCACAACTTCGTCAACACCGGCGAGAACCCGCTCATCCTCTACACGGTCTACGGGCCGCCGGAGCACGCCGACGGCGCCGTCCACAAGACCAAGGAGGAGGCCGACGCGGCCGAGGAGGCCGGCAAGGACGAGCCCCCCATCTCCTGACCCGCGAGCCCGCCGAGGCCCGTCGCGCACGCAGCGCGGCGGGCCTCGGCGCGTCCCGACACGACGGCTACGACCTGCCCGCCGGGCGATCCCGCGCGGATCGTGGAGGATCGGCCGCGCCAGGCGCGGCGATGTCTCCCCGGTCAGGGCAGTCGCGCGGTCCAGCCGGCTGGCACGAGTGCGGCCGACGGCGGGGTCAGGCGTGTCGGCCGGGCAGGCCCAGCAGACGAGGGGTGCGCTCGCGGTAACGCTCGTAGTCAGCCCCGAAACGCTCGACCAGGTGGCGTTCCTCGCGCCGCGTCTTCGCGTGGAGCACGCCGAGGAGTGCGACCCATGCCGCCAGGGGCCCGGGACGGCGACGCAGCACGGCGACGCCGGCACCGCCCACCAGCAGGCCCGTGTAGATGGGATGTCGGCTGACGCGGTACGCCCCACCGGTGTGCAGGCCGGTGCCCGACGGCGGCTCCACCCGCGGCGTGATCGACGTCCCGTGGGGCGCCAGGCCCGCCAGGGCGAGCCCGCCGCCGGCCGCCGTCGCGGTGAGGGCTGCCGCCGCAACCGGGTCCGGCAGCGACCACCGCACGCGACCCGGCCAGGCGAGGGCGGCCAGCGCAGCGGCCTGCGCGGCGATGAGCGGCGTGTCCTCGCGCACGGCGACGTCCTCAGCCGCAGGTGGGCGAGCCGGCCGCGGGGGAGACGCCCGCCGTGCTGAGCACCCGCGCGACGTCGTCCAGCGCGCCCGGGACCAGGGAGAAGTAGGCCCAGACGCCGCGCTTCTCGCGCGCCAGGAGCCCGGCGTCGACCAGCGTCTTGAGGTGGTGCGACACCGTCGGCTGCGACAGCCCGAGCGGCTCGGTGAGGTCGCAGACGCACGCGGCGCCGTCGCGAGCCGCGACCAGGGACAGCACGCGGAGCCGGTTGGGCTCGGCGATGGCCTTGAGGACCTTGGACAGCCCCTCCGCCTCCTGGGCGCTCATCGGCGAGCGGACGAGCGGCGCGCAGCACGCGACCTCGGGGATGGGTCCGGCGAGGGTCTCGGTGGTCATGTGATCGAGTATCGCCGAGATATTGACATCTGTCGATGTCTGGGCCAGAGTTCAGACATCGACACCGATCAATGTCTAGGAGGGGTCATGGACGACAGGCTCGAGCAGGTCCGCGAGCGGTACCGGTCGGCAGCGCAGCGGGTGCTGGTCAGCACCGGTGCCGGCACCAGCACGGCACGCGGGGGAGGCTGCTGCGGCGGCTCCGCCGAGGCGGAGTCCGCGGCGGAGACCGCGGCCGACGCGACGGTCGAGACGGCCGGCTGCTGCGGCACGGCCACGGACGCGACCCCCGCCGGGTGCTGCGGCACGGCCACGGACGCCGCCCCGGCCGGCTGCTGCGGCGATGCGACTGCCCCGGTCGAGACGGAGGACGTCTTCGGTGCGGCGCTGTACGGCGGGGACACGACCGGGCTGCCCGACGGCGCCGTCCTCGCCAGCCTCGGCTGCGGCAACCCGACCGCCGTCGCCGAGCTCCGGGAGGGCGAGCGGGTCCTGGACCTCGGCTCGGGCGGAGGCATCGACGTGCTCCTCTCCGCACGCCGCGTCGGGCCGACCGGCTTCGCGTACGGCGTCGACATGACGCCCGAGATGCTCGAGCTGGCCCGGCGGAACGCGGCCGCCGCGGGCGCCACGAACGTCGAGTTCCTCGAGGGCCGGATCGAGGCCCTCCCGCTCGCGGACGCCGCGGTCGACGTCGTGATCTCCAACTGCGTCGTCAACCTCTCGCCGGACAAGCCGGCCGTGCTCGCCGAGACGTTCCGGGTCCTCGCCCCGGGCGGGCGGCTGGGCATCTCCGACGTCGTCGCCGAGGACCATCTGAGCCCTGCGGAGCGGGCCGAACGAGGCGACTTCGCCGGGTGCATCGCCGGCGCGCTGTCCCGTCAGGAGTACCTGGACGGGCTGGCGGCAGCCGGGTTCGTGGACGCCGAGGTCCGGTTCACCCACGAGGTGCGGCCCGGCCTGCACGGGGCGATCGTCCGCGCCGTCAAGCCCGCGGGCGCCTGACCCGCACCCGCCGGCACCCCACCGCCCCACCACCACGCACACCCCACCCGCAGACCATCACCCCGAAGGAGTCAGCCGTGTACTCGCCCGAGACCCTCCTGCAGGTCCACCACCAGCGTCACGCCGAGCTCACCGCCGCCGTCCGCCGCCCCGACGCCGCCCCCCGGGCCGCGCTGACCCGCCCGGCGACCGGCCGGCTGCTGGTCGCCG
>NZ_AXCW01000003.1 GCF_000603945.1 Actinotalea ferrariae CF5-4 | reverse complement strand
CGCGGGCCGGGCGGCGGCGCGGGCGGCACCGGCGGTCGGGGTGGCGCGCCGGCGCGACGTCGGCTCATCGACTACCCGCGGTACGGGAGGACCGGCTGGCGGCGCTGGGTGCCGTCCTGGAAGCTCCTCCTCGGCCTGTTCCTCCTGGGCCTGGCGCTGCTCGTCGGGCTGGCCGCGTGGGCGTACGCGACGACGGAGATCCCCGAGCCGGACGAGTTCGCCCAGTCCCAGACGACGACGGTCTACTACGCCGACGGCACCACCGTCCTGGGCACGTTCGGCGAGGCCAACCGCGAGATCATCGCGGGCGACACCATCCCGCAGCACGTCAAGGACGCCGTCGTCGCGGCGGAGGACCGGACGTTCTACGAGAACGCCGGCATCTCCCCGACCGGCATCGCCCGGGCCCTGTGGAACAACCTGCGCGGCAACGCGACGCAGGGCGGCTCGACGATCACCCAGCAGTACGCCGAGCGCTACTACTTCGGCACCACGGTGGACGACTACCGCGGCAAGATCCGCGAGGCGATCCTCGCCGTGAAGCTCGACCAGGCGCAGGACAAGGACCAGATCCTCGAGAACTACCTCAACACGATCTTCCTCGGGCGCGGCTCCTACGGCATCGAGCGCGCGGCGCAGGAGTACTTCGGCGTCCCGGCCGCGGAGCTGGACGTGGCGCAGGCGGCGCTCATCGCCGGGATCATCCCGTCGCCCAACAACTGGGACCCGCGCAACGACCCGGAGCGCGCCGAGCAGCGCTGGAACTACGTGCTCGACGGCATGGTCGAGATCGGGCGGCTGACGCAGGCGGAGCGCGACGCGCTCGTCTTCCCCCAGACGATCGAGTACGTGCAGGACGACCGCCTCGCCGGTCCGCGCGGCTACCTGGTGGACACGGTGCGCCGGGAGATCCTCGAGCGGTCGCCCGTCACGGAGCAGGAGCTCGAGACCCGCGGGTACAAGGTCGTCTCGACCATCGAGGTGCCGATGCAGGAGTCGATCGAGGCGGCGGCGACCTCCCTGCCCGAGGACCGGCCGGCGAACCTCCGCGTGGCGATGGTCACCCTGGACGCGGCGGACGGCGCCATCAAGGCGATGTACGGCGGACCGGACTTCATCACCGTCTCCCGCAACGCCGCCACGCAGGACATCGCGCAGGCGGGCTCGACCTTCAAGCCGTTCACGCTCGTCGCCTACCTCGAGAACGGCGGCTCGCTGCGCTCGCGGTACAACGGCGACAGCCAGATCCCGGTCGAGGGCTTCGCCGAGCCGCCGCAGAACTTCCAGGACCGCGACTTCGGCGAGATCGACGTCATCCGCGCCACCGCGCAGTCGGTCAACACGGTCTACGGCCAGATGAATGCGGAGGTCGGGCCGTCCGCCACCGCGCAGGTGGCGGTGCGCGCGGGGTTGGACGAGAACACGGCCGGCCTCCTCGGCCCGAACTTCGAGGTCGCGGCCAACGTGCTCGGCACCGCCTCGCCCAACCCGATCGACATGGCGGAGGCGTACAACACGTTCGCCGCGCAGGGCATCCACAACGAGCCCTTCATCGTCCGGTCGATGGAGTACCTCGACGGCGGGACCGTCTACCAGGGTGCGTCGCAGAGCGAGCGGGTGTTCGCCGAGGACGTCATGGCGGACACGACCTACGCGCTGCAGCAGGTCGTGGAGCGCGGCTCCGGCGAGCCGGCGCAGGAGATCGGCCGCCCGTCGGCCGGCAAGACCGGCACGTCGACCGACAACCGCTCCGCCTGGTACGTCGGCTTCACGCCGCAGCTGACGACGGCGGTGGCGCTCTACCAGACGTCGGCGGACGGGACCACGGCGGAGCCGATCACGCCCTTCGGCGGCTTCGACGAGATCACCGGCGGCAGCTTCCCCGTGCGGATGTGGACCGAGCACATGACGCGGGCGCTCGAGGGCACCGAGGTCATCCCGTTCCCCGAGCGCGCCGACATCGGTGAGCCGAACGAGCCGCCGATCCTCCCCGTGCCGTCCGTCGTCGGGCTGCCCGAGGCGGAGGCGATCGCCCAGCTCCGCGGCGCCGGCTTCGCGGCGGCGGTGGAGCGTGCGACCGACCCGTCGGTCCCCGAGGGCGTCGTCATCAGCCAGAACCCCAGCGGCGAGGCCGAGCAGGGATCCGCGGTGACGATCGTCGTCTCGGAGGGCACGGGTCTGACGGACGTGCCCAACGTGATCGGGCAGACGGCGGAGCAGGCCCGCTCCGCGCTCACGGCGGCCGGGTTCTCGGTCACCGCGCGCGACGTCGCGGCGCCCGCCCCGCCGGGGCAGGTCGTGGCGCAGAGCCCCGCGGGTGGTCAGGCGGAGCCCGGGAGCACGGTGACGATCGACGTGTCGACCGGCCCGGCGCCTGCGCCGACCCCGACGCCGACACCCGTGCCGACCCCGGCGCCCACGGAACCACCGGTGGCGCCCGCACCGCCCGGCGGGGGGAACGACGGTGCCGGCGAGGGCCGGCTCGAGCCGCCGGGCCTGCCGGTCCCCTAGGGCCGACGGGCGCCCTGCGACGACCTCCGCCCGTCCCGGGCGCGACCCTGCCCTCCACAGGGTCGCGCCCGGGTCCGTGGGCGGCGCCGTGAGCCGGTAGCATGGGCGGCTGCTGCACGGGTGGACGAGGTGCCATCACCACGTCAGGTCCACGGACCGGTCCCGCTGCGGCTGACGCACAACCCTCCTGCCACGGAGAGACCGTGGCCGCTGAGACCACAGGAGGTGGGTTCTCGCATGCGTCGTTACGAGATGATGGTCATCCTCGACCCCGACATCGAGGAGCGGACCGTCGCGCCGTCCCTCGACAAGTACCTCTCGGTCGTGAAGACCGCGGGTGGCACCGTCGACACCGTGGACATCTGGGGTCGGCGTCGCCTGGCCTACGAGATCAACAAGAAGGCCGAGGGCATCTACGCCGTCGTCAACTTCACCGCGACCCCCGAGACGGCTCAGGAGCTGGACCGTCAGCTGGGGCTCAACGAGGCCGTCCTGCGCACGAAGGTCATGCGCCCGGACGCTCGCTGACCCGACGGCCGTCCAAGCCGTCGCACGCCGACACCCAGTAGACCAACCGCGAGGAGCAGGCAATGGCTGGTGACACCGTCATCACGGTGGTCGGGAACCTGACCGGGGACCCCGAGCTCCGCTTCACCCCCTCCGGCGCCGCGGTCGCGAACTTCACGATCGCGTCCACGCCGCGGGCGTTCGACCGCCAGAGCAACGAGTGGAAGGACGGCGACACGCTGTTCATGCGCTGCTCGATCTGGCGCGAGGCGGCGGAGAACGTCGCGGAGTCGCTGACCAAGGGCATGCGCGTCATCGCCCAGGGTCGTCTGGTGCAGCGCTCCTACGAGACCCGCGAGGGCGAGAAGCGCACCGTCGTGGAGCTCCAGGTCGACGAGGTCGGTCCCTCCCTGCGGTACGCCTCGGCCAAGGTCACCCGGGCCCAGCGCTCGGGCGGCGGCGGTGGTGGTGGCGGCTTCGGCGGCGGCAACGGCTACAGCAGCGGCGGTCAGGGGGGTGGCGGCGGGTTCGACAACGACCCGTGGGCCACGTCCGGACCGGCCGCAAGCGGTGGTGGCTCGTTCAACGACGAGCCCCCCTTCTGATCCCTCGGCCACGACCGCACGGTCGGTCGGGCCACGAAGAACCCCGAGGAGCACACGATGGCGAAGCCCGTCGTCCGTAAGCCCAAGAAGAAGACGAACCCCCTCAAGGCGGCGAAGATCGACGTCGTCGACTACAAGGACACCGCGCTGCTGCGGAAGTTCATCTCGGACCGCGGGAAGATCCGCGCGCGCCGTGTGACCGGTGTCTCCGTCCAGGAGCAGCGCGCCATCGCCCGGGCCGTCAAGAACGCCCGTGAGATGGCTCTGCTGCCGTACTCGAGCTCGGCTCGCTGAGAAAGGGGCTGAACTCATGGCGAAGCTCATCCTCACGCACGAGGTGACCGGTCTCGGCGCCCCGGGTGACGTGGTGGAGGTCAAGGACGGGTACGCCCGCAACTACCTCCTGCCGCGTGGCCTGGCCACGGCGTGGAGCAAGGGTGCCCAGAAGCAGATCGACCAGATCCGCAAGGCTCGCAAGAGCCGCGAGATCGCGTCGCTCGACGACGCGAAGGCCGTCCGCGACAGCCTGCAGTCCAAGCCGGTCGTCGTGACCGTCAAGGCCGGCGCGTCCGGCCGGCTGTTCGGCGCGGTCTCCACGACGGACATCGCCGAGGCGATCGCCGCCGCCGGTGGCCCGTCGGTCGACAAGCGCAAGATCGAGGTCGGTCAGCCGATCAAGGCGATCGGCGAGTACCAGGTGCAGGTCCGCCTGCACGAGGACGTCGCCGCGCAGGTCGACGTCCAGGTCGTCCCCTCGGCCTGACGCACCCCACGCCGTGAGCCCGGTCCCCCACGGGGGGCCGGGCTCACGGCGTTCGGAGGGAGAGCGGCCGCGGGCCGGTCACGGGCTGTGTGCCGACGCCGCACTCGTGGCGGGCTGCTTCGGCAGCGGACCCGTGGACAGCCGCACGCCGTCGGGCGTGAGGACCGACAGGGTGCGTCGCAGGGTCGTCACGACGGTCGCCACGACGAGCGACTCGCCGTCGTGCCCGTGCCGCTCCTCGTGCCGACCGAGCGCCACCACGAGCTGCTGCATCGCCGCGTCCACCGCCGCCCGGCGCCCGGACTCCGTGTCCAGCGGGCCGATCTCGTCCATCGCCGCGGCGAGCTCCCGCAGGGCCACCGCCATGGGCGCCCGCAGCTCGCGGGACGTACCGCCGACCGGCGTGTCCTACGGCCGGTCGGCAGAGAGCCCGTAGAGGTCGTCGATGAGGAGGACCGCCCGCTCCAGGGCACGGAACTCCTGGCTGCGCCGTGCGACCACCTCGGGGTGGCGGCGCGCGCGGTGGTTCCCCGCCGCCGCCTCGTCGAACTCCCCGACGACGGCGGCGGCGCGGCTCAGCCTGCGGCGCAGGCCGGCGCGTCCGGGACCGTGCTCCGCGAGCGACGCCTGGCAGTCGTCGTCGTCGAGGTGCTGGGCGACGAACCGCAGGTGGGCGACGACCTCCGTGCGCAGCGCCCGCACCGCGTCGTCGGCGGGCCCGAGGGACAGGGAGGGCAGCGCGGCGTTGACGGCGATGGACACCACGCCGCCGAGCAGGAACAGGCCCGCGTAGGACGCGGCGTAGGAGACCTCGTCGCCCTGACCGACGAGCAGGACGAAGACGGCGGCGAGCGGCACGTACGACCGGCTCTCGCCGAGCCACGGGAGACCGCCCACCAGCACGCCGACTCCGACCAGGATCGCGAGGGTGATGCCGTACGGCCCGAGCAGGTCGTCACCGAGCAGGCCGAGCGCGCCGCCCAGGACGATGGCCAGGAGGCCCCGGACGGACTCGGACGCCGACCGCGACACGGCCGGGTGCATGGTGGCGACCGCCCCGAAGGGCGCGTAGAAGGAGTACTCCGCCGCGTCGGGCACCTGGCGGGCGATGAGCCACGCGATGAGGGCCGCCAGGGCGGTCTTGCCGGCGAGCGCGACGCGGGGGTGGTGGACGAGGCGCAGCGCCCAATGACCCGGGACGCGCCCCGGCGGGCTGGGGGGAGGCATCCGTCCAGTGAAGCAAGATCGGCGCATCCGGCAACCGGAGCGGCGCCGCTGCTGGTCACCGTGTCGCGGGCAGGCCGTGCGGACGCCGAGTGCGGGCGCGGCATGAGGGCCGCAGCGTCAGGCGCCCGTCACCATCCACGCAGCGCCACGGGCTCGCAGGCCGGTCGTCACGGCGCGCGCGAGCATGAAGAGGCCCGCGAACGCGACCCACGACCACGCGAGGCCGGCGGCGCCGTCGTCGGCCCAGGTCCGCACCGCGAGCGCCGCCGGGGTGTAGGCGACCAGGGTCGCCAGGCCCGCGACGGCGAGGTACCGGCCGTCGCCGGCGCCGATGAGGACCCCGTCGAGCACGAACACCCAGCCCGCCACCGGCAGCGTCAGCGCCACGACCCACAGGGCGAGCGCGACGGCGCGGCGCACGGCGTCGTCGTCGGTGAACAGCGGGCCGATCCACCACGCGACCCCCGCCAGGACCAGGCCGAGGAGCGCGCCCGCACCCGTGCCCCACTGGAGCGTGCGGCGCAGGACCGCGCGCGTGCCCGCCACGTCGCCGGCGCCCAGACCACGGCCGACCAGCGCCTGGGCGGCGATGGCGAGCGCGTCCAGGGCGAAGGCGATGAGGCCCCAGACGGCCATGACGACCTGGTGGCCGGCCAGCGAGACGGTGCCGAGGCCGGCGGCGACCCATGCGGCGAGGAGCAGCGCGGCCCGCAGGGAGAGCGTGCGCAGGAGGAGCGGCACGCCGGCGCGGGCCCCGTGCAGGACGCCGGCGCCGGAGGGCAGCAGCCCCACGCGCTCGCGCCGCGCCCCGCGGACGACGACGACGCCCAGCACCGCCGCCATGAGGAGCTGCGTCGCGGCGGTGCCGAGGCCCGACCCCGCCACGCCCATGCCGACGACGAGCACGAGCACCACCGACAGGACCGCGTTGAGGACCGCCCCGCCGACGGCGACCCACAGCGGGGTCCGGGTGTCGAGCATGCCGCGCAGCACGCCGGTCGCCGCGAGCACGACGAGCATCCCCGGCAGCCCCGGCGCGGACCAGCGCAGGTAGGCGACGGCGTGGGGCAGGACGTCGGCCGGTGCGCCCAGGGCGGTGAGCAGCCCGGGCGCGGTGAGGAGGAGCGCGGCGGCGAGCGCCGTGCCGAGGCCGACGGCGATCCACAGGCCGTCCACCCCCAGGCGCAGCGCCCGGGCGCGGTCGCCCGCCCCCAGGGAGCGGGCCACGCTCGCCGTCGTCGTGTACGCGAGGAAGACGCAGAGCCCGACGGCGGTGGTCAGGACCGTCCCGGCGAGCGCGAGGCCGGCCAGCGGAGCCGTGCCGAGGCGGCCGACGACGGCCGAGTCGACGAGGACGAACAGCGGCTCGGCGACGAGCGCGCCGAGGGAGGGCAGCGCCAGGGAGAGGATCTGCCGGTCGACCGGGCGGAGGCGGGCGCGCCACGGCTCGGTGCGCTGCTGCCCCGGTCCGTCCACGTCGCCCGACGGTACGCGCCCGGCCGACCGATGGTCCTCCCACGGGGGCCCGGCGCCTGCCATCCTTCGGGCGGGACGCGCGTGGGCGCGTCGGACGCGGCACGTCGTCGTGCCAGAAGGAGGAGGACGGATGACCCGCCCCGGTGACGCGGACCACCTGACCGCCCAGCGTGCGGACCTGCTGCGCTTCGCCGCGGGCGCCGAGCACCCCGACGGGTTCGGCTACCTCGACGAGGACGGTCGCATCGACCCGGCGCGTCCGGTCGAGCTGTGGATCACGTGCCGGATGACGCACGTGTTCAGCCTCGGTGCGCTCGCGGACGAGCCGCCGGCCGACGGCGGGCCGTCGCGTGCGGAGCTGCTCCGGCTCGCCGCCCACGGGGTGGCCGCGCTGCGCGGCGCGCTGCACGACGACGCCCACGGCGGCTGGTTCGCGGCCGTGCACCCCGACGGGACCGTCGACGACCGCAAGCAGGCGTACGGGCACGCGTTCGTGGTGCTCGCGGCGAGCTCGGCCACGGCCGCGGGGGTCGACGGCGCCGAGGAGCTCCTGGCGGACGCGCTCGCCGTCCACGAGCAGCGGTTCTGGGACGACACCGCGGGCCTCGCCGTCGAGGAGTGGGACGCGGCGTGGACGACGCTCGACACCTACCGCGGCGTCAACGCCAACATGCACACGGTCGAGGCGTACCTCGCCGCGGGCGACGTGACCGGTGAGCAGCTGTGGCACCGGCGGGCGGCGCGGATCGGCGCGCACGTCGTGGGCTGGGCGCGCGCGAACGACTGGCGCATCCCCGAGCACTTCGACGCCGACTGGACGCCCCTGCTGGAGCACCACCGCGACCGCCCGGCCGACCCGTTCCGGCCCTACGGCGCGACCGTCGGCCACGGGCTGGAGTGGGCGCGGCTGCTCGTCGCGGTCGACCGCTCGCTCGGTAACGGCGCCCCGGAGGGGCTCGTCGATGCAGCCGTCGCGCTGACGGAGCGCGCCGTCGCGGACGGCTGGGCCGTGGACGGGGCGGACGGCTTCGTCTACACGACGGACTGGTCCGGGCAGCCGGTGGTGCGTACGCGCATGCACTGGGTCGCGGCGGAGGCCGTGAGCACCGCGTACGTCCTGCACCGGGTCACGGGCGACGAGCGCTGGGCCGACGACGCCGCGTCGTGGTGGGCCTACGTCGACCGGTACCTCGTCGACCACGAGCGCGGGTCGTGGCACCACGAGCTCGACACCGGCAACCGGGTGTCCGGCGAGGTGTGGCCGGGCAAGCCCGACGCGTACCACGCGTACCAGGCGGCGGTGCTGCCGCTGCTGCCGGTCGTGCCCTCGTTCGCGACGGCGCTGCGGCTGCGGCGGTCCAGGGGTGGGACGGACGTGTCCACCCACTGAACGGTTGGCGAGGCAGTTCGGGTCCACAGGCGGTGGCCGACGTCCATGCAGGTCACAGCCTTCTCCCACGAGTCATCCCACTATTTCCACAGGTCTGTCCACCGCCTGTGCACAGACGGCTCCGGCGGGTTCCACAGGGCGGAGCGCGTTGTCCCCAGGCGGGTGCACAGGGCCTTGGTCCCTCCACTTGGAGACGCGCCGACGGGGGGCCTAACGTCACGCGCGGCGACCGGTGACGGGTCCCGCGCAGCACCGAGGACGGTCCGGTCCGGACCGGGTCGTGTCGGTGGGTCGCGGTAGGACGGGGACCGGGAACGGACGCACGGCCGGCGTCCGTCGCGACAGGCGACGGGTGTCCGGGGACGCAGGGAGAGGTGGGCAGCGGTTGAGCATCGACGAGCTCGAGACGAGCCTGGGGGCGCCGGCCCGCGGCGGCTACGACCGGACCCCGCCGCAGGACATCGTGGCCGAGCAGTCCGTGCTCGGCGGCATGATGCTCTCGAAGGACGCGATCGCCGACGTCGTCGAAGAGGTCAAGGGCACCGACTTCTACCGGCCCTCCCACGAGATGGTCTACGACGCGATCCTCGACCTCTACGGGCGCGGTGAGCCGGCGGACGCCGTCACGGTCGCCGCGGAGCTGACCAAGCGGGGCGAGATCGCCCGCGTCGGCGGGGCGCCCTACCTGCACACCCTCATCTCGATGGTGCCCACCGCGGCCAACGCGGGGTACTACGCGCGCATCGTCCGGGAGCGGGCCGTCCTGCGCCGCCTGGTCGAGGCGGGGACCCGCATCGTCCAGCTCGGCTACGCGGCCGACGGCGGCGACGTCGAGGAGCTCGTCAACAACGCCCAGGCGGAGATCTACGCCGTCTCGGAGAACCGCACCAGCGAGGACTACCTCCCGCTCTCGGAGATCATCAACGGGGCGATGGAGGAGATCGAGGCCGCGAGCAACCGCGGCGAGGGCATGACGGGTGTCCCCACCGGCTTCGCGGACCTCGACCGCCTGACGAACGGCCTGCACCCCGGCCAGATGGTCGTCATCGCCGCGAGACCGGCCATGGGCAAGGCGCTTGCCCTCGACACGCCGCTGGCGACGCCGGCGGGTTGGACGACCATGGGCGAGGTCGCGGTGGGCGACCAGCTGCTGGGCGCGGACGGTCGACCGACGACTGTCGTGGGCGCGACCGAGGTGCTGGTGGACCGGCCCTGCTACGAGGTCACCTTCGATGACGGCACGATGATCGTCGCGGACGCCCAGCACCAGTGGTTCACGGAGACCCGCGCCTCTCGGCGAGCCCGCCAGGAGGCCCGGGCGCGCGGCACGGCCCCGAGGGTGCTCCCGGCCGTGCGGACCACCGAGGAGATCGCGGAGACCCTTCGCTGCGCGACGGCGGACCGACGGCTCAACCACAGCGTCCCGACGGCCACTGCACTGGACCTCCCGGAGGCCGAGCTCCTTGTCGACCCCTACGCGCTGGGCGTGTGGCTCGGCGACGGTCACAGTGCCGCGGCGCGCTTCACCTCCGACGACCCCGAGATCGCCATGCGCATCGAGGGCAACGGCCTGCGCTCCGAGAGGCAGCTCGGCAACGACTCGCGCCTCTACTCGATCCGACTCCCCGAGGAGGCCGGGCCCGCACCCAGGGTCTGCGTGGTCTGCGGGAACACGTACGTCAACCCGCGGCAGCAGGTCCGCACCTGCGGCCGAAGCTGCGGGGGGCGCGCCAAGGGGCTGGGCCAGGTGCTCGTCCCGACGTGCCCCGACTGCGGTCGCACCACCAGCGGCCTGGTGCGCTGCCAGGAGTGCCACTGGGCCTTCGGCACCGTGGCGGGTCGGTTGCGGACCCTCGGTGTGCTGGGGAACAAGCACATCCCGACCGCGTACCTGCGGGCGAGCGAGGGGCAGCGGCGAGCGCTGCTCGCGGGCCTTC
Organism: Actinotalea ferrariae CF5-4; assembly: GCF_000603945.1. Classification (GTDB taxonomy): domain Bacteria; phylum Actinomycetota; class Actinomycetes; order Actinomycetales; family Cellulomonadaceae; genus Actinotalea; species Actinotalea ferrariae. The sequence goes on along the minus strand of NZ_AXCW01000003.1, from coordinate 29,226 downwards.
TGGACACCGACGGCACCGTCAACCCCACCGGGAGTGTCCAGTTCTGCGTCACGGACCACCGGTTGGCCCAGGACGTCCGGGAGCTCGTGCACTCGCTGGGATACCGGACCGGCTGGTCCACCCGGAGCGTCCCTGGCCGCGACGAGGCGCGCAGCACCGCCTACACGATCACGTTCACGACCGATGACGAGGTCTTCGCTCTCGAGCGGAAGAAGCTGGCCCACAAGGAGCGCCGTCGCCCGTCGACGCCCCGGCTCACCTCGCGGTTCATCACGTCGGTGCGTCGGATCCCGAGCGTGCCGGTGCGCTGCGTCGAGGTGGACAACGCAGACCACCTCTACCTTGCGGGGCGCTCCATGGTGCCCACTCACAACTCGACGCTGGGCATCGACATCGTCCGATCCGCGGCGATCAAGCACAACCTCGCGTCGGTCGTGTTCTCCCTCGAGATGAGCCGTAACGAGATCACCATGCGTCTGCTCTCCGCGGAGGGTCGCGTGCCCCTGCAGAACATGCGCAAGGGCACGATGCGCGACGAGGACTGGCAGCGCCTGGCCTCCACGATGGGCAAGGTCTCCCAGGCGCCGCTGTTCATCGACGACTCGCCCAACATGTCGCTCATGGAGATCCGCGCGAAGTGCCGCCGGCTCAAGCAGCGCCACGACCTCAAGCTGGTCGTCATCGACTACCTGCAGCTCATGAGCTCGGGCAAGCGCGTCGAGTCCCGCCAGCAGGAGGTCTCGGAGTTCTCCCGGGCGCTCAAGCTCCTGGCGAAGGAGCTCGAGGTGCCCGTCATCGCCATCTCGCAGCTGAACCGTGGCGCGGAGCAGCGCACCGACAAGCGACCCCAGATGAGCGACCTGCGTGAGTCCGGCGCCATCGAGCAGGACGCGGACGTCATCATCCTGCTGCACCGCGAGGACGCCTACGAGAAGGAGTCGCCGCGCGCCGGCGAGGCCGACATCATCGTCGCGAAGCACCGCAACGGGCCCACCGACAACATCGTCGTCGCGTTCCAGGGCCACTACGCCCGGTTCGTCGACATGGCGCCGGAGGGCATGTAGCAGGGAGGGTGTCCCGTCCGCAGGAGGTCGTCCACGATCTCGTCGGTCACGCCGTCTCGCGGAACCAGCCCGCCGATCCGGCGGGGACCCCGGCGTCCCGGCGTGGCAGGTACTGCTCGTGCAGGAGCCGTGCGGCGAGCTCCGCGCGGCTGAGGACCCCGACCTTGCCGAACACCGACTTGAGGTGCTCCTTCACGGTGTACTCGCTGATCCCGAGGGTACGCGCCACCGACCGGTTGGCCTCGCCCCGCAGGACGGGCCCGACGACGTCCCGCTCCCGGACGGTCAGGCCGTAGGCGGCGCAGAGCACCTCGGCGAGCTCCACGGGCCTGGCGGCCTCGACGATCACCGCACTGCCCGCGCCGTCGATGTGGGAGGCGTGCAGGACGAGCCACCGACCGTCCTCCGTCTGCACGCGGGCGCGAGCCGGCCCAGGGTGCGCGCCGCCCAGCGCCGCGAGCAACGACGTCACGACGGGTGGGATGCGCCCGTCCGGTGCCAGCAGGCGCAGCCACCGATCCGCGACCTCGCTGACCGCGGTGACGCGGCCGTCGGCTCCCATCAGGAGCAGACCCGGTGAGTCCGGCGACCCGTCCGACATCGCGTCGGCCCGCAGGAGCGCGAGGTGCACGCCGTCGGCGAGATCCCCGGCGACCGACCCGAGCAGCGCGACCTCGGCCGCGGTGAACACGGAGCTCCGTCGGTAGGCGTAGACCGACCCCCAGCACAGCCCGTCGCGGACCATCGCGACACGCAGGTCGTCGCGGATCCCGAGTGGTCCGAGCAGCGCCGGGTACCTGGCCGAGCGCTCAGGATGCCCTCCGGTCGTCAGGTCGAGCGATCCGGCGGGCGGCGTGCGCCGCACCAGGTCCACCAGCCGGTTGACGTCTCCGTCGTCGTGCTCCAGGCGCAGGATCTCGCGCTCGCGCTCCGCGTCGAACGGCAGCCCCAGGACGAGGCAGCCGGTGGACAGGAGCGTGGCGGGGTCCACCTGGCCCCACGCGCCGACGTCGTACGGGACGTGCCGACGCAGCAGCGCGTCGCTCCGGCTCCACAGATCTCCCACCGGCAACCCGGCGACGGCGAGCGCCCGCAGACGGCGACGAAGGTCCGCAGGGTTCGGCACGAGATCAGCGTAGGCGCCCCCTCGAAGGAGGGGTCGATCGAGCCGCTGCCAGGCAGCACCGTGGAGGTGGCCGGAGAGACCGGCCACCTCACCGTCAGGAGCAGTCATGTCCAGCCCCACCCTCGGCGCCCGTCCCCTGGCCGACGCCGGCCCGTCCGTCTTGCGCACCCCGCGCGTCGTCGAGATGCTCGGCAACCGTCTCGAGCTCCTCGTCGAGGTCGGGGACTTCCCGCGCGCCTCGCTCGTCCGGTACACCGTCGCCCCGGGGTTCAGCGCGCCGCCGCAGCTCCACCACCACGTCGAGGACGACGTCGTCATGGTCGTGCTCAGGGGCGGCCTCGTCGTCACGGGTGTGACCGGCGACCAGACCGCGCACGCGGGGGACGTCGTGGTGCTCCGGCACGGGACACCGTTCGCGTGGCGCAACGTGAGCAAGGAGGAGGAGGCCGTCTACCTGGCCGTCTACGCCCCAGGGGGCTTCGAGCAGTACTTCCCCGCGCTGCGCGACGCCGCGTCGGCGGCCGGCGGGCTGTCGCCGGACGTCCTCCTCCCGCTGTGGGAGCAGTACGGGATCGCCGTCAGCGGCACGCGATCCGGCGAGGAGTGACGGTCCATCCGGGGAGCGGCCCACGGCCGGCGTCGACGACAGCGGTCTCGACGCCGGCCGACCGGCACGATGACCGGGTGATCCTCCGCAACGTCGTGCCGAACGCCGACGCGGATCTGGCGCGCCGGCTGCTGGTGGTCCAGCACGAGGCGTACGCGAGAGAAGCAGAGCTCATCCAGGACGACCGCATCCCGCCGCTGCACGAGGACCTGGATACCCTGCGGTCCGCTCCGGTGACGTGGGTCGCGGCGTTCGACGACGCGGAGCTCCTCGGAGCGGCATCGCAGCGGTCGCGCTCGGGCTCGTGCTCACCCCGGGACCCAACATGGTCTACCTCGTCTCCCGGTCCGTGACCCAGGGCAGGCGAGCAGGCCTGATCTCCCTGCTCGGCGTCGCCGTCGGCTTCCTCATCTACGTGGTCGCCGCAGCGGCGGGGCTCGCGGCGCTCCTCGCGTCGGTCCCCGTCGCCTACACCGTCCTGAAGGTGGCCGGCGCGGTCTACCTGATGTACCTGGCGTGGTGTGCGGTCCGGCCCGGTGGCCGGTCCGCCTTCGAGGTCCGGGAGCTCCCGGCCGACCCGGACCGCCGGCTCTTCGCCATGGGGCTGCTGACGAACCTGCTCAACCCCAAGATCGCGGTGCTCTACGTCACCCTGCTCCCCCAGTTCATCGACCCGGCGCGAGGTTCGATCGCGCTCCAGAGCCTGCAGCTGGGCCTGGTCCAGATCGCCGTCGCCCTCTCGGTGAACGCCGCGATCGTCCTGGGCGCCGGGGCCCTGGCCGGCTTCCTCTCGCGGCGCCCGACCTGGCTCACCGTCCAGCGCTACCTCATGGGCTCCGTGCTCGGGCTCCTGGCCGTGCGACTGCTCACCGACCGCACCCGACCCGTCCCGGCCTGACGCCCACCGGAGGCGGGCGCAGGGGCCCGGCGTCCCGCCCTGCGTCGCGTGTGCCAGAGTCGCCACATGGCTGACCGCATCTCCCTGCGCCGCCTGGGGCCGGCTGATGCGCACGTCCTCGCGTCCTGGCAGACCGACGCTCTGTTTGCCGCTCACGCTGGATGGCGGTTGACGTCGGACGCGGGTGAGGGGGTGCAGTGGTGGCGCGAGAGCATCCGCAACCCTGATCCCCTGCTGCTCCGACTGGCAGCGGTCGAGTCCGGCGAACTCGTCGGGTACGTGGATCTGTACGGCGAGCAGCGGGAGGAACGAGAGCTCGGCTACGTCATCGGTCCGTCGTCGCGCTGGGGCCACGGGCGCGCGACCGTCGCCGCGATCAGAGCGATCGACCACGGGTTCGAGGAGCTCGGCCTCCGTCGGATCTGGGCCGAGGCGGTCGCAGCGAACCGGGCCTCGGTCCGCGTCCTGGCGAAGGCGGGACTGAACCGCATCGGGCGGGACAGGGCCGAGTCGTTCCTCGGGGTGGAGTCCCACTACGAGCAGTTCGAGGTCCTTCGGTCGGACTGGCGTGCCGGCGGCTGACCACTGCTGAGGCCGGGGACCGTGGCGGGCGTCGGCCCCGCCGACGGGCTACCGTCCCGGGTCGCCGACGGCGGTCTCCACGCCCGCGGACCGTCGGGTGTCCGCGACCCCGTGGACCGTCCCTGTTTCCCAGTCGATCTCCAGGGCCTGGACCGAGCCGTAGATCTCCGGTGAGTCGGGGTTGGTGACCCGCACGTCGTAGCCGCGCCCGCGCAGCTCCTCGGCCAGCCGTGGCGACTCCAGGCGCAGCCGTCCGCCGGTGAGCAGGAACCGCTCCGCCGGGACCGCCTGCTCCAGCTCCTGCCCGTGCAGGGCCCACAGGGTGACGACCTGCGCCGTCGTGTTCGGGATCTGGCCCCCGCCCGGCGTGCCGATGACCAGGACGGGCCGGTCCTGGGCGTCGAGCAGCATCGACGGCGAGCTCCAGGTCACCGAGCGCCGGCCCGGCTCGGGCCGGTTCGCCTCGGTCGCCCCGATGTCCCCGAACCGCTCCAGCTGGTCGTTCATGAAGAACCCGGCGACGTACTGCCCGGACCCCCAGTAGTTGGTGATCGTGTTGGTCATCGACACGGCCGTGCCCTCCGCGTCCACCACGGAGATGTGGGTGGTGTTCGCGGCGCCGTCGTAGGGCACGCGGGCCGACGTCGTCGCGGCGTCGCCCAGACCTGCGGCGATGGCGGCGTTCGCCTGCGGGTCGGTGAGCGTGTCCACCGGGACGTCGACGAACGCCGGGTCGCCGAACCAGGTCTGGACCGACTGCTCCGCGACCTGCCAGGCGCGCGACTGCAGCTCCACGAAGTCCGCCGACGCCGGGTCCACGCCCGCGATGCCGGCGGCCTCGGCGATCTGGACCATCTGGATGATCGCCGCGCCGGGCAGCGCCGGGGCGCCGGACAGCATCGTGTAGTCCCCGACGGGCCCGCGGGCCGGCGCCGAGCGCTGCACGGAGTACGCGGCGAGGGACTCCGCGTCGATGCCCTCCACGCCGCTGAGGGCGGCGACCATCGACCCGGTGTAGAACGCGTCGGGGCCCTCGGACGCGAGCGTCCGCATCGTCGCCGCGAGCTCGGTCTGGACCAGCGGGTCGCCCTCCTGCAGCGGCGTGCCGTCGGCGCGGCGGAAGTGGGGCAGGCCCGCGGTCACGGCGCGGCCCAGCTCCCGGTCGATCGTGCGGGCGAGGTACCCGGACACGGGTCCGCCGGTCTCGGCGATCTCGATCGCCGGCTCGAGCAGCGCAGCCCACTCGAGCGTCCCGTGCTCCTCGTGCAGCTCGGCCATGCCCGCGACGAACCCGGGGATGCCCGTGCCGGTCGGAGGGATGACCCCGGCGGCGTTGACGACCTCCCGGTAGTCGTAGTTCACCGCCTCGCCGTCGCTGACGACGATCGTCGCGCCCCCGCCGCCGATGCCCGACGACGCCGGCTGCATCACCGCGTCCGCGAAGGCTGCGGCGATCGCGGCGTCGACGGCGGTCCCGCCCTGCTCCAGGACCTCCATCCCCGCCCGGGTGGCGAGCGGGTGTCCGGAGCTCACGCCGTACGCGCCCAGCGCCGCCTCGGGGGTCGGCGTCGGCGTCGGCGTGCTCTCGACCGGGGCCGGTGCCTCGGTCGCCGACGGCGTCGCCTGGGGTGTGGGCGTCGAGGTGGTGCACCCCGCCACGAGCAGCACACCCGTGCCGACCGCCCAGCGGCGCAGCCGACCCCGCCGGAGGGCGTGGTGCGCGACGGGAGGGTGCGAACCGGCGGCGTGACGTCGTCGGCGGGGGGTCATCGGCGGGGGCTCCTCGGGGTCGGGGACGGACGGGACGGGACTGACGGGACCGGGTCGACGGGGCCGGGTCGAGGTGGCGACACGCGCTCAGCGGGCGGTGCGCCACCACGACGCGCGCAGCACCCACTCGAGCGGGCCGACGTCGGCGACGCGACGCCACAGCACGGCCAGCACGAGGAAGGTGACGGTCAGCACGGCGCTGACGGCCATGCCCTGCGCGAGGGTGAAGCCGCCGTCGGGCTTGACCGCGGCGAGGACCAGGACATGCAGCACGTACAGGGTCAGCGCGAGCCGGCCGGCGGCGATGAGCGGACCGGTGAACCAGGGGGCCCGCGAGCCGAGGAGGACGCAGGCCGCGACCACCGCGAGGGCGCCGCCGACGCTGCTGACCAGCCACAGCGGCATCTGGCCGTGCGCGGCGCCGGTGAGGAGCCGCGCGTAGCCGACGTCCCCCTCGCGGTCGAGGATGCTCATGGAGAGCAGGCTCAGCGCGAAGCCCAGGACCGCGGCGACGGCGCCCCACACGACCATCCGGTGCAGGACGGCCCGGTCGCGCAGGTCCAGGCGGGACACCCACAGCCCGACCAGGAACGGCACGCACCACGTGACCAGCGGGTACCGCCCGGACAGGACGAGCCCGTGCACCACCTCGGCGACCGGGTTGCCCAGCTCCAGCGGCGGCCCGGTGTGGTGGTCCGCGCCCGCGGTCAGGAGGTGCCCGACGTAGAGGACCGGGCCGACCACGGTCATGACCAGGGCGAGCCCGAGCACGACGGCCCGGGGGGCGCGGTGCACGACCAGGCCGAGGACGAACAGCACGCCGTACACGGGCAGGATCACCGACACGTCGTCGGTCAGGCGCTGGAGGGCGAGCCCGCCGAGCAGGAGGATCGCCGCACGCCAGAGCACCACCCCCCAGGGCGTCCTGACGCCCGGGCGCGGACGGAGCATGAACCCCATGCCGAGCCCGGCGATGACGACGAAGAGGATGGACGCCCGCCCGTACGGCAGGAGGTAGAGGCGGTGCAGGAGGCCCTGGGCCTCGGCCGGTCCGACGTTGACGATGATCATGCCGATGAGCGCCAGGCCCCGGGCCACGTCGACGCCGGTCAGGCGCCGCGTCGGTGGCCGACCCTCGCGTGCGGGTACGTCGACGGCAGGCGCGAACCCGCTGGGCCGTGCCTCGCTCGACGTGTCCGTCGCGTCCGCCATGCGCTCCGTTCCTGCTCCCGGTCGTCCCGGGCCTTGATCGAGCCTAGGCGGAGACGCCCCGTGCGGCCCGTCGAGGGATCGACCGGGGGCGTCGTCCCGGCGCTTTCCGGCGTACCCGGTGGGGTGTCCGGTGCGCCACGGACTGACAGGCCTGCGCCCACGGTCGACGGTGCGGGCTCACCTCCGGTCCGACCTTTCAGCCCGAGGGCCCGCCCGCCGATGGGTCCGTCGCCCCGTCATCCAGGAGAGGCCACCGTGGACGGCATCGCCGCGATCAGCGCGCGCATCGCCGCGATCCAGCAGACGATCGCGACGGTGTCGGCGGCGCGCCCGACGGCGGGCGTCACCCCCGTGTCCCCCGACCGGCCAGGGACGGCCGGGGCGTCGTCGTTCGCGGCCGTGCTGGAGCGGGAGACCGTGGCAGGGACCGCCCGGCCAGGCGCGGGCGGCGCCGTCGCGGACGCCCTGCCGGCGGTGTCCGGACTGACGGCCGAGCAGGTGCGCAACGCCGCGGCGGTCGTCCGCGCGGGGCAGGGGATGGGGCTGTCCCTGCGCGACCAGGTGATCGGCGTCATGACCGCGCTCGGGGAGTCGTCCCTGCGCGTCCTGGACCACGGCGACCGTGCCGGGCCCGACAGCCGCGGCCTCTTCCAGCAGCGCGACAACGGCGCGTGGGGCACGCTCGCGCAGCGGATGGACCCGACCGCCAGCGCCCAGTCGTTCTTCCGCGCGCTCTCCGGCGTCGAGGGCCGCGACGCGATGGCGCCGACGCTCGTCGCCCACCGCGTCCAGCGCAACGCCGACCCCCAGCACTACACCCGCTGGTGGGACCAGGCGGTCGACGTCGTCTCCCGCCTCACCGGCGCACCGGCGACGCAGATCAGGGCCTGATCGACCCACCCCTCTCGAGCTCCCCACGGGCACCGGGTCGGCCAAAGCGGTGGACCGTCCGGCCCCGCGGCGGCAGGCTCGCGGCATGATGACGACGTCCCCGCTGCCCGACGGCCTCGTGCTGCGGACCGCCCGCCCCGCCGACCTCGACCAGATCGGCTCCCTGCTCGCCGACCGGGGCGCGGAGGCCGACGCCCTCGACCACCGGCTCGCCGTCGAGGACCCGGACCTCGGGTGGGAGGCGTGCGCCGTCGTCGTCGACGGCGACCGGGTGGTCTCGACCGCGACGCTCCTGGACGAGACGGTCCGGGTCGGCGGGCGTCTCGGCGGGCGGTCCGGCGGGCACGCGGGCGACGGCGGGGCCGGTCGGGTGGGCGGCGTGGTCCTCCCGGCGGGACAGGTGGAGCTCGTCGCGACCGACCGCGCGTACGAGGGCCGCGGGCTCGTCCGGGCGCTCATGGGCTGGGCGCACGAGCGGTCCGCCGCCCGCGGCCACCTGCTCCAGGTCATGATCGGGATCCCGTACTTCTACCGGCTGTTCGGCTACGAGTACGTGATCGACATGCCCCGCGCCCGCTCGCTCGCGGGCCACCCGACGTCAGGCGGCCCGGCCTCGTCCGGCGCCCCCGTCCCCGCACCGCGCACGAGCCCCGCCCACCCGGCCCTGCGCACGGCGACCGCGGCGGACCTCCCGGCGCTCGCCGCCCTCCAGGACGCGGCCCAGTCCGCGTACGACGTCGTGATGCCGCACCCGCCGGCCCGGCGGCGCTGGCTGCTCGAGCACGACGCCTCCACCACGTGGGTGGTGGAGCGGGGCGGGGTCGTCGTCGGCAGCGTCCGGACCGCCCCGCCCGACGACGGGCGGGTGCTCGTCGCCGAGCCCGCCGCGGCGGACGACGAGGCCGCGGACCTGCTGCTGCGCGCCGTCGTCGGAGGCTTCCCCGGGGCGGCCCCGCACCTCGTGCACCGACCGCTCACGGTGACCGGCCGGGCATGGGAGCCGTCGCTCGCGCCGCCCGACGAGCTGGCCGAGCAGTACTACGTGCGGATCGAGCGGCCGGAGACGCTCCTCGACGCGCTGCGACCGGTCCTCGGCGAGCGGCTCGTCGCCGCCGGGCTGGACCGGCGCGAGGTGCTGCTGTCGACCTTCGGGCGGCACTACCGCATGACCGTCGCCGACGACGGCGCGCTGGGCCCGGTCGTCGTCGGCGGCCCGATGCAGGGGCCGGGCGAGCACGGCGGGGCCGGTGTGGCACCGACCCACCTCGCCGACCTGCTCCTCGGTCCGCTGGGGATGCACGGCCTGGCCCGACGCCGGCCCGACGTCTACCCGGGACCGGACCCCGAGCTCTTCGAGACCCTCTTCCCGCCGATGACGGCGGACCTCCTGACGTACTACCTCCCCTGGTGAGTTCCGCCCCGGGGCGCGGCGCCGGCGGGGCCGGTCAGTAGACGAAGATCGCGAAGAGGTGCGGGTTGTTCGCGTGGACGATCGCCATGAAGACGATGGCGTCGAACAGCAGGTGCACCACGAGCACGAGCGTCAGCGACCGCGTCCGCGTGAAGATCAGACCCTGGAGCAGGGCGAACGGGATGGTCAGCAGCGGGCCCCACTCGCGGTAGCCGAGCTCCCACAGGAACGCCACGAAGATCGCCGTCTGGAGCAGGTTCGCCTGCCACGGCCGGAAGTGCCGCAGCAGCAGGGCGAAGCACGTGCAGATGAAGAACAGCTCGTCCCACGTGCCGACGCCGTTCACGCCGACGAAGAACCGGCCCAGCTCGCTCGGCGAGGTGATGTCCGGCCAGTTCCGGTACGCGCCCGAGCTGATGAAGTAGTACGGCAGGATCGCCCAGCCCAGCAGGGGCACCGCGAGGATGTACGCCTTCTCGCGCCGCGGCCAGCGCTGCCCCGTCCGCCACGGGAACCGGATCGCCCGGCGCCGGTAGACGAACCGGTCGACGAGGAACGGCACGAGCACCGCGAGGGTCAGCGCCGTGCCGATCGCGAAGAACCGCGGCCAGGAGACGTCGGCCTCCATGGACGTGGTGCTGACGATCGCGATGCCCAGGCCGATGAGCAGCAGGTCCTTGGCGAGCGGCCGGTCGACGAGCCACGCGGCGGCCAGGCTGAGGACGAGCACGACGTAGCCGAGCGGCCGGACGTGCACACCGAAGAGCAGCACGGCGGACGCGGAGACGCCCGCGGCGGGCGCGAGCTTCCACGAGAGCGCGGGTGGGGCCTCGGTGGCGGGGAGCGTCATCGCGGGCACCGGAACAGGATGCCCTGACGGGGGCGATCGCGGAACTGCGCTTCCGACGACGCCGCGGGTCCGGCCAGGACGCAGCGGAGCCCCGCGCCGGACTCGAGGTCCGGACGCGGGGCTCCGTGGTGCGACGACGACGACGGCGCGCCGTCGGTCAGGGCGTCAGCGCCTCAGCGGCGCCGTCCCCGTCGGACGTCCCGGCGTCGTGGCGCCGGCGTCGGTGCGGTCGCCCGCCGTCGGCCCACCGGGACCGAAGCGGCCCCCGGGACCGGCCGGCTCGCCCGGCCCGCCGGGACCGAACGGCCCCCCCGGGCCGAACGGCCCGCCGGGACCGAACCGACCGCCCTTGCCCCACGGGGGTCCGGACGGCGCCGGCTCCTCCGAGCCGCCGTCGACGACGCCCAGGGTGACCCGGTCGAGCAGCACCTCGTCGCCGGCGGGGACCGAGTCGCCGAGGTCCAGGCCGTAGCCGTGGACCGCGGTCAGGGTCAGGCCGTTGTCCGGCGCACCCGCGGGCTGGTCCGCGGAGCGCTCGAAGTCGGCGAACGGGATGCTGATCTGCTGCCACCCCGCCTCGTCGTCGACGAACGTCGCCTCGAAGCGCTCGGCCGTGTCCGGCGCCTGCTCGACCTTGATGTAGTCGATGAGGTACGACGCCGGGAGCTCCAGGTCGTCGGCGATGGTGCCGCCGAAGTTGCCCCCGATCGCCAGGTTCGCGATGAGGAAGAACGGGTGCTCGAACACCCACTCCGAGCCCGCGGGCAGGTCGGCCGGCGTCACCTGGTGGAACCGCTCGCCGTCCATGAACCAGGTGATCCTGTTGGGCTCCCACTCGACCGTGAAGGTGTGGAAGTCGTCCGCGAAGGACGTGCCCTCCGGCAGGTAGACCCGGCCGTCGATCGACTGGCCGCCGGAGTACCCGGGTCCGTGGATCGTGCCGAACGCCTCGTTCGGCTGACCGTTGTCGCCCTCGACGTGCTCCATGATGTCGATCTCGCCGGTCTGCGGCCATCCGACGTCGAGGAAGTCGTTCCCGAGCGTCCAGAACGCGGGCCACAGGCCCTCGCCGCCGGGGACCTTGACCCGGGCCTCGATGCGACCGTGCAGGAACTCCTGCTTGTCCATCGTCGAGATGCGCGCCGAGGTGTAGCCGCAGGGCACGTTGCTCGAGGAGCACCACAGGGACTCGTCGGTGTTCTCGCGCAGCTGGATCTCGAGGTTGCCCTCGCCGTCCTGCCACACGTTCTCCGAGCCAGGCGTGTAGAACTGCGACTCCTGGTTGCCCCAGCCCCAGCCGCCGGTCTCGTTGGACCACGACGTCGGGTCCACCGGCGTGCCGGCGGGGGCGTCGAAGTCGTCGAAGTAGACGCGCTCGGTCCAGCCGTCGGGGCCGGGGTCCGGGGCGTCGTCGTCGCGGAGGGTGAGGGTGACCGGCTCGCCGCTGCCCGTGCCGCGGTACCAGAAGGTCAGGCCCTTGCCGTCCGACCAGTCCTGCGACTGGGCGAAGTCCCGGCGCACGGTGGCACCCGGCTCCTCCACGGTGATGCGGGCGACGCCCTCGTCGGTCGCCTGGCCCCGGTAGGCCAGGGCGTCGCCGGCGGTGACGCGGATCGTGTCGAGGGCCGAGCCCTCGGCGCGCCACAGGCCCGCCTCGTCCTCGAAGTCCTCGATCAGTGCGGGGTCGCGGGCGTCGTCGTCCTCGATGGTGATGCTCGCGAACCGCGCGAACGGGCTGAGCTCACCCGGGCCGGTCACGCCCGAGAGCGCCACCTGGACCGTCTTGTCGAGCTCGGCCTTGTCGTCGTCGGGCAGCTCGACGGAGAAGGTCTTCTCCGTCTCGCCGGGGGCGAAGGTGAGCGTGCCGCTCGTGGCGACGTAGTCGCGGCCGAGCGCGGCGGGGACGTCCTCGGTCCGCGTGCGGTCCGTGGTGTCCAGCGTGGCGTAGTCGACCGTGACGGTCTCCTCCGCCGCGCGGCCGAGCGTGACGGTGACCGTCTGGGGTGCGCCCTCCGCGGCCTGGTAGACGCCGCGGTCGAAGCCGACGAGCAGCGGCACGTCGGCGAGGCTCGCGCCCCACCGGGTGAAGCGGTCGACGAGGTACTGCTGCTCCCCGTCGGTCTGGGCGACGCCGATCGCGTAGCCGTGCACCTCGTCCAGCGTGAAGCCGTCGTTCGGGGCGCCGTTGCCGATGTCCTTGCGCGTGAAGTCGGCCCACTCGAGCTCGACGAACGTCCAGCCGGGGTCGGCGTCCGTGAACGACGCGCTGTAGCGCTCGGCGTCGTCGCGGGTCGAGCCGGGCGACCGGTTCTCGATGACGTCGACGTAGACGGTGTCGCCCGTGCCCTGGCCCAGCAGCCAGAAGTTCACGCCCTGCGAGCCGCTCCAGTCCTGCGGCGTCCAGACGCCGTCGGCCGAGAACGCGTGGGAGATGCCCGCCCACGTGCCGTGCGGGACGTCGAGCGTGAGGCCGAGGGCGCTGTTGCCGTCCTCGGCGCCCGGCCGGGCGGCCGTGCGCTCGTCGGTGACGACCTCGGCGGTGACGGACCCGCCGTTGCCGGAGTAGGTCTGGAAGCCCAGGCCGAGGCCGTTCGCGTCCGTGCCGGAGGGCAGGCCGCCGTCGTACTCGAACTCGTCGACGACGGTCTCGGGGACCGTGAGCGAGACGTCCTCGAGGTACCAGGTGCGCTCGGTCGGGACGGCGGTCGCGCCGATCGCCCAGCCGTGGACGGCCGTCAGGTTGAGGCCGTCGTTGGGGGCCCCGTTGCCGATCTCCTTGCGCGTGAAGGTGCTGAACGGCAGCTCGACGTACGTCCAGCCGACCGTGTCGTCGGTGAAGACGACGCTGTGCCGCTCGGCGTCGTCCGTGGTGGCACCCGGGTTGCGGTTGTCCAGCAGGTCCACGAAGAGCGACGTGCCGCTGTTGGTGCCGTAGAACCAGAAGGACAGGCCGTCGAAGCGGCTCCAGTCCTGCGGGGTCCAGGCGCCGCCCGGCTCACCCAGCTTCTGGGTGACGCCGGCGAACGACGGCGCCTTCATCGTCAGACGCAGCGCGGTGTCGCCCGCGTCGCTGCCCGGCGCGGGGGCCGGCGGCACCTCGGCCGCGGCGGAGACCGTCGCGGTCGGGTCGGCGAAGAACTCGTACCCGCCGGTCACGCCGTCCGGGGTGACGGGCAGCGGCCCGGCCGTGTCGAAGCCCTCGACCAGGCGCGTGTTGTCCCAGACCGGCTGGGCCTCGGCGGCGTCGTCGTCGCGGATCGTGAGGGTGTGGGTCGCGGTGCCGAGGGTGGCGCCGGCCCCGGTGGGGTTCGCCAGGGTGAGCGTCAGCGTCTCGTTGCCCTCGACGGCGGTGTCCTGCGCGGTCATGACCTGGACGGACGCCGTGGTGCTGCCCGCGGGGATCGTCAGCGTGCCGCCGGCGGCGGTGTAGTCCTCGCCGGCCGTGGCGGTGCCGTCGGCGGTGGTCCAGTCGACCGTCACGTCCTCGGTCGCGGCGACCGTGAGGCGCACCTCGACCGTGGCGGTGCCGCCCTCGGTGACGCCGCTCGTCGCCGCGGCGAACCGGACGGTGGGGGCGACGTCGGCGCCGGCGTACCAGGCGACGTCGTCGACCTTCCAGGTCACCGGGCCGGTCGTGGAGACCACCGGGAAGATGAAGCCGGGGAGCGCCGTGGTGGTGAGCACGCGGTCGGCGGACGCCTCGTTGAAGTCGGTGGCGTAGGTGTAGGCCGCGAACGGGATCTGGACGAGCTGCCAGCCGGTCCAGCTGTCGGTCAGCGGGTAGTCGAAGCGCTCGCCGTCGGTGCCGTCGATGAGCTCGGACTGGAAGACGGCGCCGCTGTTGGTGCCGTGCATCCAGAACTGGAGGCCGTCGAACGCCGACGCGTCCTGCGGGGACGCGAAGTTCTGGCCCCAGCCGGCGAACCCGGCGGGGACGTCGGCGCCGACGGACAGGACCGTCGTGGGCTCCGTCTGCCCGGGGCGGGCGAGGGCGTCGCCGGGGGCGACGGTCTCCAGGCCGTAGCCCGCGCCGCCGCCGTTGCCGCCGTACGCGTAGAACCCGGCGCCGGTCAGCTGCTCGTTCGTGAGCCCCTCGAAGTCCGCGAGGACGGACACCGTCGCCGCGGCGGCCGGTGCGGAGAGGGCCATGGACAGTCCTGTGACGGGGACGAGTCCCGCCGCGATCCACCTTCGTCGTGCCACGTGTCTCCACCTTTGGAGTCGTCGTCCGCGCGCCGTCGCGCGGGCCCCGGGGGGTCGGGTCCATGGGCAGTATCACTGTGATCCGGGCAAAATGGAACCGGTTCCAGAGAGCGATCTCGCATGCTGGGAGAGCGCTCTCTGCGTGCAGTCGCATCATTGCAGGCCAGAGGCGGATCATGGTCAGGCGTTCGAGCCCGGCCGGCCGGAGGTCGCCGGTGGCCCGCGCCGTCACCCGTCAGTCGAGGCGGACCAGCGCGTCCAGGCCGGTGAGGTGGAGCATGCGGCGGAGCTGGACCGGCGCCCCGACGATGCGCGGCGGCTCCGGCGTCCCGGTCGCGAGCCGGCTCAGCGCCGCCAGACCGGTCGAGTCCACGAAGTCCAGGCCCTCGCAGCGCACGACGACGGGCCGCCCGCTCGCGAGCACCTCGTCGACGCGGACGAGGAGCTCGTCCCGGGTGTCGGCGTCGACGTAGCCCGTGAGCTCCAGCACCGCGACGTCGTCCTCGGCCGTCCGGTCCCTGCCGCCCGGGCCGTCGCTGTCCGGGACCGACCCGTGGCCGTCCTGGTCCGCGTCCTCCGCCATCACCCCTGGCACCTCCACCTCGAACCACACGGCCTTGCCCCCGCCGGGGAGCAGCTCGACCCCCCACGCCCGCGACAGCTCCGACACGAGCCACACGCCCCGCCCGCCGGGCGTGCCCGCGTCGGGGTGCAGCACCTGCGGCAGGCCGTCGCCGTGGTCGGTCACGGTGATGCGCACGCCGCCGTCGACCGCGACCACCTCCAGCACCGCACCGCCGCTGCCGTGGCGGGTCGCGTTGGAGGCGACCTCGCTGGTCAGGAGCGCGACGACGGTGAGCTCCTCGGGACCGGCCCCCAGCGCCGCCGAGCGGTCGGAGGCCCATGCGCGGGCCTCAGCCAACGGCGCGTCCGGGTCGATGGTGAACAGGTGGCGGTCCTCACGCACGACGGTGCCGTGGGTCTCTGCGGAGGGCGGCCACCCGGCGAGTGTCCCAGGCGTGCGGGCGATCGTCTCGTCGGCCGTCGCGGGCGCGTCGTCGTCGGGGCTCACCTGCACGGCCAGGAGCGCGACGTCGTCCTGGGCCCGGTCCGGGAGCATGCGCTCCAGGACCGCGTCGCACAGGTCCTCCAGGTCCAGGGGCCCCAGGCCGCGCAGCACCTGCTGGAGGTCCAGGACGCCGTCGCGGGCCGGCCGGTCGCGCCGCTCCACGAGGCCGTCGGTGTAGAGGAGCACGGTCGTGCCCGTCCCGACCCGGACCGTGGAGTCGGTGCGCTGGGCGTCGACCGTCACCCCGACGAACAGGTCACGGCGGTCCGCCACGAGCGGGCGCACCTCGCCGTCGGGGGACAGCAGGAGCGGCGGTGGGTGGCCCGCGTTGGACCAGTGGAGCAGGTGGTCGCCGTCGGCGGTGGGCTCGAGGCGCGCGACGACCAGCGACGCCATCGTGCTGACCTGGAGCAGCTCGACGGCCCGGTCGAGCTGGTGCAGCAGCGCGCCGGGCGTGGACCGCGTGGGCCCCTCGGAGACGGCGATCCCGCGCAGCAGGGAGCGCAGCTGCCCCATCGCCGCCACCGCCTCGTTGTCGTGGCCGACGACGTCGCCGATGACCACGAGCGTCGAGCCGTCCGCGTCGCGGAACGCGTCGTACCAGTCGCCCCCCACCTGGGCCGCCTCCGCCGAGGGCACGTACCGGACCGCGATCCGGAGGTCCTCCCCGCGCACCGGCTCGGTCAGCATCGAGCGCTGGAGGCGCTCGGCGAGGCGCACCTGGCGCTCGCGCAGGCGGGCGTTGTCCAGGGCCAGACCGGCCCGGGCCGCGATCTCCTCGGCGAGCCGCAGCTCGTCCTGGTCCAGGGAGGGGCGGCCGTCGTGGTTGAAGAGGCTCAGCAGGCCGAGCGTCCGGCCCCGGGCGCGCAGCGGCAGCAGCGTCCCCGTGTGCGGGGCCAGCGCGTCGAGGAGGTCCCGCGCCTCGCCCGGCCGCAGGACGGCCCGGACCTTCGCCGTCGCGTCCGCCTCGAGGTGCACGATCTCGCCGGTGGACATGACCCGGTCGACGTACGAGCCCGACGTGAGCTGCTGGAGCCGCACCGCGGCGTAGCGGTCGGCCAGGGGCTGGCTGGCGGGGTCGGCGTGGCGGGTCGCGACGTCCCGGAGCGACGGCACCCGGTTCCCGTCCTCGACCACGAGCGTGACGATCGCCCAGTCGGCGAGCTCGGGCACGACGCGGTCCGCGAGCGCCCGCACCGCGTCCTCCGGGTCGGCGCTGCCGGCGAGCACCGCCGTGATCTCGGCGAGCAGCGAACCGCGGCGGGCCGCGTGCTCGAGCGCGTGCGTCGCGTCCCGGGCCTGCGTCACGTCGAGGAGGTAGACCGCGAGCCCGTCCGGCCCCGGCCAGGCGCGCACCTCGAGCCAGCGCACGGGCGGCGCCGGCGGCTGGACGTCGAAGACCACCGGCTGCCCGGTCTCGACCGCGTGCCGGTACCGCTCCTCCCAGACCGTGCCCACCGAGTCCGGGTAGAGCTCCCAGAGGTCCCGACCGAGGGTGTCCCGGCGGGACCGCCCGAGCATGCGCTCCGCCTCCGCGTTGAGGTACGTGAAGCGCCAGTCCCGGTCGAGGAGGAACAGGGCCGTGGGCATCGCCTCGAGCAGCCGGGTCGTGCGGGCCTCGCCCTGCGAGAGGCTCGTGCTGTCG
The DNA here is from genome assembly GCF_000603945.1 of Actinotalea ferrariae CF5-4. GTDB lineage: Bacteria > Actinomycetota > Actinomycetes > Actinomycetales > Cellulomonadaceae > Actinotalea > Actinotalea ferrariae. Next base: position 11,898 of record NZ_AXCW01000003.1, on the reverse strand, counting down.
ATCACCGACCCCACCGCACCCAGCACCGCCCCGGCGTCGTCGCGCACGAGGCGGGCGTGGGTGAGCAGCCAGCGCGGCTCGTCGGTGGTGTCCAGGGCGCGGTACTCGACCGTGATCTCGTCCTCGCCCTCGCGACCGCCCAGCAGGGCCTGGGCGATGCGTGCCCGGTCGTGGGGGTGGAGGCGGTCGGCGATCCCGTCGACGGGGAGCACGGTCGCCTCGACGTCGCCCCCGGTCGCGACGAGGTCGTCCAGCCCGAGCAGGGCGGCGAAGGCACGGTCGACCGCGACGGTGCCGGAGCGCAGGTCCCACGCGAACGTCCCGACGCGGGCGGCCCGCACCGCCGGGGCACCGAGGAGGCCCACGAGGGTCTCCGCTGCGTCGTCGGACCCGAGCACGTCGCGCGGGGAGGGCCCGGACCGGCCGGGGACCGTCGCGGGCGGGGCGGTGTCGACGCCCGGCTGCTGCGGATCGGGCACGCGCCCTCCTCCGTGGGTCGGTGTCCGGCAGCGTAGCCGCGGACGCGGCGGTCCGCCGGTCGGGGCGCACGGGTCCTGCCCGGGCGGCGCGCGTGCCTGCCCGGCCGGGGCGTCCGGCGCGGCCACCTACCCTCGGACGGTGACGACCCCTCCCGACGCGCCGCGCCCGACCCAGGCCACCGCCTTCTCCTTCGACGCGCTCCGGCGGGCCCCCGACGTCGAGGCGCCGGACCTGGTCGCGGTCGACGCGACCGACCGGCTCCTCCTCGACGAGGCCGCGGCCGCCCTCGCGACGGCCGGCCCGGGCGAGGTCGTCGTCGTCGGGGACCGGTACGGCGCGCTGACCCTCGGCGCGGTCGCGCTGCACGGCGCGACCGGGGTGCGGGTCCACCAGGACGAGCTGACGGGGGAGCTGGCGCTCGCGGCGAACGCGGAGCGGGCGGGCCTGGTGACGCCGTCCTCGACCGACGCGCTCTTCACGCAGCTGCCCTTCACCCCCGACCTCGTGCGCGGCGCCCGCGTCATCCTGCTGCAGCTCCCGCGGTCGCTCGACGCCCTCGACGACGTCGCCGCCCTCGTGGCGGCGCACGCGGCCCCCGACGTCGTGCTGCTCGCGGGGGGCCGCGTCAAGCACATGACCCCCGCGATGAACGGCGTCCTCGGGCGGCACTTCGCCGAGCTCCAGGCCCGCCTCGCACGGCAGAAGTCGCGGGTCCTCGTCGCGACCGGCCCGCGTCGGCCCGACGACGACGCGACCGCCACGGCCGGCGACACCCGCTGGGGCACGCCGGCGCGCCATCACGACGCCGACCTGGACCTCGTCGTCTGCGCGTACCCGGGGGCGTTCGCCGGCGCCCGCGTCGACCTCGGCACCCGGGCGCTGGCCCCGTTCGTCGAGCGGGCGGTGCCGGACGCGGCGTCGGCGGTGGACCTGGGCTGCGGGACGGGCGTCCTGGCCACGCTGCTCGCGCGCACCCACCCCGGGGCGCAGGTGCTCGCGACCGACGTCTCCGCCGCGGCCGCCGCCTCGGCGCACGCCACCGCCGCCGCCAACGGCGTCGCGGACCGGGTGACCGTCCGGCGGGACCACGGGCTGGCATCGGTGCCGGACGCCTCGGTCGACCTCGTCGTCCTCAACCCGCCGTTCCACACGGGTGCGGCCGTGCACACCGGCATCGCCCGGCACCTCTTCGCCGAGGCCGGCCGGGCGCTGCGGCCGGGGGGCGAGCTGTGGGCGGTGTGGAACTCCCACCTGCAGTACCGACCCGTCCTGGAGCGGCTCGTCGGCCCGACCCGCCAGGTCCACCGCAACCCCACGTTCACGGTCACGGCGTCGCGCCGCGCCTGACGGGCCGCGGACTCCCCTGCTCTGCCGCTCGACACCCCTCTCCTGCGGTCGCACCCGCGCCCGCGCCCGCACCGTGCCGTGACGGGCACCGCCTCGGCGCGGGGGCACGGTCCGGGCACGGGAGGATGGTCACCATGTCAGCCACTGTCCAGGCCAAGGGTGTCGGTGCGGGCTTCGGTCAGCGGGCGCTGTTCACCGGTGTCGACCTCGTCGTCGCGCCGGGCGACGTCGTCGGGCTGGTCGGGCCCAACGGCGCCGGGAAGTCCACGCTCCTGCACATCCTCGCGGGCCTGCGGGCCCCCGACGACGGCGCCGTGTCCGTCTCCCCGCCGCACGCGCGGCTGGGGCTGCTCGCCCAGGAGATCGAGCGGGTCCCGGGGGAGACGGTGCGCGACCACCTCGCCCGGCGCACCGGCGTCGCTCCCGCGCAGGACGCGATGGACGCCGCCGCCGACGGGCTCGCGACCGGGGCGCCCGGCGCCGACGACGCCTACGGCGACGCGCTCGAGACCTGGCTGGCGCTGGGCGGGGCGGACCTCGACGCGCGCCTCGGCACCGTCGCGGACGACCTCGGGCTGACCGTCGACCTCGACCTGCCCATGACGGCGCTGTCGGGGGGCGAGGCGGCTCGGGTCGGCCTGGCCGCCCTGCTGCTGTCCCGCTTCGACCTGTACCTGCTGGACGAGCCGACCAACGACCTCGACGCCCACGGCCTGGACCTGCTCGAGCGGTTCGTCCACGAGGCGGAGGCGCCCGTCGTCGTCGTCAGCCACGACCGGGAGTTCCTGAGCCGCACCGTCACGACCGTCGTCGAGATCGACCGCAGCCTGCAGCGCGTCCTCGTCTACGGCGGCTCGTACGACGCCTACCTGGAGGAGCGCTCGGTGACCCGCCGTCGCGCGCGCGAGGCGTACGAGGAGTACGAGGCGCGCCGGGACGCGCTCCAGGCCCGCGCCCGGATGCAGCGGGCGTGGATGGCCAAGGGCGTGCGCAACGCGCGCCGCAAGGCCACCGACAACGACAAGTTCATCAAGCACTTCCGCGGGCAGACGTCGGAGAAGCAGGCCGCCAAGGCGCGGCAGAGCGAGCGGGCGCTCGAGCGGCTGGAGACGGTGGACGAGCCGCGCAAGGAGTGGCAGCTGCAGATGTCGATCGCCGCAGCGCCACGCTCCGGTGCCGTGGTCGCGGTGGCGCGCGGCGCCGTCGTCGACCGCGGGGACTTCCGGCTCGGTCCGGTGGACGTCCAGCTCGACTGGCAGGACCGGGTGGCCGTCACCGGGCCCAACGGCGCGGGCAAGTCGACGCTCCTGGCGATGCTGCTCGGTCGCGTCGCGCCGACGTCGGGCACGGCCGAGCGCGGGTCGGGCGTGCTGGTCGGGGAGGTCGACCAGGCGCGCGCGGCGTTCGAGGGGGACGCGCCCCTGGGGCGGGCCTTCGCCGACCAGGTGCCCGACTGGCCGACGGCGGACGTCCGCACGCTGCTGGCGAAGTTCGGCCTCGGGGTGCACCACGTCGAGCGGCCGGCCGGCTCGCTGTCCCCGGGTGAGCGGACGCGGGCGGCGCTGGCGCTGCTCCAGGCGCGCGGGGTGAACCTGCTCGTGCTGGACGAGCCGACCAACCACCTCGACCTGCCCGCGATCGAGCAGCTCGAGCAGGCGCTGGAGTCCTTCGACGGGACGATCCTGCTGGTCACGCACGACCGGCGGATGCTCGAGACGGTGCGGCTCACGCGCCGGTGGCACGTCGAGGCCGGTCAGGTCACCGAGGTCCCCGCGGACTGACGCGTCGGGCACCCGGGGGTGCCGGGCCGGTCGGCGCGGGTGGACGTGGAGCATCTCCCGCGGGAGACGCGGTGAACCCTCCACGATGGTGCTCGCGAGACCGTCCGCCGCGTGGCCGGCGGGCCGTCCGCGGTCGACGTCGGCCCGTCGGGTCAGCCGGCCTCGTCCGCCAGGACGACGGCGAGCGCACCGAGCGCGCCGGGCACCAGCGTGTAGTGCACCCAGGTGCCGCGGCGCTCGCTGGTGACCAGGCCGGCCTCGCGCAGGACCCGGAGGTGGTGGGACACGGTGGGCTGGCTCAGGCCGAGCGGCTCGGTGAGGTCGCAGACGCAGGCGCTGCCGCCGTGGTGCGCGCCGATGAGGGAGAGCAGCCGGAGGCGTGCCGGGTCCCCGAGGGCCTTGAACGCCCGGGCGAGGTCCGTCGCGCGGTCCGGGCCCATCGGGTCGCGGACGAGCGGGGCGCTGCAGACGGTGACGTCGGTCAGGGGCAGGGTGCGCACGCTCATGGGGCCATGGTCGCACCTGTATTGACAGGTGTCGATGGACGGGAGGATGCTGGATCGACAGATGTCGATACAGCGGCAGTGCGGTGCAGCAGTGATGCGGCGGCGGGATCCAGCACTGCGGGTCAGTGCGCGATCCAGGAGGAGGCAGTGATGTCCACCATCGAGGTGTTCGAGCCGGCGATGTGCTGCAGCACGGGGGTGTGCGGGACCGACGTGCCGCAGGAGCTCGTCACGTTCTCCGCGGACCTGGACTGGCTGCGCGGCCGGGGCCAGGACGTCGCCCGGTTCAACCTCGCCTCCGAGCCCGCGGCCTTCGCCGGCCGTCCCGCCGTCCTGGACCTCCTCCAGGTCTCCGGCTCCGAGGGTCTGCCGCTCGTCCTCGTGGACGGCGCCGTCGCGATGGCCGGGCGGTACCCGGGCCGCGCGGAGCTCGCCCGCTGGGCCGGCGTCGCCGCCGAGCCCGCCCCGAGCGCCGTGCCGACGCCGGACGCCCCGCCTGCCCCGAGCGCGGTGCCCGCCCCGGCCGCCGTGCTCCCGTTGGCCGGTGGCTGCTGCGGCGGCGGGTCCTGCTGATGGACGCCCTGCCGGCCTTCCTCGTCGACGCCCCCCGCTACCTCTTCCTCACGGGCAAGGGCGGGGTCGGCAAGACGAGCATCGCGTGCGCCGGCGCGGTCGCGCTCGCGCGGCAGGGCCGGTCGGTGCTGCTGGTCAGCACGGACCCGGCGTCGAACGTCGGACAGGTGCTCGGGCTGAGGATCGGCAACACGGTCACGCGGGTGCCGTCCGTCGACGGGCTCTCGGCCCTGGAGATCGACCCCGACGAGGCGACCTCCGCCTACCGCGAGCGCATCGTGGGCCCGGTCCGTGGCCTGCTCCCCGCGGCGGAGGTGCGCCTCATCGAGGAGCAGCTCTCCGGCGCCTGCACCACCGAGATCGCGACGTTCAACGAGTTCACCGCCCTCCTCACCGACGACGTGCTGACCGGACGCTTCGACCACGTCGTGTTCGACACCGCCCCGACCGGCCACACGATCCGGCTGCTCCAGCTGCCGTCGTCCTGGACGGACTTCCTCGACGAGGGCAAGGGCGACGCGTCGTGCCTCGGCCCCCTCGCGGGGCTCGAGCGCCAGCGCACCGTCTACGCCGAGGCCGTCGCCGCCCTCGGCGACCCCGAGCGCACCCGCCTGGTGCTGGTCACCCGGGCGCAGCGGGCCGCCGTCGCGGAGGTCGCCCGCACCCACGACGAGCTTGCCGCGCTGGGCCTGCGCCAGCAGCACCTCGTCGTCAACGCGGCGCTGCCCGAGCCCCGGTCCGGGGACGCGCTGGCCACCGCCGTCCACGAGCGGGAGCGGGCCGTGCTCGCCACCCTGCCGCCCGCGCTCGCCGCGCTGCCGCGGGACGTCCTGGAGCTCAAGGGCGACGACATGGTCGGCCTGGACGCCCTGGGCAGCCTGTTCGAGGCCGGTCAGGTCGCGGTCCCCGGGGACGACGGCGCCGAGCTGCCGCCCCTGCCGCCCGGCGCCCGCTCGGTCGCCGACCTCGTGGACGAGCTCGCCGCGCAGGAGCACGGCCTCGTGCTGCTCATGGGCAAGGGCGGTGTCGGCAAGACCACCCTGGCCGCGGCCGTCGCCGTGGCGCTCGCCGAGCGCGGGCTGCCGGTCCACCTCAGCACCACCGACCCGGCCGCCCACCTGGCCCAGACCCTCGAGGGCACCGTGCCGGACCTGGAGGTCACGCGCATCGACCCCGCTGCCGAGACCGCGCGCTACCGCGAGCACGTGCTCCGCACGAAGGGCGCGAGCCTGGACGACGCCGGCCGCGCGGCCCTGGAGGAGGACCTGCGCTCGCCGTGCACCGAGGAGATCGCCGTCTTCCAGGCGTTCTCGAAGGTCGTCAACGACGGCCGACGGCGCTTCGTCGTCCTGGACACCGCGCCGACCGGGCACACGCTGCTGCTGCTGGACGCCACCGGCTCGTACCACCGCGACGTCGCCCGGCAGATGGGCCCGGCGGCGACCTTCACCACGCCGATGATGCGGTTGCAGGACCCGGGGCACACCCGGGCCGTGATCGTGACGCTCGCCGAGGCGACGCCGGTCCTGGAGGCCGAGGGCCTGCAGGAGGACCTGCGCCGCGCGGGCATCGAGCCGTGGGCGTGGGTCGTCAACGACGTCGCCGCGGCCACCGCCACCACGGACCCGCTGCTGCGGCGCCGCGCCCAGGCGGAGGTCGTCCAGATCGAGCGGGTGCTGCGCAGGGACAGCGAGCGGTGCGCCGTCGTGCCGCTGCTCACGAGCGAGCCGGTGGGCCTGGCCGCGCTGCGGGACCTGGCGCGCCCTGCCGGTGCCAGACTGGCGGGATGAGCGCTCAGCCGACCGCATCGCAGCCCTCGTCGTCCGGTGCGCGGGTCGCGCTCGTCACGGGCGCGAGCGCCGGGTTCGGCGCCGCGATCACGCGCCGGATGGTCGCGGCGGGCTACCGCGTGGTCGCGGCGGCCCGGCGGGTGGAGCGGCTCGACGCCCTGCGGGCCGAGCTCGGGGACGCCGTGCACCCGGTCGCGCTGGACGTGCGCGACGCCGAGGCGGTGCACGCCGTCGTCGCCGGCCTGCCGGAGGACCTGGCGGCGCTGGACGTCGTCGTCGGCAACGCCGGGCTGGCGCTCGGGATGGGCCCGGCGCAGGAGGCGTCGTGGGCCGACTGGGAGCAGATGATCGACACCAACGTGCGCGGGCTCGCCGCGACGGTGCACGCCGTGCTGCCGGGGATGGTCGCGCGGCGGCGCGGGCACGTCGTCGTCATGGGGTCCGTCGCCGGGACCTACCCCTACCCGGGTGGGCACGTCTACGGCGGGTCGAAGGCCTTCGCGCACCAGCTCGCGCTGGCGCTGCGGTCGGACCTGCACGGGACCGGTGTGCGCGTCACGACGATCGAGGCCGGGATGGTCGCCGGTACGGAGTTCTCCCGCATCCGGTTCGGCGGGGACGAGTCGCGCGTCGAGGCGACCTACCGGGACATGCAGCCGCTCACCGCGGAGGACATCGCCGAGACCGTGGCCTGGGTGACGTCCCAGCCGCCGCACGTCAACGTCAACGTCGTCGAGGTCATGCCGACGACGCAGAGCTTCGCCCCGTTCCAGGTCCACCGCGGGTGACCCGGGCCGTGCCCGGAGCGGGGGCTCGGGCACCGCGCGGACGGCGCGTCGACGCAGGAGCAGGCCCGCCTCGTGCGAGTCAGGCCGGCGGTAGCTCCGCGTAGAGCCGGGCCATGCGCTCGATCTCGATGCGCTGGTCGGAGTCGACGTGGTTCGCGAACCGGAACAGCCGCGGGTCGGCGGCCGAGCCGTCGACGGCGAGGAGCTCCTCGACCATGACGATCGCGCCCTCGTGGTGGCGGGTCATGCCCTCGAGGAACAACCGGACGAACGCGTCGCCGGTCGCGGCCTCCAGGGCGGCCAGGTCCTGCTCGCTCAGCATGCCGGGCATGGCGTGGTGCGCGCCGGGGGTGCTGTGCCCGTCGTGCCCGCCCTCCTCGTCGTGCTCCTCGTGCCCGCTGTGCCCGCCGTGGGTCGGGCCGGCGCCGGCGGCGCGCACGGCCTCCTCGTGCTGGGTGAGCATGCGCTCCAGCTGCTCGAGCTCGGCCGTCTGCGAGATGTCCATCCGGCGCACGAACAGCAGCACGTCCTCGCGGTCGGTACGCCCCTCCACGAGTGCCGTCATCGCGAGGGCCTGCTCGTGGTGCACGCGCATGTCCCTGAGGAAGGCGACGTCGGCGTCGCTGAACGGGGACGCGGGCGCGACGTCCGCCTCGACGGCGTCGGGATCGACGACCCGGTTGGGCTCCCCCGGCAGGCCGGGCCGCAGGGTGACGACCTCGCTGCCCTGGGCCTGGTCGGTGCCCTCGCCCTGCTCGATGCCCTCCACCTGCTCGACGTCCGCGGTCCGCTCGGCCTGCCCGGCGCCGCCGAGGGTGCAGCCGGACAGCAGCAGGGCGGCCGCGACCAGGGCGGCGGGGACGGATCGGGCAGAACCGGGCATGGGCCCCTCTCGACCGGGCGTGCGGTCGCCCTCTTGATCTCACGGCCTGGGCCGTGGATATTGATCCGATCATGTTACGCGGACGGTGCGGTCCGCAACGGCGGCAGCGCTGGTGCGGTGCGGGTGGCGAGCCCTCCCCGACGAGAAGAGGACTTCGATGAGAGCACGTCCCTCCGGCCGTGCGGCGCGTCTGCGGACAGCGACGGTGGCGGCGGTGCTCACCGTGGCGCTGGTGCCGGCCGGCGCTGCCGTGGCCGAGTCCGACGCCGACCCGCGGCAGGGCCTGGCGCCCGGCAACAACCCCACCGACGGCGGCGCCGCGTTCACGAGCCCGGACCGGTCCGCCGGCACGGCCTCCCTCGGCATGGACCTGCTCGCCGAGCGCGACAAGCCCGCGTACACGGGGGTGGCGGCCGCCTTCAACTACTCCAACATCAACTCCGACCTCGCCTTCCAGGGCGACTACGCCTTCTCGGGCAACTACCGGGGATTCGGCGTCTACGACGTGTCCGACCCCGCCGCCCCGGTGCTCCGCACGACGGTCGAGTGCGTCGGCGGGCAGGGTGACGTGTCCGTCCACGGCGACCTGCTCTTCATGTCCGTGGAGTCGACGAGCGCCCGGGTGGACTGCTCGACCAGCACCGCGCAGGCCGTGTTCCGCGGGGTGCGCATCTTCGACATCAGCGATCCGCTGGCCCCGCGGTACGTCGCCGGTGTGCAGACCTGCCGCGGCTCCCACACCCACACCGTGGTCACCCAGCCCGGCGTCACCGACACGGTGTGGGTCTACAACTCGGGCACCGCGGGGATCCGGTCCGCCGCCCAGCTCGCCGGCTGCTCCCCGACCTCGACGACGGACCCGGCGACGTCCGCGTACAGCATCGACGTCATCGAGGTGCCGCTGGCCGACCCGGCCGCCGCGCGCGTCACGAGCAGCCCGCGCCTCTTCGCCACGGAGACCCAGCCCATCGCCGGCCTCACCCCGAGCGGCGTCCAGGCCACCCTGCCGGCCGACGACCCGCGCGCCTCGGCCCCCGGCAACCGCGCCGGTGGCCAGCGGGTCGCCGCGACCTCCGCGTGCCACGACATCACCGCGTACCCGGCCATCGCCCTGGCCGCCGGTGCCTGCCAGGGCGACGGCATCCTGCTCGACATCACCGACGCTGCGAACCCGAAGCGGGTCGCCGACGTCTCCGACCCGAACTTCGCCTACTGGCACTCCGCGACCTTCAACGACGCGGGCACCAAGGTCGTCTTCACCGACGAGTGGGGCGGGGGGGTGGGGGCGCGGTGCCGTCCCACCGACCCCACGAACTGGGGCGCCAACGCCATCTTCGACGTCGTCCGCGACGAGGCCGGCACGCCGTCGCTGGTGTGGCGGAGCTACTACAAGATCCCGAACGTGCAGTCGAGCATCGAGACGTGCGTGGCGCACAACGGCAACCTCGTCCCCGTTCCCGGTCGGGACGTGATGGTGCAGTCCTGGTACGAGGGCGGTGCGTCGATCGTCGACTTCACCGACTCCGCCAACCCGAAGGAGATCGGCTTCTTCGACCGCGGCCCCTACGACCCCACCGTGTTCCACCAGGGCGGCTACTGGTCGGTGTACTGGTTCAACGGGAACGTCTACGGCAACGAGATCTTCCTCGGCTTCGACAGCTGGGCCCTCACGCCGACCGAGGACCTGAGCGCCGCCGAGATCGCGGCCGCGCGCGCCGCGACGGTGGGCGAGCTCAACGCCCAGCTGCAGGAGCCGATCGTCCACGCGCCGAGCTTCACCCTCGTCCGTGCGACGTACGACCAGGCTGTGCGCGCCGGCGCACTGGATGCCGAGGAGGCCGCGGACGTCCAGCGCTTCGTCGACCGCGCGGAGGGCTTCGCCGCCCGCAACAAGACCTCGGCGAGGGCCACGCTCAACGCCGTGGCCGGCGAGCTCACCGCCCCCGGCCAGGAGGCGCTCGCCGCGGAGCTGCGTCGTCTGGCGGGCAGCCTCTGACGAAGCCTCTGAGGCACCGGAGCGCCGCCGGGCGCCCGACGACCGCGGCCGTCGCACCTGCTGGTGCGGCGGCCGCGCCGGTCCTCACGAGGACGACGCCGGGCTCCCTGCCGTCCCCGGTCCACCGCGGGTGACCCACACCTCGTGCAGGTGCTCCAGCACCAGGACCCCGGCGGCGGCGGTCCACAGCACGTCGCGCACGCCGAGGTCACGCAGCGGCCGGCGCTCGCGGCGCGGCTGCGCCTGACGGCCGACGACGAACAGCGTCGTCGTCAGCAGCGCCAGGAAGAGGACCGTGCCCATGCCGTCAGCATCGGCTGCCCCGGACCGGTCCGTACGGGACCAACGGCCGCCCAGCCGGGCCGGGACGGCCGCCCGGCTGAGCCGGCACGGCCGCCCGGCCGGGGACGGGCGCGGCAGCGCGTAGCGTTCTCGGAGAGTGCTGCCGGACGGGCGGCAGCCCGGCGGGACCGGGACGGCGGGAACGGGGACGGGATGGCGCGGGACGCAGCGGCGCGGGCGGCGCAGGAGGAGCAGGACCGGTCGGGCCGCTGGGCCTGGTTCGTCCTCGGGGGCACGCTCGTCGTGGTCGCGCTGGTCGTGACGCAGCTCGTGGCGGCGTGGCGGGACGACAGCGCGGCGCGCGCCCTGCTGGCCGACCTGTCCCCGCTCGAGCGCGCGGTCCTCGCGGACCGGGTCGTCGACGCCGAGGAGATGGACCAGGCCCTGCGCGCCTGGGTCACGTGCCAGGAGTCGGCGGGCTTCCGCGTCGAGCCGGGCGGCGAGACGTACGGCCGCAGCGACTTCTCCCGCGAGCTGGGCAACGGGGCGGCGCAGCAGGCGGCGGAGGACGCGGGCACGGAGTGCGACCGCGAGAACGACGCGATCGAGGCGGTCTGGTTCGTGCAGCACGACGTCGGCCGCGGCGAGCTGGGTGCGGCGCGCGAGCGCCTGGTCGAGTGCGTGTCCGGCGTGCTCGGCACGGAGGTGGACCTCGGCCTGGCCCTGTCCTGGTACGCCGACGCCGTGACCGGCCCCGACCCGTGGGACGACCGGACGGCCGTGCGGACCTGCTCGGCCGAGGTGACGGCGGCGACGTCGTCGGGCTTCGCGCCGCGGGGGCTCGAGCCGCTGCTGGAGGAGGCAGACCTGGGGTGAGCGCCCCGGTGCGCGAGCTCGCGTCCGACTGCACGCGGTGCGTCGGGCTCTGCTGCGTCGCCCTGCCCTTCCGGCGCTCCGCGGACTTCCCCGTCGACAAGGCGGCCGGGGACCCGTGCCGGAACCTCCTGGCCGACCACTCCTGCGGCATCCACGACCGGCTTCGCCGGGAGGGCTGGGTCGGCTGCACCGTGTACGAGTGCTTCGGTGCGGGCCAGGCGGTCACCGCCGCCTTCCCCGCCGGGTGGCGCGACGGTCCGGCGCCGGCGATGTTCGCCGTGTTCCCCGTCGTCCAGCAGGCCCACGAGGTGTTGCGGCACCTCGCCGAGGCGGCCGCCCGCACCGACGACGCCGCCCTGCGCGAGCGGGCCCGCGACCTCACCGCCGAGCTGGGTGCCGCGGTCGACGCGGTGCTGACCGACGGTGCCGAGGCCGCGGGCCTCGACGTCGCGGGGTGGCGGGGGCGGGTCGGGCCGCTCCTGGCCGAGGTGAGCGCCGCGCTGCGCGCCTCGGTCGACCGCGGGCCGACCCCCCCTGGGACCTCCCGGCGGTCACGGCACGGCGCGGTGGCTCCGCGGGCCGACCTGGTCGGCGCC
>NZ_AXCW01000002.1 GCF_000603945.1 Actinotalea ferrariae CF5-4 | reverse complement strand
ACCTGCGGGCCGTCGACCTCCGCGGGGCCCTGCTGCTCGGTGCGGACCTGCGCGACGCCGACCTGCGGTGGGCGGACCTGCTCGGCACGGACCTGCGCGGCGCCGACGTCGCGGGCGCGGATCTCACCGAGGCCCTCTACCTCACGCAGCCGCAGGTCGACGGGACGCGGGGGGACGACCGGACGCGCCTCGGCCTCGGGCTCCGGCGTCCGCGCCACTGGACCTGAGCAGTCCCCCTCCGCCTCCCGGCGCGCACGGCGGGGCGGGTCGGTCCCGGCCACCCGTCACGACGGCTCGTCGTCGACCCACTCCAGCAGGTCGCCGGGCTGGCACTCCAGCACCCGGCACATCGCGTCGAGCGTGCTGAGGCGGACGGCCTTCGCACGGCCGTTCTTGAGGACGGCCACGTTCGCCGGCGTCAGGCCGACGCGCTCGGCGAACTCGCCGACGCTCATCTTGCGTCGAGCGAGCTCGACGTCGATCCGTACGACGATGGCCATCAGATCACCGCGTCCATGTCGTCCCGGAGGGCGGTCGCGCTGCGCAGCAGTGCGCGCATGACGACGACGAGCAGGACGACGACGCTCGCGACGAGCACCATGCCGCCCAGCATCATCGGGATGCCGGGGTCGCGGATCTCCGGCGTGACGTAGATCGTCAGGACGAGGGCTCCGGCTGCGGTCGCGAGCACGAGCCAGGCCGCGACCAGCGCCCACACGATCCCGTCCACCCACGCGAAGGCGTCGCGGCTGAAGATCCGGTCCGCCCGGACCATGCCGAGGAGCTTCCACGTGCAGACGATGACGACCTGGACGCAGACCATGCCCAGCACGGCGGCGACGGTCAGGGGCCAGCGCAGCCGGGCCACCGCCGGCGCCTCGGCGTCGGCCAGCGAGGACAGCTCGCCGGGCAGGGAGAGCGTCTGGCCGACGACGGTCGCCAGGAACAGCAGGACCAGGAGGACCCGGAGGAGCGCCACGGCCCCACGCGTCAGTGTCATGCATCGAGTGTCGAGAGGGATCTATCGAATGTCAATAGTTGCCTCTCGATGCGCTGCGGTGTTCACCAGCCGCACGCCGCGGCGATGTGGTCGTACACCTGCCCCCGCAGGGGGTCGGGGGAGCGGAGGTGGACGACGGGCTGTGCCTCGCCGTCGAGCGTGACGTGGACCGGCAGGTACGTCCCGCGCTTGTCCTCCGCGACGGCGTGCGGGTCGCAGCGGGCGGGGAGGAACTCCAGGACCGCCGTGGCGGGTGCCGGGCCGACGCGGAGCAGCTCCGGCGGCGACCAGGACGGGGCGCCGAGGGGCAGGAGGAGCACGGTCCCGTCCACGCGGGTCACGGACACCTCGACGTCGGGGTCGACGGCGGTCGCCGTGAGCGTCAGCGCCCCGACGAGGCGGCCGTCGCGCTGCTCGGCGGTCACCGTCGGGCCCAGCTCGAGGCGCACGGCCTCCCGGACGCGCTGCTCGGCGCAGTCCTCCCGGTGGATCCGGGGCAGGTGACCCTGTGGGTCGCCCGGGGTCAGCGTCACCTCCCGCCCGTCGGCGGCCCGCACCAGCACCGACGACGACGGCGCCTCGCCGGCCGGGCAGACCGGCCCGCCGAGGTCCACCGGGAAGTCGCGGTAGCGGCCGGGTGGCACCGGACGGCCCCGTGCCGGGTCCGACGTCGTCGGTCTGTCGACGATCGACGTCTCGAGCGTCGCGGTCGCCACGTCGACCGGCTCGTCCGAAGCGTTGTGGATCCGGACCTGCACCCGGCGCACGCCCCAGTCCGACCGGCTCTGCCGGATCTCCGCGGTGAGGGCCTCGGCGTCGAGCGCGCCGTCCGCCGCGGCCGACGTCGGCGCGGGTGCGCCCGCGGACGTGCCGCAGGCGCCGACGGCGAGGGCGGTCACCAGGAGCCCGGCGACCCGGCGGGGCACGCTCCGGCGCCGGGGTGCGCCGAGGACCTGCGGTGTCTCCCGGTGCCACCGGTCCGGCGTCTGGCCCTGCACCCGGCCAGCCTAGGCAGGAGAGCCCGAGCGCGTCAGTGCCCGGGCGTCACCGGAGCGGCCGTCGACCGGGGGGCGCGGAAGGCCAGCGCGGCCGGGATCGCGAGCGTCGCGATGACGGCGCCCACGAGGAAGGCGGCGTGGATCCCGCCCGCGGTCGCGGCGACCACCTCCGCGCCGGCGTCGGCCAGCCGCACGGACTGCAGGGTCATGACCGTGACGAACAGCGCGATGCCGGCGGCGCCGGCGACCTGCTGCACCGTCCCGATGACCGCGCTCCCGTGCGGGTAGAGGCGCGGGCTCAGCGAGCCGAGCGCCGAGGTGAACAACGGCGTGAAGATCAGCGCCAGGCCGCCGCTCATGACGACGTGGCACACGAGGAGCACCCAGGGCGCGCTGTCGGCGCTCAGCGTCGCGAGCCCCCACGTCGCGGAGGCGACCAGGGCGGTACCCGGGACGAGGAGCGGGCGCGGCCCGACCCGGTCGAACGCCCGGCCGACGAACGGTGCCGCGACACCCATGAGCAGCCCGCCGGGCAGGACGAGCAGCCCGGCCTGCAGCGGCTCCAGTCCCAGCACGTCCTGGGCGTAGAGGGGCAGCAGGATGATCGTGCCGAACAGCGCCATCATGCTGACGCCCATGAGCGCGACGGCCACGCGGAAGGTCGGCGCCGTGAAGGTGCGGAGGTCCAGCAGCGCGCTGTCGGTCGCCTGGAGCCGCAGCTGCCGCGCGATGAAGAAGCTGAGCGAGCCCAGCCCGACCACGATGGACCCCCAGGCCAGGGCGGCGCTCCCCTCGCCCGCGGACTCGCCGAGCTGGCTCAGCCCGTACACGAGGCCGCCGAACGCGAAGACGGAGACGAGCACCGAGAGCAGGTCCACCCGGGCGGCGCGCGGCTCGGTGAGGTTGGGCAGCCGCAGGGCGCCGAGCGCGAGGGCACCCAGCGCGATGGGCAGCATGATCCAGAACAGGCCGCGCCACGGGAGGACGGCCAGCACCGCGCCGCTGAGGGTGGGGCCCAGCGCCGGCGCCACCGAGATCACGACGGAGATGTTGCCCATCGTCCGGCCGCGGCGGGCCGGCGGCGTCACGCTCATCACCGTCGTCATGAGCAGCGGCATCATCAGCGCTGTGCCGGTGGCCTGGACCACCCGGCCGGCGATGAGGACCGCGAACACGGGCGCGAGCGCGGACAGGAGCGTCCCGGCGCTGAACAGCCCCATCGCGGTGAGGAACACGGCACGCGTGCTGATCCGCTGGAGCACGAAGCCGGTCATCGGGATGACCACGGCCATCGTCAGCAGGAATGCCGTCGTCACCCACTGCGCCGTCCCGGCCGTGATGCCCAGGTCCGCCATGAGGGGCGGGAGGGCGACGCTCATCGTCGTCTCGTTGAGGATGACGACGAACGCGGAGAAGAGGAGCAGCACGACGGCGAGCCGCTCCCGCGGCGTCATCTCCGCGGTGCGCGCTCCCGCGGCCTCAGGTCGGTCCCGACCGTCGGGTCGCTCGGCACCGGCCCGGTCGGCGTGCGCGGCCTCGACGGGCAGCGCGCCGTCGACGGGCGCAGGGTTCTGGGCGATCTCGGTCACGGGTCTCCGTCCACAGCGGTCAGCAGGTCTCGAGGCATCCACGCCGACGCCGTCGGCAGTCTCCCCCTGACGACCGACACGACGACAACGCTTTTCCCCGGCGTCCGCTTCCCGACCGGGCGGCTGAGATCCCGCGACCCTGGCCGACCCGGCGCCGCGCTGGCCGCACGGCGCTGCCCGACCTAGCGTCGCGGCATGAGACAGGGTCAGCAGGTCCGCTGGAACACGTCGCAGGGGGAGACCCACGGCCGGACGGTCGAGCGGCGCACCGAGCAGTTCACGTTCGAGGGCCAGACGTTCAAGGCCTCCGCCGAGGAGCCGTACTGGATCGTCGAGTCCGACAGGACCGGCGCCCGCGCCGCCCACAAGGAGTCCACGCTGCGGACCTGACGGACCGTCGGGTCAGGGCGCCGTCGTGGGGTGCGACCGCACGAGCAGGACGGCGGCCACGAGGATGAGCGCCCCGCCCGCCACCTGCAGCGGCGTGAAGGCCTCCGCCAGGACGATCGCGGCGAGGACCACCGTGACGACCGGCTCCAGCGTCGAGAGGGTGGCGGCGCTGCTGGGGCCGAGCCGCCGGAGCCCGGCGAAGAACGCGATGATCGCGACGACGGTGCTCACCACCGCGATCGCCACGACGGCGAGCCAGCCGCCCGTCGTCGTCGGCAGCGCGGAGCCGCTCGCGAGGGCCGGCACCGTGAGGACGACGGCGGCCGCGGTCACCACGACCGTGCTCGACGGCAGCGCCCCCGCGCGCGCGGTGGGTCGCTCGCTGAGGACGATGTAGAAGGAGTAGATGACCGCGGCCAGCACGGCCAGGCCCATCCCGAGGGCCGTCCGGGGATCCCACGCGACCGCGGTCGGGCCGACGGTCAGCGCCGTCCCGGCCGTGGCGAGGCTCAGGGCCACGACGCGCCCCCGCGTCCACCGCTCCCGCCCGGTGGCGGTGGCGAGCACGGTCACGAACACGGGGTTGAGGTAGAGCAGCAGCGCCACGATGCCCGCGGGGGCGAGGGTGAGCGCCGAGAAGTAGCTCATCGACTGGCCCACGTACCCGACGCCGCCGAGCGCCGCGAGCGCGAGCAGGGTCCGGCCGCGCGGCAGGGGCAGCCGCCGCACCCGCAGCACGACGTGCAGGACCACCGCCGCGAGGACGAACCGCATCCACACGACCGCCAGCACCTCGCCGCCGCCGTCGTAGGCGGCCCGCGCGAAGATCGCCATGGCCCCGAAGCCGACGGCGGAGACGACGATGAGCAGGGCGCCGAGGCGCACGTCCGGGGAGCGGCGCACGGGCGCCGTCGTCGGCCGGCCGGTGACCACGGGACCTCCTCGAGGGCTCGCACGCCCCACGCGCTCGCAGCGCAGTGTGCCGGGTCGGCCGGGCGCGCGTCACGGGGCATCCGCCTGGTGGGTCGGCGGCGGGTCGGGAGTGGGGCGGACGTGGGTCGGGAGTCGGTCGGGACTCGGCGTCGGGCGCGCGGCGGTGGCACGCTTCGACCATGACCACCGTGGAGCATCCGATCGAGTGCTGGCTGACCGACATGGACGGCGTCCTGGTCCACGAGGGCCACGCCCTGCCCGGTGCGGCGGACTTCATCGCCGCCCTCAAGCGGGCCGACCGCCCGTTCCTCGTGCTGACGAACAACTCGATCTTCACGGCGCGGGACCTGCGAGCCCGGCTCGCGGCGTCCGGCATCGACGTGCCGGAGGAGGCGATCTGGACGTCCGCGCTCGCGACCGCGCAGTTCCTCCAGCAGCAGGTCCCCGGCGGGCGCGCGTACGCGATCGGCGAGGCGGGCCTGACGACGGCGCTGCACGACGTCGGCTACACGATGACGGACAGCGACCCGGACTACGTCGTCCTCGGCGAGACGCGGACGTACTCCTTCGAGGCGATCACCCGCGCGATCCGGCTCATCGAGGGCGGCGCGCGGTTCATCGCGACCAACCCGGACCCGACCGGCCCGAGCGTCGACGGCCCGCTGCCGGCGACCGGCGCCGTGGCCGCGCTCATCACGCGCGCGACGGGACGCGAGCCGTACTTCGTCGGCAAGCCGAACCCGATGATGTTCCGGTCGGCGCTCAACCGGATCGAGGCGCACTCCGAGACGACCGCGATGGTCGGCGACCGGATGGACACGGACGTCGTCGCGGGCATCGAGGCCGGGCTGCGGACGTTCCTCGTGCTCACCGGCTCGACGCGCGCGGAGGACGTGGACCGCTTCCCGTTCCGCCCCAGCCAGGTCGTGCCGTCCATCGCGGACCTGGTCGGCCTGGTCTGACCCGCCCCGCCGCTCGCCCCGCCCGCCCCCGGTGTCGCTCGACCTGCCGCCAGGGGTCGTGGCGAGTTCCCCGCGTCCGGCGCGGGTCATCCGCCACGGTCCTGAGTGACGTGCCGGCCGGGGCGGGAGCACGGCCCAGGAATGGCGCGGCGGCGCCCCCGGTTGCCGCTGTCGATGACCACCACCCCGCTCCCGTCCGGCGCCACCCTCCCGCTCGCCGTCCTCGACTTCGTCGGCATCGAGCACGGGGAGTCCGCGCACCAGGCCCTCGAGGGCGCCGTCCGCGTCGCGCAGGCCGTCGAGGCCGCGGGGTACGGCCGCTACTGGGTGTCCGAGCACCACAACATGCGCTCGCTGGCGTGCAGCGCGCCGGAGATCCTCCTCGCGGCGCTCGGCGCCCGGACGACGACGATCCGCGTCGGCGCGGCCGGGATCATGCTGCCCAACCACGCGCCGTTCAAGGTCGCCGAGACGTTCCGCACCCTCCTCGGGCTCTACCCCGGACGCATCGACCTGGGCCTCGGGCGGGCGCCCGGCACCGACCCGCTCACCGCGCACGTGCTACGGCGCGGCCAGCAGGTCGACGTCGGCGCGGACTTCCCCGGCCAGGTCGCGGAGCTGCTGGCGTTCCTGGGCGACGGCGGCTTCCCGGATGGCCACCCGTACGGCGAGCTGGTGTCGCCGCACCGGTCGTCGACGAGCGGCCCGAGGTGTTCGTGCTCGGCTCCAGCCCGTACGGCCCGCGCTTCGCGGCGGTCAACGGTCTGCGCGCCGTGTTCGCCCACCACATGAGCCCGGAGATCGCGACGCAGGTGCTGCGCGAGTACCGGCGCACCTTCGAGCCGGGGCCCGACGACGGCGCGGGTGGTCGGACGGAGCCGTGGTCGGCGATCTCCGTCCTCGCCTTCGCGTCCGACGACGCCGAGGCGGTCCTGGAGTTCGAGGCCGGCTGGGCGCTGACGATGCAGAACCTCGCCCGCGGGATCCGTGAGCCGCTGCGCCCGGAGGAGGTGCGGGCCTACGCGGAGTCCGAGCAGTTCCGCCGGTCGCGCGAGGTGCTGCGGGCCCAGGGCGACGACCGCATGGTCACCGGCACCCCGGACGACGTCGTCGCCCGGTTGCGCGCGCTGCAGTCCGACGCCGAGGCCGACGAGCTCGTCGTCGTCACCCCCGGCCTGGACCGCGACCGCCGCATCGCCAGCTACGCGGCGATCGCCGCGCACTGGCCCCGCTGACCGCGACCGAGAACGGCAGGCACGCGAGGCGTCAGGCCCGCGCGGCCTCGTAGCGGCGCAGGGCCTCCTCGCGCTCGACCTTGTGGTCGACGACGCGCTCCGGGTAGCCGTGCGCGAGCCCGTCCAGCACCGTCCACGGCTCGTGCACCGCGGACCCGGCGACGTGCGCGAGCTCGGGCACGTAGCGCCGCACGTAGTCCCCGTTCGGGTCGAACCGCACGCCCTGCGCGACCGGGTTGAACACCCGGAAGTACGGCGCCGCGTCGGTCCCGGTGCCCGCGACCCACTGCCACCCGTGGCTGTTGGACGCGATGTCGCCGTCGCGCAGGTGGGCCATGAAGTACCGCGCGCCGTGCGGCCACCAGATGTGCAGGTCCTTGACGAGGAAGCTCGCGACGACCATCCGCACCCGGTTGTGGATCCAGCCCTCGCGGTGGAGCTGCCGCATCCCGGCGTCGACGAACGGGTAGCCCGTCCGTCCCTCGCACCAGGCTGCGAAGCGCTCCGCCGCGGCGCCGTCGGGGTCCTCGTAGGCGATGGTGCTCAGCCCCGGGCGCAGGTCCGCCCACGCCGAGCCGGGGTGGTGCCACAGCACGTCGGCGTAGAACTCCCGCCACGCGAGCTCGGAGACGAAGTGCTGCGCGCCCTTGCTCTGCGCGGCCGGGTGCGCGGCGACGTCGGCCAGCAGGGTGCGGGGGTGGATCGTGCCGTACTTGAGGTGCACGGAGAGCTCCGACGTCGCGCGCAGGTCGGGGCGGTTGCGGTCCTCGGCGTAGCCCTCCAGGTCGTCCTCGAGGAAGTCGTGCCAGCGCTCGAGCGCGGCCGCCTCGGTCACCTCCGGCAGGTCCATGTGCCCGACGGCGGCCGCGGCGTCGGCACCCGGGATCGCCTCGGTGTCGACGCCGGTCAACCAGCGCAGGTCGCGCGGGACGTCCGCCGGGCGGCGCCAGCCGTGGTCCTTCCACGCCTTGGAGAACGGGGTGAAGACCTTGTACGGCTCGCCGTCGTCCTTGAGCACGCGCCCGGGCGTCACCGCGTACGGGCTGCCGGTCTCGTCGAGGACGACGCCGTCGCCCAGGGCGGCGAGCGCCCGGGCGACGCGCGCGTCCCGCCGCCGGCCGTAGGGGGTGGGCTCGGCGCTGACGTGCACGCTGGTCGCCCCGACCTCGCGCACGACGGCGGGCACCACCTCCTCGGGCCGCCCGTACCGGACCACGAGGGCGCCGTCGTACGCGGACCGCAGCGCCGTCAGCGCGTCGTGCAGCGCCGCGAGCCGCGGGGCGCCCGACGACGCCAGCAGGGCCGGGTCGGCGACGAACAGCGGCAGCACGGGGCCGCCGGCCGCGGCCTCGGCGAGGGCGGGGTGGTCCTGGAGGCGCAGGTCACGACGCAGCCACAGCACGGACGTCATGCCCGGAGCGTAGGTCCGCGGGGGTCGCCCCGCCCAGGACCCCGCCAGCCGCGCCTCAGAACGGTCGAGCGCGCCGAGATCGGTAGCTCTGAGCGAGATCGGTAGGTGGAAGCACCGACCTCGTGCCGAGGTGCCGATCTCGTGCGGGGGTCGGGCTACTGCGCGGTCCAGCCGCCGTCCACGACCAGCGTCGTGCCCGTGACCAGCCCGGCGGCCGGGGAGGCGAGGTAGAGGACCGCGCCGGCGACGTCCGTCGTCGTGCCGAAGCGCCCCACGGGGATGCGGGCGAGGACGTCGGCGGCGAAGGCCGGGTCGTCGAGGCGCTCGGCGGTCCCGGGCGTGCGGATGAACGTCGGCGCGACCGCGTTGACGGTGACGCCGTGCGGCGCCCACTCCAGCGCGAGCACCCTGGTGAGCATCTCGACGCCGCCCTTGCTGGCGGAGTAGACCGCGTGGCGGCGGATGCCGACGAGCCCGGCCTGGCTGCCCAGGTTCACGACCCGGCCGTAGCCCCGCGGCACCATGACCCGGGCCACGGCCTGCGTGACGAAGAACAGGCCCTTGAGGTTGACGTCCATGAGGGCGTCCCAGTCCGCCTCGGTGACGTCGAGCGCGTCGTGGTTCTCGCCGAGACCGGCGTTGTTGACCAGGACGTCGAGCCGGCCGTGCTCGCGGACGACCTGCTGGACCGCGGGCTCGACCGACGGCAGGTCCGTGACGTCGAGCGGGACGGCGAAGGCCCGCCCACCGGCCGCGGCCACCTCGTCGAGGAGGTCCGCCACGTGGTCCGGCGAGCGGGCGGCGGCGCCGACGACGGCGCCCGCCCGCGCCAGGGCGAGGACGAGGTCGTGACCGATGCCCCGCGACGCCCCCGTGACGAGGGCGACCTGGCCGGCGAGCGAGAAGTCGGGCTGCTCCATGCGCCCGACGCTAGGCCACGCAGGGGTGACGGGAGCAGGGTTCCCGTCACCCCTGCGGGGCGGCTCGGCCGGCGTCAGGCCAGCCGGAGCGTGTCGCCGTCGCGGACCACCGGAAGGGGGTCGGTGATCTCGCCGACGAACACACCCTCCTCGACGTCCCGGAAGCCGAGGAGGTTCCAGGCGCCGGCGCGGTCCTGCACGAGGCGCGCCGCGTAGAGGCTCGGGTGCTCGAACGTCCGGGCCCGGTCGAGGTCCCAGGGCCCGAGGGCGGACGCCCCGGGCGCCACCCACATCCCGCCCTTCGTCCCGGTGTCCCGACGCTCGGGCGCGAGCTGCGGCGCCCAGCAGCAGAACAGCAGGAACCACTGCCCGTCGACCTCGGCGACCTGGGGCACCTCCATCTGCCCGAAGCCGGCGGGCTCCGAGAGCGGTGGCTGCACCGTCCAGGTCTCCAGGTCGGGGCTGGTGGCGTGGCCGATGACGGACCGGCCGGCCGGGTCGCCCTCGCGGGAGCGGGCCGTCACGAGCATGTGCCAGCCGTCGCCGTCGGGGTCGGCGAAGACCCAGGGGTCCCGCCACGCCTCGTCGAACCACGCGACGCCGTCGTACTTCTCGTACCAGCGCGGGTCGGCCTCCGTCAGCGGACCGGGGATCCGGTGCCACGTCACGAGGTCGTCGGAGCGGGCCGCCCCGACGCGCTGGATCAGACCGTGCTCGGCCCGGCTGACGCCGGTGTAGAAGAGGCGCCACGAGCCGTCCGGCGCCCGGACCACGGACCCGGTCCAGGTCGCCTGGTCGTCCCAGGCCGGGGCGTCGGCGGTGACCAGCGCGTCGGGAAGGAGCTCCCAGTGCGTGAGGTCGGTGGAGCGGGCGTGACCCACCGACGCGCGCTGGTGGCGCCGGTCGGGATCGAGGAGGGCACGCGAGGCCCGCAGGAAGAAGAGGTGGTGGTGCTCGCCGTCGTCGGCGGGCCAGCTGTCCCACACCCAGTGGTCGGGCAGTCTCAGCACGGGTCGTTCATCCCTTCACGCCGGAGGAGGCGATGGAGCTGACGAACGCGCGCTGGAACGCCAGGAACATCACGAGGACCGGCAGGGTGATGAGGGACGTGTACGCCATCACCTCGCCCCAGGCCGGGTTGATCTGGAAGAAGTACTGCATCCCGACCATGACGGGGCGGAGCTCCTCCTGCTGCACGACCATGAGCGGCCACAGGTACTGGTTCCACGCGGGCAGGAAGGTGAGGATCGCGACGGTCGCGAACGCCGGGCCGGACAGCGGCACGATGATGCGGCGGTAGATCGTGAACCAGCCCGCCCCGTCGATGCGGGCGGCCTCGTCGAACGACTTCGGGATCGTCGAGAAGTACTGCGTGAACAGGAAGATCGAGAAGGCGTTCGCGATGAACGGCACGATCTGCACGTGGTAGGAGTTCAGCCACCCGAAGTCGTACATCGGGACGCCGTTCTCCATGACGATCGTCGGCAGCTTCGAGACCCAGTAGACCATCGGGATGGCGATGGTCTCGAAGGGCACGATGAGGGTCGCGATGATGACCGTGAGCAGCACCTTGCGGCCGCTCCACTCCAGCCGCGACAGGGCGAACCCGGCCATGCTGTTGACGATCACCCCGAGCCCGACGATGAGCGTCGTGACCAGGACCGAGTTGAGGATGAACCGCGCGACGGGCACGCGGTCGAAGACGCCGGAGTAGTTGTCCAGGCTGATGTCGCCGACCGGCAGGAACGCCTGCGGGGAGTCGATGTCGGACAGGATCTGCGCGTCCGGCTTGAGGCTCGAGACGAACATGAACACGAGCGGGAACAGGAAGAACAGCGCGAGCAGGACCATCGGCACGTAGCCGACGACCTTGCGCCGCCGACGACGGCGCGCGGCCTCCTCGGCGCTGCGGACGCGCTCGGCGTCGCGGGCGGCCATCTGGTCGGGCGTCCCGAGGCGCCCCGACGGCGGCCCGCCGCGGGTGGTGTCAGAGCTCATGGGTCAGTCCTTCTCTCGCGTGAGCCAGCGCTGGACGAGCGCGATCACGAGGACGATGACGAAGAAGATCAGCGAGATCGCGGCGCCGTAGCCGGTCTCCTGCCGTCGGTAGCCCTGCTGGACGGCGTGGTAAACGAGCGTCGTGGTCGAGTCGCGGGGACCGCCCTGCGTCATGACGTCGATCTGCACGAAGAGGCCGAGGGCCTGGATGGTGATCGTCACGAGGATGAAGACCATGGTCGAGCGCAGGCCCGGCCACGTGACGTCCTTGAACTGCTGCCAGGCGTTGGCGCCGTCCATGCGCGCCGCCTCGTAGAGCTCCTCGGGGATCGTCTGCAGACCCGAGAGCCAGATGATCATGTGGAAGCCGACGGCCTGCCAGATGGACAGGACGATGATCGCCGGGAGCGCCGTGCTCGTGTTGCCGAGCCAGTTGGTCCCCTGCACCGCCCCGAAGGTCAGCGTGTCGAGGATCGAGTTCACCAGGCCGTCCCGCTGGTACATGAAGTCCCAGAGGATCGAGATGACCACGATCGACGTGACGACCGGGATGAAGTAGACGACCCGGAACCACGTGACGAAGCGCAGCTTCTGGTTCACGAGGATCGCCATGAGCAGCGCGAGCCCGGACTGCAGCGGCACGACGACGGCCGCGAACACGAACGTGTTGACCAGGGAACGGACGAACGTCGGGTCGCTGGTGAACGCGCGGACGAAGTTGTCCAGGCCGACGAACCGCGGGGGGTTCGGCGAGATGAGCCGGGCGTTGGTGAACGAGAGCCCGAAGGCCAGGAGCACCGGCACGACGAGGAACAGGAGGAGCAGGAGGGTCGCGGGAGCGACCATCCAGTACGCGGAGCGGTGGCCCTCGCGGGCCGAGCGCGCGCGGCGCCGGGCGCGGCCGGTGGCCGCGGCGTCGTCGTCGGGCAGGGCGTGGGGGGTGATCTGCTGTGCGGGCATCGCCATGGTGACATCCGATCCGGCACGCGACGGGCCCCCGGGGACGCCCGGGCACCGTGGAGGAGGTGCCCGGGCGCCCCGGTCAGGGGGCGGGTCGCCGGCCGTTCAGGACGGTCGGCTCAGAAGCCGTAGCCGTCGTTCGACTCGATGTTGGCGTCGATCTCCTGCACCGCCTGGTCCAGCGTCGACTGCACGTCGGCGCCGTTCATGATGTCCTTGCCGGCGCGCTCGAAGACGCTCGAGATGACCGCGTAGGCCGGTGTCGGCGGGCGCTCCAGGGCGTACAGCTGGGAGAGCTCGACGAACGGCTGGAGCGGGTCGCCCTCGCCGAACATCTCGGACAGCTCCTCCGCGCCCTTCGTGGCGGGGATGACGACCTGCTTGTCCGCGAACGCGGCGATGTACTCGTCCTGGAAGGAGAACTCCAGGTAGGCGCGGGCGCCGTCGGCGTCGGCGCACTCCGCGGAGATGCCCCACTGCCACGACGCGCCACCGATCTTCGGGCCGTTGCCGAAGTCCGGCGGCGGGAGGATGAGGAGGTCGTCACCGGCCGCCTCGAGCGAGCCGAGGGCGTTCCAGACGCCCGTGTAGCTCAGCGCGACCTCGTCGTTGTTGAACTCCTCGTTGCCGATCGTGCCGGCGTCGGAGGCGAGCCCGCGCTCGAAGGCGCTCTGGAACCACTCGAAGAACTCCACGGCCTCCGGGCCGTTGAGCGCGCCGTCCGCCGTGAGGAACGTGTCGCGGTCGATCAGGTCGCCGCCCGCGGACTGCAGCATCGGCGAGTAGGCGTAGGGCCACCACTCGCCCGCGTCCTCGGCGCCGATGTCCAGCGGCGTCTCGTAGCCGGCGCCCTGCAGGGTCACCAGGGCCGCGTCGAACTCCTCGAGCGTCCACGGCTCGTCGGTGGTCGGGATGCGGATCCCGTTCTCGGTGAGGACGGACTCGCGGGCGAAGATCGACAGCGCGGCGTCCCAGTACCCGGCCGAGTAGACCTCGTCCTGGTAGCGCCCGACGGCGGTCGGGAGCAGCGAGTCGATGATCCCCTCGTCGATGCCGAGCGGCTGGATGTAGCCGGCCCACGCCCAGTTGGGGACGATCGGGCCGTCCATGTCGAGCAGGCAGGGGAGGTCGCCGGCCGCGGCGCCCGCGACGACGGCGTCGTTGTACGCGCCCTGCGGGAACGACTCCATGACGACCTCGTAGTCGTCCTGGGACCCGTTGAAGTCGGCGATGATCTGCTCGTAGACCTCGAGCTCGGCGGGGTTGCCCGCGGAGTGGGTCCACATGGAGATCTCGGTGGTGCCGCCGTCGGCGTCGCCACCGCCGCCGGAGCCGCCGTCGGCCTGGCCGGCCTGGCCACATGCTGCGAGAAGGGTCGCGGACGCCGCCGTCATGGCTAGCATCCCCGGGAGGGACCTGCGAGTCATCGTCGTTCCTCTCTCTGGTGTCGCGACGGGCAAGGTCGCGGCACCGTCTCTGTGGCCGTCGGACGGCGGCCACGGGGTGGTGTCATCCCCGCCGTCGGCCCGGTTCCCGGGTCGGCGGCGGGGCCACGGAGTCCCGGCGGACGAGCGGGCAGGGCATGAGCACCACGCCGTCCTCGTCCGTCGGGCGTTCCCGCGCTCCGAGCAGGACCTCCACGGCCCAGCGCCCCATCTCGTAGTGGGGCAGGCGGACCGTCGTGAGGCCGGGGTCGAGCTCGGCCGCGATGAGCTGCTGGTCGTCGTAGCCGACGACCGACAGGTCGGTGGGGATCTCCAGGCCGTGGTGCCGCGCCGCGGCGTACGCGCCCATGGCGATCCGGTCGTTGAAGCAGAACAGCGCGGTGGGCCTGCGCTCGGCGGGCAGGTCGAGGACCCGCGAGGCGGCCGCCATCCCGCCGGCGGCGTCCGAGACGCCGCGGACGTGCAGCGCCGGGTCCGGCTCGATCCCGGCGCGGCGCAGCACCTCGAGGTAGCCCTCGCGGCGCAGCCCCGAGGCGACCGGCGGCGGCTCCTCGTCGATGTCGATGAACGCGATGCGGCGGTGGCCCGCGTCGACGAGCTCCTGGACGGCCGCGACGGCGCCGCCCCGGTCGTCCGGGACGACGGCCGGGAAGCCGCCGGTGGCGGGCCGGGCGTCGAGGAAGACGGCGTCCGCCGGCAGGTTCTCCGGCAGGTCGTCCAGGACGCGGTGCCACATGCAGGCGTAGACAAGGCCGTCGACCTGCTGGTCGAGCAGCGCGGCCACCGCGTCCCGCTCCAGGGCCGGGTCGCCGCCGGTGTTGACGAGGAAGAGCAGGTACCCGCGCTCGCGGGCGACGTCCTGGGCGGCCTCGACCATCCGCACGGCGTAGGGCGTGGTCGCGATGCGGTCCGAGACCAGGCCGATCGTGTGGGTGCGGCGGGTGCGCAGGCTGCGGGCGAGCCGGTTCGGCGCGTAGCCGATCTCCTGGGCCGCCAGGCGGACGCGCTCCTGGGTGGACGGCGGGATGCGGTCGGCGGCGCGGTCGTTGAGGACGAGCGACACGGTCGCCGCGGAGACGCCCGCGACCCGTGCCACGTCCTTGATGCCGACCCGCTGCGTCACCGCCGATCCTCCTCCTCGAGGTCTCCACGCAGGACGGCTGGTCCGTCCGGCGGGGCTGGAGGGGCGTTCGCGTCGGGCCCCCTCGCCCGGTCGTCGCCCGTTTTGTTAAACCGATTTAGCGTTGTGCAGGAGTGTGGGTCGGCTCACACCGCCGTGTCAACCCCGTACGCCGTTCGGGTCGCGCGGCCGTCGGGGTGGACGACGGGCCGGCAGCGCTCGCTCCGCCGTTCGAGTGCCCCTGACCAGCGCTTTCACCCGGGTGATCACTCGACATCCGCTGCGGCGCCGCCATCGTCCCGACCATGATGGGCGGGCGCGGCGATCCCGCGCGGGCGGCCCGGCCGCCATCGGGAGGGGGCACGATGAGGAGCGCCTGGACGGACGACGGCGACCGGCCGGAACCGCCACCGCCGTCCGCGACGACGGGAGGTCGCGACGACGTCGACGACGCCCTCCGTCGTCTGCTCGACGGGGAGCCCGACCCTGCGCGCAGGCCGGGCGGCGGGCGGACGGCCGGCTCCGGTGGGGTCGCGCTGGCGATGGTGGTCGCCCTGCTCCTGCTCACCTCGGGCGCCTACGTCGGGGTGACGTGGACGCGGGCCCACGAGGTCTGCGCCGAGGAGGTGGCGTTCCACCGCGACCGCGCGGCGCCGTCGGTGGCGAGCGTGGCGTGGTCGTGGTGGCCGGCCGGCATCCGGTGCACCTGGGACGACGGCTCGCGCACGTCGCTGTGGTGGGGGACCCACCAGCACTGACGCCCAGCACCGACGCCCAGCACTGACGCCGCGCAGCTGCTGCTCCGGCCCCGGACGCGGCCCCGGACCCGGGCGCGGATCCCGGTGCGGATGGCACCGTGGGGGCATGGACCGCTGGACGGTCGAGGACGCCCTCGAGGACAGCCGCTGCGGGCTCGCCGTGCACGAGGCGGTCCTCGCGGCGCTGCGGACCGCGGGTCCCGTCGAGGTCCACCCCACCCGCACGCAGGTCGCGTACCGGCGTCGGCGCGCGTTCGCCTGGCTGTGGTGGCCCGGGCGGTGGCTGCGCCACCCCACGGCTGACGTCGTGCTCACCGTCTCGCTCGGGCGCGTGGACGACTCCCCGCGGTGGAAGGAGGTCGTCCACCCCACGCGGCTGCACTGGGTGCACCACCTGGAGGTGAGCACCGCCGCCGACGTCGACGCGCAGGTCGCCGCCTGGTTGCGCGAGGCCTACGACCGCGCGGGCTGAGGACCGGCCGGTCGGCGAGACCGCGCCGTTCCCTCGAGTCCGTGCACGGGGAGGCACGGGCTCGGCGAGGAGGCGCGGACTCGGCGAGCCGGGGGCTCCGCGTGCGGAGTGCCCGCTCCTGCCGCAGCCGTCCGGGTCAGAGGTCGCCGCGGCGCTGCAGGACGCGCAGCGCGAGCCAGCCCACCGGCAGACGGCCCCAGAACGTCAGCGCGCGGAACAGGAAGACGACCGACGCCGCGACGCCGGGGGACACGTTGCCCACACCGGTGAGCGCGGCCGTCAGCGCCAGCTCCACCGTGCCCAGACCACCGGGGGACGGGACGACGGCGCCCGCCGCGTTCGCGACGAGGTAGATGAGGGCCAGGTCGATGAGCGACAGGCTCTGCCCGAATGCCGCGAGGCTGGCCCAGAACGCCCCGAGGTAGCTGAGGGTCATAAGCAGGTTCCCGGTGATCGCCACCGCGAACCGGCGCGGCTGGCCGAGCATCTGGACCAGGCGCGGCCACGTCTGCCGCCACACCGGCCCCAGCCGGCGGGCCGTCCACGCGCGCACCTGCGGCACGAGCAGGGCCGCCGCGAGCGACCCGACGACGATGAGCAGCGCGAGCAGGACCGTCGTCGGCGGCAGCTGCTGGAGCGCGCTGCCCTCGCCGCTGACCAGGGAGAGCACGAGCAGCAGGAGGATCGTCGTGACGAACTGGGAGAGCTGCACCAGGCCCACGGACGCGACGGCGAGCGGGTAGGAGACGCCGCGGCGTGCGAGGAAGCGCAGGTTGAGCGCCGCCGGGCCGATGCCCGCGGGCGCCAGCAGCGAGACGAAGGCCGCCGCGGCCTGCACGAGGGTCGTCCGCCACATCGAGAGCCGGACGGGCGCGAACGCCACGAGGGCCAGGGCGCCGCCCACGAAGGACAGCAGCCCGAACGCGAACGCGACGCCCGCCCACCACGGCTCGGCCCGCTGGAACGCGGCCGTGATCTCCTCGATCTGGATGGTGGTGAGGATGATGATGGCGGCCGCGATGCTCAGCGAGATCGTGAGGACGGTGCGCGCGCCGAACCGCACGAGCCGCTCCGGCTCGACGTCGGCCTCGGGCAGGCGGGCCAGCAGCGCCTCCCGGACCTGCTGGAGGAGGCCGCGGTGCAGCCGCGCCTCCACCCGCGTCGCCGGAGGCAGGGCGATCGTCTGCAGGAGGGGACCGATCGTGGCGAGCTCGGCGTCGGGCAGCACGCGCGCCGCGGACTCCACGGCCCGTTCGGCCCCCACGCGCACCGCGAGCAGCGCGAGCACCTGGCTCACGTCGATCCGGCGGGCGAGGTCGGAGCAGGCGACGTCCCCGGAGTCCCAGCCGGTCAGCAGCGCCACCGGCCGGCCCGGCGGCCGGAGCTCGCCGCCCCGCGGGCAGGCCTCGCCCGTGACGTCCACCAGGACGACGTCGGCCGTCAGCGAGCGGTGCGCGACGCCCGCGGCGTGCGCGACGCGGAGCTGCTCCCACACCGCGTCGAGCACGTCGTCGGTGAGGGCCTCGACCGGCAGGCCGGACAGCGGCACGGCGTCCCGGGCGTGGTCCTGGACGAGGAGCATGGAGTCGTCGGACTCGGCGATCCCCAGGAGCTGCGGGGTGCAGACCCCGGCGGCGTACGCGGCGTGCGAGACGAGCGCGGTCCGCTCCGCCGCCTGCCGCAGGGAGACGACGCCGCGCCCCTCCAGGCCCCGCAGCCGCAGCGACCGCCAGAACCGGGTGAGCAGGCCCACCACCTGCCGGTCCCCGTCCAGGACGACGACGTCGAGCCGGCGCTCGTCCGCGGTGGTCATGGCGTAGACGCGGTTGTCGCTGGTCCGGGTCAGCGCCACCGTGGCCGCGAGGTCGCGCGCCACGGAGTCCTGCTGCGGCAGGTCCGAGGACACGTCGCGCACCCGCACGAGGCGGGACGGCTGGAACCCGGCGCGCTGCACCCCGGCCACGAGCGCGGCGCCGTACGCGCGCTCGGACTGGACGCCGGACACGTACCGGACCCCGAGGCCGGTCATCCGCCCGAGCAGCACGGTGATGAGGGCCCCGGGCAGGGTGACCAGACCGGTCACGGTCGCCACGCCCAGGCCCACCCACAGCAGGTTCCACGACGCCGGCAGCGTGCGACGGCGGCTGCGGGCCCCGGCCGCGGTGAGCAGCGCGACGGTCCCCGCCAGGAGCGCCGGGATGGTCACGACGCGATCCCCGCGCGACACGACGCTCAGCGCGAAGCGCAGCTCGCCCGAGCCGACGGTCGTGACGAGCCACGCGGTCAGGAGGGCCAGCAGGGTGCCGACGACGGCGGCGCCGATCGCCTCGAAGGCCTGGCGCGGCAGCCGCCGCAGCGCGAGCTCGGTCAGCACGGCCACGGGCGCGACGAGCGTGATGAGCCCCTCGAGCACGGCGACGGGCAGGAAGAGGATCCGGCGCAGGAGCGTGTCGAAGCCCTGGACGTCCTCCTGGATCCCCTCGGTGGTGCCCTGCGCGTAGACGGCGAGCACGAGGACGGCCGCGACCCCGAGCGCGGACAGCACCAGCCCGACGAGGTCCGCCGGGTGGTGGACGCGGGCGGTCGGGGTGTCGACGATGTCGACGTCCGCCTCCGCGCGTGGGCGACCGAGTCGCCCACGGAGCGTGGAGGTGGCCATGGTCGGGAGTCTAGGGTCGGGGTCACGGTGGGCAGGGGACTCGTGACGCCGCCACGCGCGGCGGGTTCGCCCCGTTCCGTCCCCCGGCCCAGCGGGCCCCGCCGCGCTGGTCGGGCGAGTGCTCACGCGGGTCTCGGCCGAGCGATCAGCCGAGTCGTCGGCGGTCCGGGGGCCGGGTCCCCGCCGCGCCCCGCCCCGCCGCCGGCGTCGCGCGGTGCCGGGTGCGCTTGACCTCGTACATCGCCGCGTCGGCGACCGCGAAGAGGTCCGACGGGCCCCGCTCGTCGTCCGTCGTCACCGCCGTCCCGACGCTCGCGCCCACCCGCAGGACCAGCCCCCCGGCGGAGACCACCTCGCCGACCGCCTCCTCGACGCGGCGCGCGACCGACCGGATCTCCCCCTCGTCGTGCACGTCCGACACGAGCACGCAGAACTCGTCCCCGCCGAGCCGCGCGACGAGGTCGTCGGGGCGGACGCTGCCCTGGAGCCGCCGGGCGACCGTCACCAGCACCTCGTCGCCCACGGCGTGCCCGTGGGTGTCGTTGATCGCCTTGAACCCGTCCAGGTCCAGGAAGAGGAGCCCGACCCCCGCGCCGGGCGCGGCCCGCGGGAGCGCGCGGTCGAGCACGCGCAGCAGCTCCGTCCGGTTGGCGAGCCCGGTGAGCGGGTCGCGGGCGGCCGCACGCGCCAGGGCGTCCGCGTGCCGGCGCCGCTCGCTGATGTCCCGCATGACGACGACCAGCCCGTCCACGAGCGGGTCGTCCAGGAGGGAGGCGACGGTCCACTCGTACCAGCGGCCGCCCCCCGTGGCGAGCAGCATGAGGACGTCGAGCGAGGCGCGCGTGCCCGGCGGCGCCGTGGCGATCTCGCGCAGCCGTGCGGCCACCTCGGGGCGCTGCTCCCGCTCGACGAGGTGGAGGAGAGGCGTGCCGACCAGGCCGACGGGGTCCCGCCCCAGCGACCGGGCGGCGGCCGGGCTGACGGAGGTGAGGTGCGCCTCCGGGTCGACCACGACCAGCACGTCCGAGGACGCGTTCATGAGCGCGTGCAACCGGGCCTCGGTGCGACGCAGGCCGGTCTCAGCGAGCTCGCGCTGCGTGACGCTGCGGCCCACGTAGGCGACGGTGACCGTGCACGGCAGGGCGATGCCGGCGGCGGCGAGATGGCTGGCGAGCGGGTCCACGACGGTCGGCACCAGGCCGAGCACGACACCCACCTGCCCGACGACGGTCGCGCCGAGCTGGAGGACGACGGCGGGCCGCCACACCCGGCTGCCGGCCGCCTCGACGTGGACGACGCTCGCCAGGGTCGCGAAGGCCGGCAGCAGCAGGGACCACCCCGACGTCCACGCGAAGAGCGCGCACAGGACGACGACGACGAGCAGGCGCACCACCGGGTGGAGCGCCCGGCGTCGGCGGGGTCTCTCGCGGTCCAGCCCGGCCACGGGGTGACGCCCGACGTCGAACCCCACGGCACCCGCCGCCGCGGTGAGGGCGCTGAGCAGCAGGGGGTCGCCCAGCACGAGGCCGTACGCGGCGAGCGCGCGGAGCCCCACGAAGGCCAGGGTCGTGACGGCGGCGAGCAGCGCCACGGCAGGCAGGACTCCGACCGTTCCGTGCCCCGGTCCGGGCCGGGCCTCGGGCGGGGGAGCGTGCGCCGTGGGCATGGGGGGCCTTCCCGGCAGGCGGGGGGCCCTGCCGTCCCCGCCATGGTCACCCGGGGGCGACGCGCCCACCAGCCGGGGAAGGGGTGCCCCGGGCCGTTCACCCGATCGGGTCGCCGTCAGCCGATCCGGAGCGCGGCGAGGACCTCCTCCGGCAGGGCGGCGTACCCGACGAAGGCGACGACGTCGAGGGCCGTGTGCGCGACGACGAGCGGCATGACGCGGCGCCGTCGGACGTAGTACCAGCCGAACAGCAGGCCCATGACGACGTTGCCGAGGGCCATCCCGGGTCCCTGGTACAGGTGGTACGCGCCCCGGAGCAGGGCGCTCGCGGCGATGATCGCCGGGACGCTCCACCGGAGCTCCCCGAGCCGCTCCACGAGGTACCCGACCGCGACCACCTCCTCCAGCAGGGAGTTCTGCAGCGCGGAGAGGACGAGCACGGGCACGGTCCACCAGTACGCCTCGAGGCCGGCGGCCTGGATCTCGACCGTCACGCCCAGCGCGCGGCCGGCGACGTACACGCCGAGGCCCGGGATGCCGACGACGGCGGCCAGGCCGAGCCCGACGGCGAGGTCCCGCCCGGGCCGCGCACCGTCGAGCCCGATGCGGCGGACCGCCGAGCGCCCGTGCGACGAGAGCAGGTACAGCGCGAGCGCGACGGGCACGAGGGCGAAGCCGATCGCGAGGAGCTGGTAGGTGAGGTCCAGGTACGGCCGGGGCGAGCGCGTCGGGTTGAGCGTCGTGGACTGCTGGGCCAGGGGGACCTCGGCGGTGTAGCGGGCGTAGAGCCGCACGAGCGCGTACAGCGCGGACTGCCCGACGGACAGCCCGAGCACGATCCACACCTCGGTGGCGAGGCGGCGGCGGGACGGGCCGGCCGGAGCGGCGGCGGGGGCAGGGGCGGGGCCGTCCGGGACGGCGACGTCCGGTCGCGTGCTCATGCAGGTCCTCGCTCGGGTCGGGGGTGCGCCCACGGTAGACGGGCAGGCTGAGCGCCGGCTGGACATCGGCTGGACGCCCGGTGCGCTTGACGGGACGGCCGGACGGCGTGGGAGCCTCCGGTGGAGCAGGTGCTTCATCACCAGGGGGCAGGGACGGTGGACGGCCGGGACCGGGCCCTCGCGGATCACGCGCAGCGGGGGCAAGCATGATCGACCATGTCAGGACGAGCACACGGCCGGGTGCCGGCGACGCGCTGCGGGCCGGTCGCGACGACGACGTCCCGGTCCGCGTCCGCGGCGTCACCCGCCGGTTCGACGCGACCGTCGCGCTCGACGACGTGACGCTCGACGTCCACCGCGGCGAGATCGTCGGCCTCCTCGGGCCCAACGGCGCCGGCAAGACCACCCTCCTCAGCCTCGTCAGCGGTGTGCGACGGCCCGACGCCGGGACGGTCCGGCTCTTCGGCCGCGACCCGCGGGACGCCGTCGCGCGCGTCCGGCTCGGCACCACGCCGCAGGAGACCGGTCTGCCCGCGACGCTGCGGGTCGGCGAGATCGCGGCGTTCGTCGCCGGCCACTACCCCGACCCGATGCCGGTCGGCGAGCTGCTGGAGACCTTCGGCCTCACCGACCTCGCGCGCCGCCAGACCGGCGGGCTGTCCGGCGGGCAGAAGCGGCGCCTGGCGGTCGCCCTCGCCCTGGCCGGCCGCCCGGACCTCGTGCTCCTCGACGAGCCGACCACCGGTCTGGACGTCGACGCCCGCCACGTCCTGTGGGACGCGCTGCGGGAGTTCCACTCCCGCGGCGTGACGGTCGTGGTG
This sequence comes from Actinotalea ferrariae CF5-4, assembly GCF_000603945.1. Classification (GTDB taxonomy): domain Bacteria; phylum Actinomycetota; class Actinomycetes; order Actinomycetales; family Cellulomonadaceae; genus Actinotalea; species Actinotalea ferrariae. The sequence goes on along the minus strand of NZ_AXCW01000002.1, from coordinate 11,566 downwards.
ACCAGTCACTACCTGGAGGAGATCGAGGCGCTGGCGGAGCGGGTCGTCGTCGTCGACCACGGTCTGGTGCTGGCGGACGGGACGCTGCGCGACGTCGTCGGCCGGGTCGCCCTGCGGCGCGTGACGCTCTCCCTCGACGACGACGGCGGCGCCCCCGGCGCGTCGTCGGGCCCGGCGCGGCTGGACGCGCTCACGGGGGTCGTCCGACGGGACACCGACCCGGCGACCGGCCGGCACGTGCTGCTCACACCCGACGCGGATGCGCTGGTGCGCGAGCTCGTCACCGCGGGCGTCCCGTTCCACGACCTCGAGGTGCGCAGCGCGTCCCTCGAGGAGGCGTTCCTGTCCCTCACGCGCGAGGAGGTGGCGGCATGAGCGCCGACCTCGACCAGCTGTCCGCGACCCAGTCCGGCCGGACCGGCCGGACTCGCCCCGGCGACGGCGTCGGGACCGACCGGACGGTCTCGCCCCTGACGCTCGCCCTCCTGCACTTCCGGATGACCTTCCTCGAGACCATCAGGGTCCCGGTCGCCGTCGTCGGCGCGACCGTCTTCCCCGCACTGGCGATGCTCTTCTTCGTCGTGCCGCAGCGGGCCCTGGCCTCGGACCCGGCGGCCTCGACCGGCGCCACCGCCCAGCTCGCGGTCTTCGCCGTGATCTCCACGTGCGTCTTCCAGTTCGGCATCGGTGTCGCGGAGGACCGGGCCCTGCCGTTCGACCCGTACGTGCGGACCCTGCCGGCGGGCCCGGGGCCGCGGATGGCGGGACGGGTGCTGACCGGCTCCTTCTTCGCGCTGCTCGGGATCGTGCCGCTCGTGCTGGTCGCGCTGCTCCTGACGGAGGCGTCGATCACGCTGCCGCGGCTGCTGATCGCGGGTGCGCTCCTGGTCGTGGCGGCCACGCCGTTCCTGCTGCTGGGCCTGACGATCGGCTACGCGCTCTCCTCCAAGGCCGCGATCGCGGTGGCGCAGGTCGTCGTCTTCCCGCTCGCGTTCGCCGGAGGGCTGTTCGCGCCGCCGGAGTCCTTCCCGCGCTGGCTCGACGCGCTCTCGCAGGGCCTGCCGAGCCGGGCCGCGCGCGACGTCGTCGTCCCCGTCGCGACCGGCGGCGAGCCGACCCTCCTGGCGTTCGGCGTGCTGGCCGCGTGGACCGTGCTCTTCGCCGTCCTGGTCCGGACGGTGTACCGGCGCGACGAGGGCCGTCGCTTCCGCTGAGCCCCCGCCCCTCGGGCGATCAGCCCGCGCGGCGCAGGCGCAGGCTGTTGCCCACGACCATGACCGAGCTGGCCGCCATCGCGGCACCGGCGATCATCGGGTTGAGCAGGCCCAGCGCCGCGAGCGGGATCGCCGCCACGTTGTAGCCGAACGCCCACACGAGGTTCTGCTTGATGATCCGCAGCGTGCGCCGGGACAGCCGGATGGCCTGGGACGACGCGAGCAGGTCTCCGCGCACGAGCGTGATGTCCGCCGCCTGCATCGCGACGTCGGTCCCGGTGCCCATCGCGAGGCCGAGGTCGGCCTGGGCGAGGGCCGCGGCGTCGTTGACGCCGTCGCCGACCATCGCCACGACGCGCCCCTCGGACTGCAGACGCGTCACGACGTCGACCTTGTCCGCCGGGAGCACCTCGGCGATGACCTCGTCGATGCCGACCTGCCCGGCCACGACCCGTGCCGCGCCGGCGTTGTCGCCGGTGAGCAGCACCGGGCGCAGGCCCAGCGCGCGCAGCTCGGCGACCGCCTGCACGGACGTCGGCTTGACCGGGTCGCGCAGCACGAGGACGCCCCGCGCCGAGCCGCTCCACGCGGCCATGACCGCCGTCGCGCCGTCGGCCTCGGCGGCGGTGAACGCGGTGTCCAGCGCCGTCGTGTCGACGCCCTGCTCGCGCAGCCACGACGGCCGCCCGACCAGCACCCGCCGCCCGAGCCCGACACCGCTGTGCGCGGTGCGGACGACGCCGGTGACGCCGCGGCCCGGCTCGTTGGCGAACTCGGTGACCTGGTCCTCGCCGATCGGGACCCCGTCCGCGCCCACCTCGACGGGCTCCGGAGCCCCGCCCGTGGTGAGCGTCGCGCGGGCCCCGGCGGCGATCGCCCGGGCGATGGGGTGCTCGCTGCGGCCCTCGACGGCCCCGGCGAACCGGAGCACCTCCTCGCGGTCCAGGCCGGGGGCGGCCAGCACGTCGACGAGCGCCATCCGGCCCTGCGTGACCGTGCCGGTCTTGTCGAGCACCACGGTGTCGACCCGGCGGGTGGACTCCAGGATCTCCGGGCCCTTGATGAGGATGCCGAGCTGCGCGCCACGGCCGGTCCCGACCAGGAGCGCCGTCGGCGTCGCCAGACCCAGCGCGCAGGGGCACGCGATGATGAGGACGGCGACCGCCGCGGTGAACGCGGCCTGCGGCCCGCCGCCGGCGACGAGCCAGACGACGAGCGTCACGACCGAGATGACCATGACGATCGGCACGAACACCGCGCTGATCCGGTCGGCCAGTCGCTGCACGGGTGCCTTGCCCGTCTGCGCCTGCGTCACGAGCCGCCCGATCTGGGCGAGCATCGTCTCCTCGCCGACCCGCGTGGCACGCACGACGAGGTAGCCCGAGGTGTTGATCGTCGCCCCGGTGACCTGCGAGCCCGGCTCGACGTCGACGGGGACCGGCTCGCCGGTGAGCAGCGAGGTGTCGATGGCGCTGGTGCCCTCCAGGACGACGCCGTCCGTCGCCACCTTCTCGCCCGGCCGCACCGCGAAGACGTCGCCGACGCCGATCCGGTCCACCGGCACGAGGCGCTCGACCCGCCGGCCGGCGGCGTCCGGCTCGAGCAGGGTCGCCTCGGTCGCGCCGAGGGAGAGCAGGGAGCGCAGCGCGTCCCCCGCCTGGCGGCGGGACTTGTGCTCCCAGTACCGGCCCAGCAGGAGGAACGTGGCGACGACGGCGGCGACCTCGAAGTAGATCTCCGGCATGTGCATCTCGCCGATCGCCATCCGCGGGATGAGCGTCGGCTGCATGCGCATGCCGATCTCGCCGGCGCCGCCGAGCGTCACGGCCCAGACGGACCACACGCTTGCGGCGATGATCCCGCTGGACACGAGGGTGTCCATGGTCGAGGAGCCGTAGCGCGCCGCGCGGGCGGCGGCCCGGTGGAAGGGCCACGACGCCCACGTCACGACGGGCAGGGCGAGGACGGTGACGACCCACTGCCAGCCCGGGAACTGCAGCGCCGGGATCATGGACAGCAGCGTGATGGGCACGGTGAGGACGGCGGCGACGAGGAGCCGCTTGCGCAGGTAGGCGCCCCGGTCCTCGGTCGGCGCCGAGGTGTCCTCGTCCGCGTCCATCTCGTGGCCCTCGGGCATCGCGTGCCCGCTGAGCGCGTGGTCGTGCACCGACCGCGCCTTCTCGGCGCGCTCCGCGGTGCGGCTGTCCCGCAGCACCGTGGCGGTGTAGCCGGCGGCCTCCACCGCCTTGACGACGGCGGCCGCGTCGACGTCGTCCGTGAGCTCCACGCGTGCGGTCTCCGTGGCGAGGTTCACGACGGCGTCCGCGCCGGGGAGCTTGCGGATCTTCTTCTCCACGCGCGCCACGCACGAGGCGCAGGTCATGCCGCCGACGGCCAGGTCGAGCACCGCCACCGGGCCCGCGGCCGCCTGGTCGAGCGGGCCGGGGGTGCCGGCCGTACCGGCTGCGCCGGTCCCCGCGGGGGTGCTGCGGGTGGTGTCCTGCGTCATGACCTCACGTCCTCGTCCTGCGTGGTGCGTGGTGGGTGCCGCTCCGGACCGGAACAGCGTGCCGCTGCGTGCTCAGCGCGGCGTGCCGATGCGGCTCAGAGCAGCGAGCGCGGCGGGGCGACGGCGTAGCCGGCCTCCTGGACGGCCGCCTCGAGGGCCTCCGGGGAGATCGGCTCCGTGGAGGTCACGGTGACGGTGGAGGTGCCACCGTTGACGAGCTCGACCTGGACGTCGGTGACGCCGGGGATCTCGCCGATCTCCTCCTGGACGGAGCGGACGCAGTGCCCGCAGGTCATGCCCTGGACGTTGACGTCGACGGTCTGGGTGCTCATGGTGCGTCCCTTCGTTCGGGTGGTCCGGCGGGTGCCGGGTGTTCGGGGTGGTGCTGGTCAGGTGCGGACGAGACGGGCGATCGCGTCGGAGGCCTCACGGACCTTCGCCGCCCCGGCCTCGTCGGACTGCTTCGCCGCCTCCACCACGCAGTGCGCGAGGTGGTCCTCCAGCAGCCCGAGGCTCACGGCCTCGAGCGCCTTCGTCACCGCGGCGACCTGCGTGAGGATGTCGATGCAGTAGGTGTCCTCGTCCACCATGCGCGCGATGCCGCGCACCTGCCCCTCGACCCGGCGCAGGCGCTTGAGGTAGTCGTCCTTCGTCCCGGTGTATCCCGGCATCGTGGCTCCCTCCGCGGTCGGGTGGCCCTCGGCCTCCCGGTGTGGGAACACCTTACCCCCCTAGGGTATTCCGGTGTACCGGCTGGGTCCGGCAGGGACCGGCAGGGACCGGCTGGGACCGGCCTGCCGCGGTTTCACCCACCCGGGCGACGGACGATTCACGAAAAATTCTTCCCCTGTTGTCGATGACCTTGGTGCAGGGGGCCCCAGACATCGTCGTCGAGAGGCCTCCGCCATGTCCGTCCTGCGCCGGCTCACGGTCCGCACGCGCCTCGTCGCGCTCCTCGTCCTGAGCGCCGTCGGCCTCGCCGCCGTCTCGCTGGTCGCGGTCTCGCTCTTCGGCACCGCGCGCACGCTCGCCGAGCAGAGCGACCGCCTCCAGACCGTCTCCAAGCAGTCGCTCGCGCTGAAGTACCTCTCGGCGGACTGGAACGGGTGGCAGACGGCCTACGCCCTGGACGCGGCGGTGCGGCCGGAGGCGCTCGAGGCGGCCGGCGGCTCGCGGGACGAGTTCCTCGCGGCCGCCGAGCGGCTCGAGGAGGGCCTCGTCGCGCTCCGGGACGACCCCGTCCTGAGCGACGACGAGCGCGCGCAGGTCGACGCGGTCCTCGCGGGCTACGAGGAGTTCATGGCCCTCGACGAGCGGGTCTGGGCCGGCTTCACGAGCGGCACCGAGGCCGGGGCCGCCGAGGCGAACGAGATCGTGCTCGTCGACGCCTTCGAGGTCTACGGGGCGGTGGCGACCGGGCTCGACGACGTCGCCGCGGACCTCACCGAGCGCGCCGCCCTCGCGCGGTCCGACGCCGCCGACGCCACGGTCCGCGGCCAGCAGCAGGTCACCGGCATCGCCGTCGGCGTGGCCGTGGTCCTGGCCGTCCTCGTCCTGACGATCATCGCCTCCATCACCGGGCCGCTCACCGCGCTGCGCGACCGGCTGCGGGACATCGCGCACGGCGACGGCGACCTCACCGCGCGGCTCGACGCCCGCGGCTCCGACGAGCTCGCGGCGACGGCCGGCTACTTCAACACCTTCGCCGACCAGGTGGCCGCGGTGATCCGCGCCGTGGCGTCGTCGGCGGTCTCGGTCGCGGCCGCCTCGGAGGAGATGACCAGCACCGCCCGCCAGATCGGTGCCTCGGCGGACCGCACGTCGGGGGACGCGACCGCCGTGGCGGCGGCGTCGGAGCAGGTCTCGCGCGGCGTCGACACGGTCGCCGCCGGCGCGGAGCAGATGGGCGCGGCGATCCAGGAGATCGCCGGCACCGCGGCCGAGGCCGCGCGGGTCGCGGCGGACGCCGTGATCACCGCGCAGACGACGAACGTCACGGTGACCAAGCTCGGGGAGTCCTCGGCGGAGATCGGCGCGGTGGTGCGCACGATCACCTCGATCGCCGAGCAGACGAACCTGCTCGCCCTCAACGCGACCATCGAGGCCGCCCGCGCCGGCGAGGCGGGCAAGGGCTTCGCCGTCGTGGCGGGCGAGGTCAAGGAGCTGGCGCAGGAGACGGCCCGGGCGACCGAGGACATCGCGCGCCGGGTGCAGGCCATCCAGCAGGACACCGACGGCGCCGTCCAGGCCATCGCGCAGATCGCCGACGTCGTCGCCCGGATCAACGACTACCAGGGCACGATCTCGGCCGCCGTCGAGGAGCAGAGCGCCACGACCAACGAGATGACCCGGTCGATCGCCGAGGCGGCGACCGGCGCCCGCGAGATCGCCGGGACGATCACCAGCGTCGCGGACGGGGCCGCCCTGACGACGGAGGGCGTCGGCCAGACCCTCACGGCCGTCGAGGAGCTGGCCCGGATGTCCGCGGAGCTGCGCCAGGAGGTGGAGCGCTTCCGGGTCTGACGCGGCCCGCCCGGTCCGCGGCTGGTGCGCGCCCGCCCCACCGTGCCCCACGGCGCCGTCGTCGTTACGGTGGCCGAGGTTGATCGAGGTGCACCACGGATGAGGTGCCGACGAGGGGACGTGACGTGCCGGACTGGGTCGAGCACGCGATGTGGTGGCACGTGTACCCGCTGGGCTTCACCGGCGCGGAGAAGCAGGCCCTGCCCGACGACGCCGCCCCGGTCCACCGCTTCGAGCACCTCACCCGGTGGCTCGACCACGTGGTGGGGCTCGGGCTCAACGGTGTGGCGCTGGGCCCGGTCTTCGCGTCGCAGACCCACGGCTACGACACCGTCGACCACCTGCGCGTCGACCCCCGCCTCGGGACGGAGGAGGACCTCGTCGCGTTCGTCGACGCGGCGCACGCGCGCGGCCTGCGGGTCACCCTCGACGGGGTGTTCAACCACGTCGGGCGTGGTTTCGGCCCGTTCCAGGACGTGCTGCGGGAGGACCCCGGCGCCGACGCCGCGTCGTGGTTCCGGCTGCGCTGGCCGGCCGGTGCCGCACCGGGCACCGAGCCGGACTACGACGACTTCGAGGGCCACCACGCCCTCGTCGCCCTGAACCACGACGAGCCCGCGGTCGCCGGCTACGTCACCGACGTCATGAACCACTGGCTCGACCGCGGGGTCGACGGGTGGCGGCTCGACGCGGCGTACGCGGTCCCGGCGGCGTTCTGGGCCCGGGTCCTGCCGGGGGTGCGGGCCGCCCACCCGGACGCCTACGTCTTCGGCGAGGTGCTGCACGGGGACTACGCGGCGTTCGTGACGGAGTCCGGCGTGGACGCGGTCACGCAGTACGAGCTGTGGAAGTCGACCTGGTCCTCGCTCAACGACGGCAACTTCTTCGAGCTGACGTGGACCCTGTCCCGGCACGAGGCGCTGCTCGACACCTTCGTGCCGGTCACCTTCGTCGGCAACCACGACGTCACGCGCCTCGCGAGCCGGCTCACCGACCGCCGGCACGTCGCGCACGCCGTCGCGGTGCTGCTCACCGTCGGCGGGACGCCGACCGTCTACGCGGGCGACGAGCTCGGCATGACGGGCGTGAAGGAGGAGCGGGAGGGCGGCGACGACGCGGTGCGACCCGTCTTCCCTGCCACGCCCGGCGACCTGGACGGCGAGGCGGCCGAGGCCTTCCGGCTGCACCACGACCTCATCGGCGTCCGGCGCCGCCACCCGTGGCTGCACCGCGCCCGGGTCGAGGTGCTGACCTGCACCAACACCCGCCTGGTCTACCGCTCCCACGCCGGCGACGCCGCCGTGCTCGTCGCCCTGAGCCTCGAGGACGAGCCGGTCACGCTCGACGTGCCCGGGGCCACCGGCGTGCTCGCCGGCGACGCCGAGCTGCACGGCCGGGACGGCGGCGGCGCCGTCGTCGGGCTCGCGCCGCACGGCTGGGCGGTGCTGGCGACCGGCTGACCTCCCGCCGCAGGCGTCAGCGCAGGCGTCGGCGCGGGGTGGTGGGCGCGGGGTGGTCAGCGCGGGGTGGTCAGCGGTGCCGGAGCGGTCGCGCGGCGAGCACCAGGGCGGCCAGCGTGCCGAGCGCCACGAGCGCGAGCGGCATCCGGTCGGCCACCACGGCGCCGAGGGCGACGGGGAGGAACGTCACCGCGGCCAGGCGCAGGTCGATCCCGCGGCGGCCGCGGCGCAGCAGCGCCAGGCCCAGGCGGACCGACCCGACCGTGAGCCCCACGAGCAGGACGGCGAGCACCGCGGTGCTCAGGGTCGGGCCCAGGGTCGCGATCCACGACGTCGGGTCGAGCGACTCCGCGTCGACCGCGGGCGCGCGGGTCGCGAGCCAGACGAGTGCGGAGATCGGTCCACCGAGGACGAGCGCCCAGCCGGCGAGCGCCTCGGTGGGCCCGGAGGTCCACGGCGTCGTCGTCTCGAGCGTCACGCGTTCGTAGCCGGTCCGGACGTGCCGCGTGGGCACCTGGGTCTCCCCCTGCTGAGTCATGGGAGGAATTCTACCCGAGGTCGTCCTCGGGTCACGGGTGGTTCACCACGCGTTCCGCTGTGCACCCGGTCGGCCCCCCCACCACCATGGGCCGATGGACGACGACGCGCTGGTCCCCGTGCGCTCCGCGCTCGCCGAGCGCCGCCGCGCCGCGGCCCACCGCCTCGCCGCCCTGACCGGGCGGTTCGACGAGGTGGTCGCCGCCTCCGCGGGGGCCAACCTCGACGACGAGCACGACCCGGAGGGCGCCACCATCGCGTTCGAGCGCTCCCAGATCGACGCCCTGGCGCGCCAGGCCGCCGCCGAGCTCGCGGAGGTCGACGCGGCCGAGGCGCGCCTGGACGACGGCACCTACGGGACGTGCGAGCGGTGCGGCGCCCCGATCCCGGCGGCCCGGCTCGAGGCGCGTCCGACCGCCCGCACCTGCATCACGTGCGCCGCCGCACGCTGACGCCCCGTGCGAGGAGCAACGCCGGACCGGTGACGCCTCAGGCCGGGGTCGCCGTCGCGGCCGCCCGCGCCGCCGCCGGCAGCGCCTCCACGACCCGGCCCAGGGCGGCGTCGTCGTGCGCGGCGGAGAGGAACCACGCCTCGTAGACGCTCGGCGGGGCGTGGACGCCCTGCTCCAGCAGGGAGTGGAACAGCGCGGGGTAGCGCCAGGTGTCCTGCGCCTGCGCGCGGGCGTAGTCGGTGACCGGGCCGTCGGCCGGGTCGACGAACGCCGGGCTGAACAGCGTCCCCGCCCACTGGATCGAGTGGGCCACGCCCTCCGCGGTCAGGGCCGCGGTCAGCGCGTCGGCGACGACGTGCGCGGCGTGCGTGATCCGCGCGTACACGGCGTCGTCGGCGGCCTGGAGGGTGGCGAGCCCCGCGGCCGTGGCGACCGGGTTCCCGCTCAGCGTGCCCGCCTGGTAGACCGGGCCGAGCGGCGCGAGGTGCTCCAGGACGTCCTGCCGGCCGCCGACCGCCGCGACCGGCAGCCCGCCGCCGACGACCTTCCCGAACAGCAGCAGGTCCGGGTCCCAGCCCTCGACGGCGCTCTCCAGCCCCCACCACCCCGACGACGACGCGCGGAACCCCGTGAGCACCTCGTCGAGCACGAGCATCGCCCCGTGCTCGCGCGTGATCCGCCGCAGCGCCGCGTTGAACCCGGGCAGCGGGGGGACGACGCCCATGTTCGCCGGCGCGGCCTCGGTGACGACGGCGGCGATCCGCTCGCCGTGGGTGGCGAACGCGGCCTCGACCGCGGCGACGTCGTTGTAGGGCAGGACGAGCGTCTCCGCGGCGGTGGCCTCCGTGACGCCGGCGGACCCGGGGAGCGCGAGCGTCGCGACGCCCGACCCGGCCTGGGCCAGCAGCGCGTCGAGGTGCCCGTGGTAGCAGCCGGCGAACTTGATGATGAGCGGGCGGCCGGTGACGCCGCGCGCCAGCCGGATCGCGGTCATCGCGGCCTCGGTGCCCGTGGAGACGAAGCGCAGCCGCTCGACGGCGGGCACGCGGCGCTGGATCTCGCGGGCGAGCGCCGTCTCCCGCTCGGTCGGCGCCCCGAAGCTCAGGCCCTGCGACGCGGCCTGCTGCACCGCCCAGACGACGGCGGGGTGTGCGTGCCCGAGCACCATCGGGCCCCAGGACCCGACGAGGTCGACGTACTCCGACCCGTCGACGTCGTACAGGTAGGCGCCGCGGGCGGACGCCATGAAGCGCGGCGTGCCGCCGACCGAGCGGAACGCCCGCACGGGCGAGCTGACGCCGCCCGGCATGACGGCCTGCGCGGCGAGGAACGCCTCCGCGGACCGGGCCGTGCTGGCGCGCCGGGTGTCGGTCGCGTCCGGCGTGCCCTGCCCGTCGTGCGTGCTCGTCCCCATCAGATCTCCTCCCGCAGCCAGCCGGCCAGCTCGATCGCCCAGTAGGTCAGGATCGCGTCGGCGCCGGCCCGGCGGATCGCCAGCACCGACTCGGCGACGGTGCGCCGCCGGTCCAGCCACCCCTGCGCGGCGGCGGCCTCGATCATCGCGTACTCCCCCGACACCTGGTACGCCCAGACCGGCACCTCGCTCGTCGCGGCGACGTCCGCGAGGACGTCGAGGTACGACCCGGCCGGCTTGACCATGACGACGTCGGCGCCCTCCTCGACGTCCAGCACCGCCTCGCGCAGGCCCTCGCGCCGGTTCGCCGGGTCGAGCTGGTACGCGCGCCGGTCGCCGGTGAGCTGGGAGTCCACGGCCTCGCGGAAGGGGCCGTAGAACGCCGAGGCGTACTTGGCCGCGTAGGCCAGCAGCGCGACGTGGTCGTGGCCGGCGGCGTCGAGCGCCTCGCGGACGGCGGCGGTCTGGCCGTCCATCATCCCGCTGAGGCCGAGCAGGTGGGCGCCCGCCTCCGCCTGGGCGACCGCCATCGCGCGGTAGTGCTCGAGGGTCGCGTCGTTGTCGACGTCGCCGGTCCGGCCGGGCCGCGTGTCGAGGACGCCGCAGTGGCCGTGGTCGGTGAACTCGTCGAGGCACAGGTCACCCATGACGACGAGCGCGTCGCCCGCCTCCGCGGCCGCGTCCGCGAGGGCGACGTTGAGGATCCCCTCGGGCCGGCACGCGGCGGACCCGGTGGCGTCCCGCTCGGCGGGGACGCCGAAGAGCATGACGCCGCCGATCCCCGCCGCCGCGGCGTCGGACACGGCCCGGCGCAGGCTGTCCCGGCTGTGCTGGACCTGCCCGGGCATCGAGCCGATGGGCACGGGCGCGGTCGCGCCCTCCTTGACGAACATCGGCAGCACGAGCTGCGCCGGGACGAGGTGCGTCTCGGCGACGAGCCGGCGCAGCGCGGGGGTGCGCCGCAGCCGGCGCGGCCGGACGACGGGGAAGCGGCTCACAGGGGGCTCCGGTGGGTGAGGGGCGGGTGGACGGAGGACGCGAGCGCGTCGACGAGCTCCTCCGCGGAGGCGGCGGCCGGGACGACGTCGACCCGCAGCCCGAGGTCGCGGGCCGCCGCGGTCGTCCGCGTCCCGATGCAGCACACGACCACCGACGACGGCGGCGGGCCCAGCAGGTCCACGAGGTTGCGGACGGTGCTGGCCGAGCTGAGCAGCACGGCGTGGACCGCACCGGAGCGCCACGCCGTGCGCACCGCGTCGTCGGGCGCGGGCCCCGGCACCGTCCGGTACGCGACGACGTCGTCGACCCCCCAGCCCGCGGCGCGGAGGCCGTCGACGACGGTCGGCTCGGCGAGGTCGGAGCGCGGCACGAGCACGCGCCGCGCACCGCCGGCCACCGACGGCTCCGTCATGGCCGCCACCAGCCCGGCGGCGGACCGCTCGCCGGAGGGCAGCAGG
>NZ_AXCW01000001.1 GCF_000603945.1 Actinotalea ferrariae CF5-4 | reverse complement strand
CAACCACGCATAGATCCGAAGAGCCGCGTTACTCCTGGTCGCTGGGTGGTCTCCGCATGGACGTGTGATCGAAGAGGGGCCGGTCAGCCCGCCTCGTGCGCCGTTCAGCTAGATCTGGAAGCGCGGCAACAGCGGCGTCCCCTCGATCGGTTCAGGGAAGAACCGGTGCAGGGAACCGCCAGGTGCTCGCGGTTACGGCGCCGGGGCGCGGCCCAGGCGCAGTTACATGCTCTCCACCCTCGATGCGCGTTGCGAGCGCGAGGTTGAGCTCGAACAGCTGCGTAAGGATGTCCTCCTCCGCGTCGAAGCCGTACGCCTTGACGACAGCGGCGTCCAGCTCCGCGTGAAGGTCCCGGAGAGTGCTTGCGCCTGGCCGTCGGAGGGTGTCGTACATGTCGGCGAGAGTCTGACCCATGCGGAAGGCCTCGGCGCGACGGTCGTTGACCGCGACGGCGGCGGCTGCGACCCTCTCCACCGCTGCGCGGGGCGGACTCTGCGGCCACGGGAACGTGTCCCAAACCGTCTTCGACGTGTAGACCGGGTCCATCTTCAACCGGGTGCACCGCTCCTTGAACCAGAGCAGGTGGGGCAACCCCTGGAGGATTCCGAAGCTGTAGTCGTCGGCGAACGGAAAGGCGACAACCGAGTCGCTTACGTGGTACTTGCCGTCCACAAAGGCGAAGACGGGCATCCGGTTCTGGGTCCCGGTACGCGTGACTGTCAGGTAACGATCCAGGCCCGTGACGGCATCGAGCAGGTCCTCCCGCCGGTACGCCAGCGCCCACCAACGCTTCAGGAAGTTGATGTGGTGGACGTTCGTTCTCGCGCCAGGATCGCTCGCAAGCAGTTCCGCGTTGGCCTCAGCCTGTTTGGCCGCGGCCTTCTCGCGTGCGGCGAGCGCCTTGCTCTCGAGTTGCCGCATGAGCTTGGGGTACTTGGCGTACGCGACGTCGGCGTCACCCTCCGGGATGTCGATAACCCAATCGTTGACGTCTTGGCGGTTCAACAACTCCACCCCACCCACGATGGGATGCAGCACCTCGCGTGCGGCTGGCTCGGTCCTGGCGATCCGGCCAGCCTCCACCGTGTCGACCCTGAAAGCCTGTGTGACGCCGAGGGTCTGCCCCTGGAAGACGGCCTTGTCCCCGGGCGCGTAGAGCTTCTGCGCCCGGCGGAGGTCGACCTCGGGCGACAGGGATGACGTGATGTGGTCGACTTCGATGCGTTGCTGCCCGTTCTCCACCCACAGAATCTTGACGGCCGGTGGCGTACCGCCTTTCTGCCAGTTCACGATGCTGACCGTGACGGCAGCCTCCCCGGACCATGGCATCTGGGAGACCGCTTCGATGATCGTTCCGTCGTGGTCAACGACGTAGTCCAGCGAAACCTCCCGTGAGGTGCCCTGCTTGACGGACTTCGTGGCAACCAGCCCTGCGCGACCTCCAACGGGCAGGTGGTCGTGAGCGAGTGGGAACCAGTAAGTGACGAAGTCGGAGACGCCGCCGATCTGCGGGTGCGAGTCGGCGAGCCGAGCGCAGTAGCCGGCACCGAGCTCCTCGACCATCTTTCTGCGACCCAGATAGGGCGGATTCCCGACGATCGCGTCCGCACGAGCCCAGGATGTGAAAAGCGCGTCGGTGGCGATGATCGTCTTGTCGAGGTTGTCCAGAGGCAGGACTGCAGAGTCGTCCTCGTCGCCGAGCTCGTCGGCTGCGAGCTTCTTCGCGAGGTGCAGGGTGACCTTCGCGACCTCCACCGCGAACTCGTTGACGTCCATGCCCAGAAAGTGGTCCGGCTGAACGCGCGCGAAAGCGACGAATGTCGACTCGGCAGGACCGCGGCGAAGGGAGATGAGCTTCTGGACGGCTTCGTGCTCAAGCCGTCGCATCTCGCGGTACGCGACGTACAAGAAGTTCCCAGAGCCGCACGCTGGGTCGAGGACACGGTACTGCGACATGTCGTTGAGGATCTTCTCGACGTCAGCGATCGTCTTGGCCGACTCGATGCGGGCTTGCCAGGGCTCTACGATGACGGGCCGGACGATCATGGCGATGTCGGCCTGAGACGTGTAGTGAGCGCCGGTGGCGTGCCGCTCGCCAGCGTTCATCGAGCCTTCGAAAAGCGTGCCGAAGATCTCGGGACGCACGCCGGACCAGTTGGTTGCCGCAGCATCGCGTAGCAGATCGAGTTCCTCGTTGGTGAGCTCGATGGCGCACGCCTTAGCGAAGAGGCCTCCGTTGAAGTGCGGGGTCCCCTTGAACCGGCCACCGGGAGTGACGCCGGGGGCGTTCATCGCGGCGAAGAGCTGGCCGATTGTGTCGAAGGCTTCTGGCCCGGTCCGAGTGTCGTGGAGTGCCTGCGTGAAGTGGTGGGCGGGTAGGAGCCGCACGTCCTCGGCGAACATCGCCATGACGCACTGCAGCGCGAACCGCTGGGCCTCGTGTCGCTCAACCCCGCGGTCGATCATCGAGTTCAGGACCCTAGCGACGCGGGCGGCGGCGTCACGCGTGACCGCGACGAGGTCGTTGCCGAAGACCGGTCGCTGCTCCCGAGGCAGCAGGAACCCGAGGGCCTCCCACCGCTGCGGCAGCTCGTCGAGAGGTACGCGGTCGACGGGCTCGTCCAGCTGTGCGTCGAAGTCGTAGATCCAGAACTCGTCGAAGTTGCACAGGACGACGTACCGGGGCCGGTCGGGTACGGCCCGGACCCAGTAGTCGAACGCCTGTCGGTAGTGACGCCGCAGGTCGGCGCCGGCCTTCTTCATCTCGATCAGAACACGCGGCTTCCAAATGAGGTCAGCGAACGCGGTCCCGCCCCGGTCTTCCTTCTTGATGCGCCCCTCGAGGGTGGCACCTGCTTCATGGATCCCGCCGTGCCCGAGCGCACGGAACAGGTGGTCGAGGAAGACCTGCGCTTCACCCTTCTCGTCGCCCGAAAGGTGGTCGCGTCGCCAGTTGGCGAAGGCCTCGAGCGATCGAGCGAGTGCGTTTGCTCCCGGGTTCACGGTGATGGAGGCCACGACCCGCGACCCTATGTGCGGTGGCGCTAGTTGCGCGAGGGCCAGCTGGCGTGTCGGTGAATGGTTACGGACTCCCCGCATTACAGCGCAGACACTCCCGGGCCCCCGACGGTACGAACGCCTCTCACGGGGCAGCGGCACTGACGAGCAGCTCTCCCCACGAGCATCACCGGCGCCCCATGGACGACGGCACAGTCCGTACCCGCCAGGCCACTCCGAGGCCCGTGGGTGACCGCCGACTTTCGAAGAACCTCGGTCAGTTCGGTCGGATACGGGACCGCGTCCTCGGTCCACCACGTTCAGGGCCCAGGCGGACGGACTCGACGACGTCCACTGCGGCCTCGAAGACGAGCTCTTGGACTACGTCTACGGGCACCGCAGGGCGTCGTCCGGTGCCCGCGGAACGGCGCACGTCGTTGCCCGTCGTGAAGATGCGATCCGTTTCGCGGCCGGTCCCCCGTGGCTGGGACCGACCTGCCGCAACTCCTAACCAACTCCGATGCTCGTCGGCACAGCGGTAACCACCCGACAGATGACCTGCCCGAGCCGCGACTGCGCCTACGTTCGTGGAACAGCGCTCCGTTTCAAGGCAGCCATTGCGAGATCGCCAAGCTGGTCGGACCTGATGTAGTCGACCGCGTCAGCGAGGCTGACGTGCTGGCGACGGGCGATGGTGGTGGCGCGGAACTGACCGCAGCCCACCGCGCTCGACAGCTCTTGACGCGTCAGACGAAGGCCCGCGCACGCCGCGGCGAACGGCACGTACAGGTCGTCCGGGTCGGCCGGACTGGTGGCGTGGTCCCGGGCGTAGTCGTCGACGGACGTCCTGGTGACGTGGCGGCCCCGACCGCCGGTCGGGTTCGGCGCCGCCTGGAGGACGCCGGAGCGGTGGAGCTTCTCGACCTGCCCGAGCGGGAGGCCCAGGTGACGCGCGGCGGCTGCGAGGTCCATCACGGCCTCGGCGGCGATGCGCCGGCGGTCGAGCTCGGCGCGCACGGTGGCGACCTGTGTGTCGTCGAGGAGGACGGCCCTCCCCCGGTTCGTCGCGTCGCGGCGCAGGACGCCCAGGGCCAGGCACAGCGTTCTCGCCTGCGGGTAGGTGAGCCCGGTGCTGGCTGCCAGCTCCTTCAAGGTGGTGCCGGCCGGCGTCGCCATCGAGGCCGCGAGGTCCGCCTCGGTCGTCTTCCACTCCGGCTTGCGCCCGACCATGACCCGTCGGCCGGGGACCTTGCCGGAGGCGAAGCGGCGGCGCATCTCGATCGGGGAGATGTTCAGCCGTGCCGCTGCCTCAGCAGTGCCGAGCACGACGTCGTCCGGCGCGAAGCCGTCGGGGGCGGTCTCCCAGCCGCGCTGGCGCAACTGCTCGCGGATCTGGTCGCTGCGTTCGGCCGCGCGGGTGGTGACGCCCCAGGTGTGCTGCTTGGACGTCGGCACGACGAGCTGGGTGATGGCCTGCTTCTCCAGGAGCGCCTGGAGGGCGGCGGTGGCCTTGCGCTGGTGGGTGACCGGGACGCCGTCGTCGTAGCCGTCGTGGACGGTGCGGTGCTTCTTGTGCCCGGAGAAGTACAGCCGGAGCCGCTTCTTGATCCCGGCGTTCTTCAGGTCGGTGATGAGCGCACCGCGCAGGTCGTGGGGGCGGAACCGCGCCACCTCGGCCGCGGCTGCGGCCTGGTAGACCGCGTCGCGGAAGTTCTCCGCTCCCCCGGCGTCGTCCCTGCGCACCCCGGGCAGCAGCCGGGCGTCGGTGAGCACGGTGCCGTCGTCGTCGGTGTGGAAGATCGCGATGATCTCCGTCAGGGCGTGCGCGAGCATCGGCGGCACGCGCAGCAGCCGGTGGGACTGGGCGGTCTTCGTGCCCGGCTTGGTGTCGCTGGGTTCGAGCTTGCCGGTCTCGGGGTCGCGAACGGTGGCCTTGGTGCCGCCCTGCTTCTCCACGGCCAGGACCCAGGCGTCGGCGCCGGCGTCGAACCAGAAGTCCGAGACGAGCAGCCCGAAGGCTTCCCCGATGCGCAGGCCCATGAGCCGCAGCAGCCACAGTGCGACCTGGTGCACGACGCTCAGGTGCGCGGCGAGGGCGTGGATGTCGGCGAGCGAGGTGTACCCGGGGTCTACGCGCGGGGTCCGCAGCCGCTGGCTGATCAGCGGCTTGATGGGGCGGAGGGTCTCGAAGTTGCCGCGCAGGTGGGCGCCGAGGTTGGCGGCGCGCAGCATGGCCTGCTTGAACGGGAAGAGCACGTTGCGGGCGGTGCCGGTGTCGATCCCGTGCGGGCCGGCCGGCTCGAGGAGCAGGCCTGCGGTGCGCAGGTCCGCGGTGCGGACCAGGACGTGCCCGGCGCCGTCGCGGTGGGTGCTCAGGCGCCGGTGGCTGATGGCGTCGGTGACGGCCGCGGTGCCGCCGTGGCTGACCTGTCCGGCGTCCAGCAGGGGCAGCCAGACGCAGGTGAGCGCGCTGCGGCGCAGCAGGTCCCCGGCGACCGTGGCGGCCGGCAGCGGCGCCCCGCCGGACAGGATCCGCGGCAGCGCCTCGGCCTCGGCGAACCACAGGTCCGCCACGCCGCGGGCGTCGGCCGGCTTCGCGGCGGCCAGCTCGAGCAGGAACGGGACGATGTAGCGGGTCAGGGCCGAGCCGAGGTTGACCGACCGGTCACCGTCGGTGTGCCGCATGGTGCCGACGTGGTGGACGAACCAGGCCAGCTGCAGGGTCGCCGGGGTGACCTGGTCCGGGTCGGTCCCGGGGTCCAGGATCTGGGTGCCGGCGTTGACCAGGGCGATGAGGTCGGCGTCGTCGGCGCCGAGCAGGACGGGGTGCCCGTCGGTCAGGGCGAGCAGCGGGTGCGCCGGGACGGTGGGCAGGTCCCGCAGCAGGCGCAGCGGGGCGCTCACCGGGCCACCTCCGTCCGGGCGGTCAGGGCGGCGATGAACGCGGCCTGGGTGGCCAGGTGGGCTCGCAGGTCCGCGACGGCCTGCTCGTACCCGACCTCGCGGCCGAGGAGCTCGGCGTGCGCGCGGCGCAGGTCCTCCAGCTCGGTGCGCAGGGCGATCGCGTCGGCGACCTCCCGGGCGCTGATCTCGGGGTCCAGGACCGAGGCGGGGATCCGGCCGAGGTCGATGAAGTCGCCCAGGCGCAGCAGGACGCACTTGTTCGGGCCCAGACGGGTCGGCAGCTGGTGGTCGCGCTGGTCGCGGCGGACGGTGTCCTCGCCCTTGCCCATGAGGGTCGCCAGGGTGGGGCGGTCCAGCCACTGGTCGCGGTCCAGTCCGCGGGTCAGGGAGGCGGTGGTCATGGTGGTGCTCCTGGGTGCGGCGGCCCGGTCGGCCGCGTTCGCAGGTGCACCGTGAGCAGTCCCCCGCCGCCGGCAGTGGCCGCACGCCCACACCGCGATGACGCGTGTGGTCTCGGTCACACCGCCGTCGCCCCGGTGCCGGAGGAGGTCGCGCGCGGCGTCGCGGGTGCCCACCCGGTGCCCACCCGCCGCGCCCCGCCGTGGCGGCGTCGGTGCAGGCCAGGGCCGGGGTGGCAGGGGGTGGGCACGCCACGGGTGCCTGGGCAGCGGGTGGGCAGCGGCACAGGCTGAAGGCCTCGCGCCACGGGTCGGGCGCCCGACCGGCGCGACGGATTCCGTCGTGGACGGGCCCGGGAACGACGAAAGCCTCCCGGGTGATCCCGGGAGGCTTTCGCGTAAACCTGCGTTCGCAGATTCCCACAGTAGCGGGGGCAGGATTTGAACCTGCGACCTCTGGGTTATGAGTGCAGGCCCTCTTGCCAGGGGACGACGCCTGAGTGGGCTCAATGCATGCATCTACCCACATCAGCATGGGTTTCGCGTACGCCGGCGTTCGCCGCTGTTCGCCAGTGCCCGGCGGCGTCTGCCCACATTGGGCCCACATGTCGGCCGGGGTGGTCGAGATGGCGTGGGTGACCGTGCGGCGGGCCGAGGACGGCAAGAAGCGGTACCAGGGCCGCTACCGCGACGCCTCAGGAGCCAAGCGCACCGTCGGGACTTTCAGCACCGACAAGGCCGCCATGCAGGCCGCTGTCCGCGCCGAGATCGCGCTCGCCGAGGGGACGTGGATCGACCCACGGGCCGGACGCATCACCTTCAAGGAGTATGCCCAGAACGTGTGGCTGCCCTCGCGCCACCTGGAGGTCACCACCTACGCCGCGTACGCCTCGAACCTGCGCATCCACTTCGTCCCCTTCTTCGGGGACTACCCAATGGCGCGGATCATGCCTGCCCTGGTCCAGGAGTGGGTCAACCAGGCGGCCAAACCCACGACGATCGCCGACAAGCGACGCAAGGGCCTGTCCGCGCGGTCCATCGTCAAGTACCACGTGATGCTGCACTCGATCTTCGCCCGAGCCGTGGCCGACCGGATCATCCCCTTCAACCCCTGCGCGGCGACCGACCTTCCGAAGGTGATCACCACCAGGACCCGCACCCTCACCCCGGATGAGTACACCCGGCTGCTGGCGCAGATCCCGCCGCGCTTCACGGTCATGGTCATGACGGCCATCGAGACCGGCCTGCGATGGGGCGAGCTCGTCGCGCTACGACCCCGGCACGTGGACACCGAGGCCCGCACGGTGACCGTGCAGGACACCATCGTGGAGGTGTCCACCAAGGACTCCCCAACCGGGCGCCGTATGATCGTCAAGCCCTACCCCAAGGACGACGAGCCGCGCACCGTCGCGGTCTCCCAGGATCTGATCGACGCCCTCCTCGCGCGGATCGATGACCTCGGCCTGGGACCGGCCGACCTGCTCTTCCCTTCCCGTGAGACCGAAGGAGGCCAACCCCTCTCGCGGGGCACGTTCAACACCCGCTACTGGCGGCCGGCCGTTCAACGCTCCGGCATCGACTTTCCCGTTCGCATGCACGACCTACGTCACGCACACGCATCCTGGCTGCTGGCCGGAGGAGCGGACCTTCTCTCCGTGATGGAGCGAATGGGCCACGCGCAGATCCAGACCACCCAGAAGTACCTGCACACCCTCGGCGACGCCGATCAGCGCGCACTCGCCGCCTTTCACGCCACCCGCTCCCGCGCCTCGAGGTGACCCACCCCGGGCTTCAAGCGAAGCGGTTCCGCGGGCCTCGGGCGCGTGGCGGGTTCAGGGTCCGGCTGGAGCTCGCGCGCACAGATCGCTGTCGAGACACGCACTACCCGCGTTGCTGGCCCACCGCGCTCTCCCGGCCGGTGTCACGGTGGTCATCCGTGACGGGTGGTGTCGGGCCACCGCCGGAGACGCCTCCGTGCCGGGCGAAGTGTTCGACGTCGACCGTGATGAACACCGCGCTCGACGTGGCCACGGTGCGTTCATCCAGGTCGCTCACGGTGGCGACGACGAAGACCTTGCGGTCCTCCCGGCTCGTCACCGTCGCCTCGATCCGGTAGGTGACTCCGACGAGCACCGGTGACAGGTAGTCCACTGTGAGCTGGCGGGTGACGGCCGGCGTTCCGACCAGGTAGGGCAGGAACCCGAACAGGTCGTCAAGGACGGTGGCGACGGCGCCGCCGTGCACGACTCCGGGAGCTCCGACGTGGCGCTCGTCGAAGACATGGTCAGCCATCACCCCGTCCCCACGGCGGTGGACCTGGAGGTGATGGCCGTGGGGGTTGTCCGGGCCGCAGCCAAGGCACCGTTCATGGTGCGGTTGCAGGAGCGCGCCCTCTGAGTGGGGCCCGGCCCTCTCGGTCCAGTGCGCGAGCATCGTTGCCATGTCAGGCATCAACTTCGTTGACCTTTCGCCATGCCGCGACCAGCGCCGCGGTCCGTGTTTGCCGGAGGGATCAGGTGGTGGCGGCCAACAGCACGACCGCGAGGCCCCGGCCGCGGGCGGGCCAGATCGGCGGCACCGAAGGGTCGGCGGCGTCGGTCACCGTCAGGCGCGCAGAGGGCAGGGAGCGTCGTCGAGGGCTCGCCTACATCCTCACTGTCAGGCGGTGGGGGCGTTGGTCAGCTTCTTCATCACCTCGCCGAAGATCTGTTCGATCTCGGGGTCGGGGCGGCCGACGCCGCCACCTGCGACCCAGCCGCCGTCGACGACCAGGTTCGCACCTGTGACGTAGTCCGCCTCGTCCGAGCACAGGTACACAGCTGCCATGGCGATGTCCTCCGGCCGCCCCACGCGCGGGTTGAGCAGTGCGCGTTCGACAGGTGCGCGCCCGCCGGCCTCCAGCAGCGGTCGTGTCGCGGGGGTGTCGATGAACCCTGGGGAGACGGTGTTGACGCGGATGTTCCACGGTGACAGCTCGACGGCGAGATTGGTCGTCAGGCGCAGGACGGCGCCTTTGGCGACGTTGTGCACGAGGTTGCCCGCGACGTTGCCGGGCATGGCCGAGCCGACCATCGCGGCGACCGAGCCGGTGTTGAGGATGGTGCCGCGGCCCTTGCGCTTGAAGACCGGCAGGGCCTTCTGGATGGCCAGGAACAAGATGGTGACCTCGTTGGTCATGTCGAAGTCCCAGTCCGCGCGGGTCAAGGACTCGATGGTGCCGCCGCGGACACCCGAGGCGTTGTTGTACAGGATGTCGAAGTCGCCGTACTGCTCGACGGCGAAGTCGATCCAGCGCTGCACCGCGGCTTCGTCGCCCAGGTTCAGCGGCTGCATCGAGACCATCTCACCGCCCTGCGCCCGGACGAGCTCGACGGTCTGTTCGGCTAGTTCCGCCTTGAGATCGCACCCGACGATCTTGGCGCCTTCAGCGGCGAAGGCGAGGGCGGCGGCCCGTCCCTGACCGTCCGCCGTACCGGTGATGAGGGCAACCTTGCCCTCGAGTCGTCCTGCCATGAGGCACTCCTCCTTGAGTGATCTTCGGATCGGGCGCGGACCGGAGAGTCGGGCCGCGGCGTCTTTGCCCGCTCAGGTTTTCGCTCTGAGCGAACGCGTCGAACCAGTTGCGTATGCGTAGGACGCCCGGACGAGGCCGGCGGCGATGTCCGCCTCGTGCGCGTCCCGTGGCGCGTAGACCATGACCGCACCCGGCGAGATGAGCCCGAGGCGGGCGATGGGGTGCTGCTCGGCCCAGCCGGCGTCGATGGCGGCTTCGGCGGCCGCCGACGGCAGTACCAGGTGAAGGGAGTGGTCAGGGGCCGGGTGGAGGTGGGCGAACTCGGTGTCGATCATGAACGCGTCGGGTGGCCCTCGGTGTGGGCCCCGAGGCAGCGTGAGCGCTTGTGCACCCGGGACAGAGATCGTCGAGGCCGCCCAGACCACATCCGGCAGGTCGGCGAGCTGCCCGATGAGGCGCTGCCGTGGTCGGTCGTCGCTCGGCTGCTGGTCGAGCTGGGTGTGCGGGTTGGTCGGGGTCGTCGAGGGTCGCGGGCCCGGGCGCTCGGGCATGGCCACGGGAACCGCGCCGCTCATGACAGGCTGAACAGCGGGCCGACCAGGACCAGGCCCAGATCGTCACCGAGGTAGGCGAAGACGGCGAACATCACCAGTGCCGCTCCGGCCAGGGCCAGGTCCTTGAGAAACTGAGTCTGCTCCATGGCCTTGGCGCCGGGGTCGGTCTCGGCCCAGAAGCCGTGCATGATGAAGGCTGTGGGCACCAGGAAGGTCACCAGCAGGAGGGCGCCGACGTCGGGCCAGATCCCCAGGGCCACCATCAGTGCGCCGGCCAGGAGCTGCAGCCCGGTCAGCGGGACCATCAGGTTGGCGGCAGGCACTCCCTTGCCGGTGGCGTAACCGGCCATCATCTGCCGCTGTGTGAGGTGGCCAAAGCCTGAGCCGAGGAAGAGCAAGGCGAAGACCACCCTGCCGATGAGCACCAGGACCTCCACGTCACCCTCCCAGGTCGCCGCTTACCAGATGTAAGTGATTGAGGTATAGCAGTACCCTGGGCGCGGGTCAATCACCCTTGAGCGGACGTGGAGGGCGAGGTGGCGGACGAGGCGGTCGGTCCCGCGGGCGACGACTGCGGTCGCTACTGCCCGTCGTTCCACCAGACCGTCGAGCTGCTCGGTCGACGGTGGAACGGTGTCATTCTTCACGCCCTGATGGCCCACGCGGAGCGCTTCAGTGAGATCCGCGCCGTCATCCCCGGGCTCTCGGACCGCCTGCTGGCCGAGAGGCTACGGGAGCTGGAACGCGAAGGACTCCTCTCGCGCACGTGCCCGATCGGCGCAGGCGCACCGCGCTACGTGCTGACGGCGAAGGGGCGGGCCCTCGGACCGGTCATCGACGCGATAGCTTCCTGGGCAGCAGAATGGAGCCGGGCGGCTGACTAGCCCGGACCGGGTCATGTCTGCTGTCTTCGGCCAGGCGGTGATGGCGGCGGGCGCCGCGTCAGCGCATGGTGCCGCTCGCCGTGGCAGACGCGCCTAGCGGGACGTGGACGAGTGTGCTCAAGGGATCAGGACGGCACGGCCCTGGACCTGCCCGGCGGCGAGGCGCGCGAACACGTCGTTGATCTCGCCCAGCGGATACCGCTCGATCGTGGAGACCAGGCGCCCGGTCCGGGCCATGGCGAGGACCTCCTCCAGCTCGTTGCGGCTGCCCCAGCTGCTGCTGGTCAGCGTCGCCTGGACGGGCAGGGAGAAGAACGAGAACGGGAAGGAACCTCCCGCCAGGCCCACCAGGACGAACAGGCCCTGCGGGCCCAGCGACGAGGCCCCCAGCCTCATCGTCGCGTCGGCCCCGACGAAGTCCAGCGCGACCGCCGCGCCTTCGCCGTGGCTGGCGGCCTTGATCTGCTCCATGGCGTCGGCGTCTGCCGGGTCGACCACCTGGTCGGCACCGAGTTCCAGGGCGAGGCGCCGCTTGTCCGCCGAGCTGTCGACGACAACCACCGTCGCCGGGGAGAGGAGCTTGAGGAACTGCAGCCCGTACTGGCCGAGCCCACCGGCGCCCACCAGCACCGCCGTGGTGCCGGGCACCAGACGCGGGAGGGCCTTCTTCACCGCCGAGTACGGGGTGAGCGCCGCGTCGGTCAGCGGGGCAGCGAGCGCCGGGTCCAGGTCGCCAGCGGCCAGCAGGTGCCGGGTGCTCGGCACGACCATGTAGTCCGCGTAGCCACCGTCGGGGCCGATACCGCCCCACCGCATGGTGTCGCACAGCTGCTCCTGGCCACCCAAGCACACACGGCAGCGGCCGCAGCCCCACCCACCGAACACCACGACGGGCTCACCGATCTCAAAGCCCTCGGCGCCCGGACCGATGGCGTCCACCCACCCGGCGTTCTCGTGCCCCAGCAGGGCGGGAAGGTGGACGGGGATCTCCCCCGCCCGGACGTGCAGGTCGGAGTGGCACGCGCCGGACCCGCCGACGCGGACCCGAACCTCACCGGCACCGGGCTCCGGCGTCGGAACCTCCTCCACCACGAAGTCACCGCCGAACTCGTGCAACCGCGCTGCCTTCATCGCCTAACCCCTTCGTTGAGGTCGTGCTGCAGGAGCCTGACCCGGTATCCCGGACGGCTCGTTGATCGTGCCACGGCCACTGCGGCGGTGTGAAGGTCCGCCAAGTCGTTCGGGCACCGGTAGCTGAGGCCGGGGTGGCGCCGGCACTCGAAGGTCGCCGAGGCGCGCTCGGCCTGGTTGGCACAGGTGCGCCGGTCCACGGTCGACCGGAACGGCTGTGAATCACGACCCGCCGGAGACCGCCGGGGGTGTCAGTGTCAGGCTGGGAGGGTGGTGGCCGTCCGGCGGCCTCGGCGCTCACGCAGGGCCGCGCTGGCGCGTTCGGTCAGGTTGTACAGGACCGGGACGAGCACCAGGGTCAGGAGGGTGGAGGTGGTCAGCCCGCCGATGACCACCAGGGCCAGCGGCTGGGAGATGAAGACGCTGCCGCCTGTCAGTCCCAGTGCCATGGGGGTCAGGGCGCCGATGGTCGCTGCGGCGGTCATCAGGATCGGCCGCAGGCGGTATCGGGACCCCTCGATCACGGCGTCGACCACGCTCAGGCCCTGCTCGCGCTTCTGGTTGACCAGGTCGATGAGCACGATCGCGTTGGTCACCACGATGCCGACCAGCATGAGGAGCCCGATCAGCGACGGCACGCCCAGGGGTGTGCCGGTGAGCAGCAGCAGGGCCAGTGCTCCGGTGGCGGCGAACGGCACCGACACCAGGAGGATGAGCGGCTGCAGCAGGGAGCGGAACGTGGCGACCATCACCAGGTAGACGATGGCGATGGAGGCCAGCAGGGCCACGTACAGGTCGGCGAACGCTGACTGCTGCTCGGCGCTGACGCCTGCGATCTCGGCTTCTGCGCCGTCGGGCAGGTCGAGGGCGTCGAGCTGTTCCTGCAGCCGGGTGGTGATACCGCCGAGGTTCTGATCGGTCGCGGTGGCGGTCACCGTGGCCGTGCGCTGCCCGTCCTGTCGGGTCAGGCTGGTGGGCTGCTGGACCTCGCTGACCTCGGCGACCTGCCCCAGGGGAACGATCCCGGTGGCGGTGGGGACAGGGGTGTCGCGCAGGGCCTGGACGTCGCCGGGGGCCTGGCCCAGGAGCACCACGACGTCGGTGGTGCGCCCGGCGATGTCCGCCTGGCCGATCGGCGCACCACGGAGCAGGCCGGCCACCGCCTGCCCGATAGCGCTCTCGCTGGTGCCAGCCTGGGTCGCTGCCGCCCGGTCGACCTGGATCTGGACCGCTGGTGCGTCTGAGGCAAGGTTGTTCACGACGTCGGTCGTGCCCTGGACGTCCGCCATGGCCTCGGCGACCAGATCTGCGGCCTCGCGCAGCGTCTGGTCGTCGTCGGCACGGACCACGACCTCCACCGGCGGCAACCCGAACCCGGCCTGCCCGGTGGTCACGGTCAGCTCCCCGGCGTCCTCCACGTCCGCGATCGCGGCACGAAGGTCCTGCTCGACCCGGGCCTGGTCGGCGTCCAGGTCGGTGGTGATCGCGAAGGTGGCCGTGTTCGACCCGCCGCCACCGCCCAGGAAGGCGGTCTGCAGCCCGCTTCCACCCGAGCCCACGGTCACCTGGTAGGTCTCGACGCCGTCCAGCTCGGCGATGACCTCCTCGACCTGCCGTGCGGCGGCGTCGGTGACCTCCAGGCTCGTGCCGGCCGGAAGCTGCTGGTCGACGCTGAGGGTATTCTGCCCGGCGTCGCCGATGAAGTTGGTCTCCAGCCTCGTGCCGGCCGCGAGGGTCCCGCCGAGGACGGCGACGGCGATGGCGAGAGTGATCAGCGGGTGGGCGATGGCCCCTCGGAGCACCGGCAGGTAGCTGCGCTGGAGAAGTCCGTGGCGCTCGCCCTGCTCGACACGGTCCCGGTCCACAGCCGCGTGCTGATGGTCGGCCGGGGCGCGCAGGAACCAGTAGGCCAGCACCGGGATGATGGTCAAGGAGACGACCAGCGAGGCCAGCAGGGCCACGGCCACGGTGAAGGCGAAGGGCCGGAACAGCTCGCCGACCTGACCGCCGACGATCCCGATCGGCACGAACACCGCCGCGGTGGTGATGGTGGAGGACGTCACGGCGCCGGCGACCTCACGCACCGCGGTCAAGATCGCTTGCGCCTTGGGCTCGCCGTAGCCGAGGTGGCGCTTGATGTTCTCGATCACCACGATCGAGTCGTCCACGACCCGTCCGACCGCGACCGTCAGCGCCCCCAGGGTCAGGATGTTCAGCGAGTACCCACCGACCAGCAGCCCGGTCATCGCTATCAGCAACGACAGCGGGATCGAGATCGCGGTAACCAAGGTGGAGCGCAGTGACAGCAGGAAGAGCATGATCACGATCACGGCGAAGATCAGGCCGAGGAGGCCCTCGGTGCTCAGGTCCTCGATCGACTTCTCGATGAACGGGGCCTGGTCGAAGACCACGTCGACCGCAGCACCCTCACCCAGCGCCGCCTCGATCCCCGGGATCAGGTCCCGCACGTCATGGGAGACGCTGACGGTGTTGCCGTCAGGGGTCTTGGTGATCGCCAGAGCGACGCTCGCCTGACCGTTGGTCCGGGCATAGGAGGTGGCGGGAACCTGTGCCTGCTCGACCGTGGCCACGTCTCCCAGCAGGACCGGTGCCCCTGAGGGGTCAGCGGTGGGCAGCGGGATCGCCGCGATGTCCTGCACCGAGGACAACCGCTCGCCCACCACGACGTTCAGGGAGCGCTGCCCGTCGGTGACCGTGCCGGCCGGGATGACCGCACCGTTGGCCTGCAGTGCCGAAGTGAGAGCATCCAGGCCGATCCCCGCGGCCCCCAGGGCCACGGGGTCCGGAACGATCTCGACCCGCGTCTCCCGCGCCCCGGACAGGGTGACCTCCCGAACCCCCTCCAGGCCCCGCAACCGCGGAACGACCTCTTCCTCCACCCGGGTCACGAGCTCCTGCTCGTCCAGCTGCGGGGCGGCCACCGCCAGCTGCACCACCGGGAGCTGGTCGATGCTGCCGGTGATCACAGACGGTGTGACGCCCGTCGGCAGGCCGGTGCCCGCCCGGGTCACGGCCTGCTCCAGGTCCTGCTGGGCCGCCTGCAGGTCGGTACCGTAGGCCAGCTCCACCGACACCACCGACAGGCTGTTGCGGCTCGTGGACTCGGTCCCCTCCAGACCTTCCACACCGCTGACGGCAGCCTCGACCACCTCGGTCACCTGCCGCTCGACCACGTCCGGCGCCGCACCCGGGAGAGGCGTCACCACCACCGCGAGCGGGATCTCCAAGGACGGGATGAGCTCCTGCTTCAGCGACGTCGTCGACAAGACGCCCGCCACGATGAGGATCAACGTCGCCAGTGCCACCACGGCGCGGTTGGCAAGGCTCAGCCGGGCAAGACGAGTCATGGAGATCTCCCGTATAGTCGGTGCGAGGTGAATAGTACGGGCTGACCGAAGAATCGAGTCACACGGTGGAACGCGATGCGGTGATGGCGGCGATCGCCGAGGACGAGGCGGCGCTGATCCGCCTCTTCTCGCGGGCCCAGTTCACCGCTCTGCTGCAGACGACCTTGACGATGCAGCAGCTGAAGGTGCTGCTGCTGCTGCACGCCGACGGCTCCCTGATGAGCCACGAGCTGGCCGACGCACTGAAGATCAGCCCGGCGTCGGTGACCGGCCTGGTGGACAGGCTCGAAGACCGGGGGCTCGTCGAGCGCGTGGCCGACCCGACCGACCGGCGCGCCCGACAGGTGCATCCCACAGCTCAAGGCTCACAGCTGGTGGACACGTTGATGGCCGAAGGCGCCGGACATCGCGTCGCGCTCCTGTCCCTCCTGGACGACGACAGCGTGCGGACCATAGCCACGGCATTCGCGGCGCTGCGGCGAGCCGCAGAGCAGGTCTACGGTGACGAGGTCAGTGGAGCGCCAGAAAGGCCATCGGGGCCGGTGACGCCGCCGGAAGAGGCAGATCGAACCGTGCGGGCGGTCCGAGCGGCCGTCCGCGCTGGCAGCAGGTGACCGAAGCCCGTGCGCTCGTGTGAGTGGGTGGTCATGCCCGCGGCCCCGGTGAACGGGCTTGGCGCCGCTCGAGCCGGAAAGACCTGCACCTGCGCTGAGCGACCTACCCCACCGCGGGCAGCCCGCTGAGGGCTGTCGCGCCACCGGCCGGCACCGCCGGGGCGGGAATGCCCGTTTTCGCCGCGGTGTTGAGCAGGCATGGCGATCGACGACATCCCGGTCACGACGATCGACGACATCCCGGTCACGACGATCGACGGCGAGGTCACGACCCTGGCGAGGTACGCCGGGCAGGTCAGGCTGATCGTCAACGTCGCCTCGCGGTGCGGGCTCGCACCCCAGTACGACAAGCTCGAGGCCCTCCAGCGCACCTATGGGCAGCGAGGTTTCACCGTGCTCGGGTTCCCGAGCAACCAGTTCCTGCAGGAACTGGGCAGTGAGGACGCCATCAAGGAGTACTGCTCGACGACCTGGGGCGTGACCTTTCCGATGTTCGAGCGGGTCAAGGTCAACGGCAGGTCACGGCACCCTCTCTACGCCGAGTTGACCCGCACCCCCGACGCCAGCGGGAAGGCGGGGCGCATCACCTGGAACTTCGAGAAGTTCCTCCTCACCCCCGACGGCCATGTGCATCGATTCCGGCCGAAGGTCGAGCCCGACGCGCCCGAGATCATAGAGCTGATCGAGGCGCACCTCCCCCAGCCTGGCCGTGAGGCCTGACCTGGTCCGTCTGTTCAGTGGGCGAGAGCGTATGAGCTCCGCTGGTCGTCGTTGATCGCCAGTGCGGCGAACACGATCGTCGGGTGCACTCCGTCGGCGGGCGGGGTCGGCGGGCGGGTCCGCGAGGAGATTCGACCGGGCACCGCAGGTCGGTCGCGGCATCCGCAGCGACTGCTCGACCGGGCACAGGTCGCGGTGGCCGGCGAGCACCACGCCGCCGATCGGGACGGCGGCGGCACGGCCGGACGCTTCCGTTGCGCGGCCCGTCGTGGCAGGGTTGCTGACAAGCCCCCGGGAGTTGGCCCGGTGGCGCGATGCGAGCCGATGAGCGTTGCGAGACCCCGGGAAGAGGGGTGCCGTGGTGTTGCACCTTCGCGCCAGGCTGTACCTCTACACCCTGGCGACATGGCTGCTGGGAGCGGCCCGCCTCCTGGCGTGGTGCCTGATGACCGGAAGCCTCGCGATGGGCACCTACTGGTACGCACGTCCAGCGGTCCTGACCACGTGGCTGGCGGCCGGGCCCCCCGCCTGGCCCGGACCCGATCGCCGGCCCGTCGTCGTTGCGCTGGAGGCGGCCCGTGGGGTCGCCGCGATGGAGGCCTGGATGCAGGCTGGCTGTCCCGCGCTGGCTGATCGACCAGGGAGCCACCGCGCGGGACCGCCGGACGCGACCGGCTGACCCCCTCCCGGCGCGGCGGCAAGCCGGCCCCACGGCACGCGTCCCGCTGGGCTCAAGCGGCGTGCGGCCAACAGTCAGTGCTTGACCGCCGCGGACCCGCCACGCCCTCTGTGCGTGTCACGGCCACGATCCGCCGGTCAGGGCGACAACGGAGGGCGAACGGCGTCGGGGTCAGGACACCCGTTTCCTGCATCCCGCATGCGTCACCAGCTCCTGAACCACAACACCTAGCGACGCCGGGGCACCCCCGGTGGCTGGGGATCGCCCGGCGCGGGTGCGTCTTCTTCGGCGGTGAGGTGCGCGTCGGGGTCGACCGCGGTCTCGAACGCGGCGGCGACGTCCTCGCCCGAGGTGTGCCCCCGGGTGTGTCGCAGGGGAGCTTCGCGAAGGAAGAGCAGGATGACGAACCCGAGCAACGCGAAGGGTACGGCGGCCAGGAACGTGGTCTGCAGTGCCTCGGCGAACCCGGTGGTGACCGCGAGATGGATGGGCTCCGGCAGGTCGGCGATCTGCTCGGGACTGCCCAGGGTCGCGGCCCCGGGGGGCATCTGGTCGGCGGGGAAGCCTGCCGCCTCGAGCTGCGCGGGGATGGTGTCGCGGAGCCGGTGGGTGAGCAGCGCGCCGAAGACTGCCACTCCCATCGCGCCGCCGAGGGAGCGGAAGAAGGTCGCCCCGGAGGTGGCCACGCCGAGGTCGGCATGGGGCACCGCGTTCTGGGTCGCCAGGACCAGGACCTGCATCACCATACCGATGCCGGCGCCGGTGATGAACATGAACACCCCGGCGAGCCACAGCGGGGTGTCCACCGACAGTCGGCTCATCAGCGCCAGCCCACCGGCGGCGACCAGCAGACCCGCGACGGGAAACATCTTGTAGCGGCCGGAACGGGTGATCAGGCGCCCTGACCCAATCGAGGTGATCAGCAGTCCGACCATCAACGGAAGGGTCAGCAGACCGGAGGCGGTGGGCGACTCGCCCTTGACGATCTGCAGGTACTGAGGCAGGAAGATGATGGCGCCGAACATGGCGACCCCGACCACGAACCCGGCCAGGCTGGTGATGACGAACGTGTGGTTGGCGAACAGCCGAGGAGGCATGATCGGCTCGGCCGTCCGGCGTTCCTGCCAGACCGTGAGCGCGAGCATCACCAGCGCCACCGCGGCCAGGCCATAGGTCCAGACCGAGTTCCAGGCGAACTCCTTGCCACCGAGGGAGAGCATCAGCAGCAGCGCACTGATCCCGGCGACGATGAAGAACGCTCCCAGCCAGTCGATCGCGTGCTGGCGGCGGGGGAACGGCAGCTTCAGCACGCGTTCCGTCACCACGAGGGCGACGATGCCGACAGGGATCCCGACCCAGAAAGTCCACCGCCACGACAGGTGCTCGACCAGGAAGCCGCCGAGCAAGGGCCCGGCGACGGTAGCCAGGCCGAAGACCGAGCCGATGTAGCCCTGGTAGCGGCCACGCTCGCGAGGGCTGACGACATCACCGATGATCGCCTGGGAAAGTGCCATCAGCCCTCCCACGCCGATCCCCATCACGGCGCGGAACCCGACCAGCTGCCCCATGTTCTGGGCGAACCCGGCGGCAAGGGACGAGACCAGGAAGATCCCGATCGCTGACTGGAACATGATCTTGCGGCCGTACAGGTCCGAGAGCTTGCCCCAGATGGGGGTGGACGCGGTCGAGGTCAACAACGTGGCAGACACGACCCAGGCCAGCTGGTCCTGACCACCGAGCTCCCCGACGATCGTGGGCAGCGCGGTGGCCACGATCGTCTGGGACAAGGCGGAGACCAGCATGCCCAGCATCAGACCCACCAACGCGATGAGGATCTGCCGGTGCGTCAGGATCGGCATCACCTGCTCGGTCGGCGCCGCGGGCTGCTCGGCTCGGGGCGACGGTGAGGTGCTCATGGCTGACTCTCTTCTCGGGTGGACTGGCTCAGCTGGTGGTCGAGGCCGGCGTTGAAGGCGGCCAGCAGGGACGCGAAGTTCGCCAGGTCCTCGCGAGACCAGGACTGCAGCAGCCCGCGGACGACGCCGCGCCGTTCCGCCCGCGTCGCGGTCAACACCTCCTGACCGTGCTCGGTGAGCCGCAGCCGGCAGGCACGTCGGTCCTCGGCGTCGGGCTCGCGCGCGACCAGGCCGGCCTGCTCCAGAGAGGTGACCTGGCGGCTGATCGTGGAGGCATCCAGGTGGAAGTGGGCCGCCAGAGCGCCGGGGCGCAGCGGGCCCATGTCGTGGAGCCACGCGAGAATCCCATAGGCCGCCCGTTCCACGACCTGCGCCGCCGGGGCCCCGCGCAGGTACACCTTCTGGGCCCGACGCACCAGCAAGGTCAGCTCCTGCTCGATCGACTCCACCGAGGCAAGGTCGGCCGTCGACTCAACTAGTTGCATGTACCAACCATACTCAATCGCACGGGCCGAAAACGAAGGTCACGGGTTGACGACAGCGAGCACTGGCGGGGGCAACGCCCGGTTCTGCGACCTGCCGGTCTCGTCGGCAGTCCACAACCGCCACAGGAGCCCACGCCGTCCCCGGCGGCCGACCACCAGTCCGCCAAATGATCAACCTCTGTGTCCATCACCGCCCAGGACCTCCACGTGACTGGGCAGTGTTCGGCGATGTCTGCGCCAGTTCGGGCGACTTCCAGGCAACCGGTGTTGACACCTCGTTGACACCAACGCCAGAGGCCCTCCCGATCCGAAGATCGAAAGGGCCTCTGAACTGCTACTTCAAGTAGCGGGGGCAGGATTTTAACCTGCGACCTCTGGGTTATGAGCCGTTCTTTCTCGGCCTTGAGCACGGCTCGTCCGACGACGTCAGAAGTCCTATGCTGGAAACGTCACCGCAGGTCAGAATTGGTTTTTCTGTCCGCGACAGTTCGCCGCAATTCGCCGCCGTACGGCAAGCAATGCTGACCATTTGTTGACCACGCCGACCACTGGGTCGGCGGCGGGGTTTCGGCCGGAGGGGTGTTCTGATGCCATCAGTTCGCGTCCGCGCTCGAGGTAGAGGCTTCATGTACACGGCCCTGTACCGCGACCCGAGCGGCAAGCAGCGGTCCGCCGGGACCTTCACGTCCGAGCGGGCAGCGATGCGGGCCGGCCGTCGCGCGGAGTCACGGGTGGAGACCGGCGGCTGGATCGACCAGGCCTCCGGACGGATCACGTTCCGGGACTACGTCGAGACGGTGTGGCTGCCCTCGCGGCACGTCGAGGTCTCGACCCTGGCCGGCTACCGGTCCTACCTCGGCAAGCACTTCCTGCCCTTCTTCGGCCAGCGAGCGATGGCCGACATCCTCCCCTCCACGGTGCAGGACTGGGTCACTGCGGCCGCGGCGTCCGGTCTGTCGCCGACGTCGGTCGCCAAGTACCACGTGATGCTGCACTCGGTCTTCAAGCGGGCGGTGCGCGACCGCGTGATCCTGTCCAACCCGTGCGAGGGCACGGAGCTGCCGAAGATCCCGCCCCGGAAGACCCGGATCCTCACGCCCGAGGACTTCGACCGGCTCGTCGCCGCGCTGCCCGATCGCTACCGCCTGCTCGTGCTGACCGACATCGAGACCGGGCTGCGCTGGGGCGAGCTCATCGCGCTCCGGCCCCGGCACATCGACTTCCTGCGCCGGACGGTCTCCGTCGAGCAGACCATCGTCGAGGTCTCGCGCAAGCACTCCCCCACCGGTCAGCGGATGATCGTCAAGGACTACCCCAAGGCCGGCGAGTTCCGGACCCTGAGGGTCAGCGACGACCTGCTCGCGGAGCTGTCGCGGCGCATCAAGCGCCTGGGCCTGAGCCCCGACGACCTGCTGTTCGCCTCCACCGACACCGCCGGCGGCAACCCGATCTCGCGGAACACGTTCCGCACCAAGGTCTGGCTGCCGGCGCTGGACCGGTCCGGGCTCGACTTCCACGTCCGGGTCCACGACCTGCGTCACGCGCACGCGTCCTGGTTGCTCGCCGGCGGGGCAGACCTCATGCGGTCATGGAGCGCATGGGGCACTCCCAGATCATGACGACACAGAAGTACCTGCACACGCTCCCCGACGCGGACGACAAGGCGCTCGCCGCCTTCGAGTCGGTGCGCAGGCGTTCGGCGCGTGAGTCCAGCTCCTTGCAGGGAGCCGATAGGTCGGAACGCGAGCGTTAGCGGTCATTCCGAGGGCGGGTGTCGGAGGAAGAGTGGGCGCCGTTCCGTCGCACGGTCCTACGCTGCAGCGGAGGGGTGAACACCGTCCAGGCGCCGGTGTGCCGGGACCACGGAGGTCGACCGATGGACTACACGACGTTGGGGCGCTCCGGGCTGACGGTCAGCCGTGTCGGCCTGGGCTGCATGAGCTACGGGGTGGCCGCCTTGGGTATGCATGAGTGGACTCTGGACGAGGACGCGGCAGCCCCGTTCTTCCGCCAGGCCGTCGAGCTCGGCGTGATCTTTTGGGATACCGCGAACGTCTACCAGGGCGGCACGTCCGAGGAGTTCGTCGGGCGGGCGATCCGACGCTACTCCCGCCGGGAAGACATCGTCCTGGTCACCAAGGTCCACGGGAGGATGCACGACGGCCCCGGTGGGAGCGGCCTGTCGCGGAAGGCAGTCCTCGAGCAGCTCGACGCGTCCCTGCGCCGGCTCGACACCGACTACGTCGACGTGTACTACATCCACCGGTTCGACGAGGCGGTGCCGGTCGAGGAGACGATGGAGGCCCTGCACGACGTGGTGAAGGCCGGCAAGGTCCGCTACCTCGGCGCCTCGTCGATGTGGGCCTGGCAGTTCGCCAAGCTCCAGCACACCGCGCGGTCGAACGGCTGGACGCCGTTCGTCGCGATGGAGGACCAGTACAACGTGCTGCGCCGCGAGGAGGAGCGGGACATGATCCCCCTCTGCCTGGACCAGGGCGTCGGGCCGACCCCGTACTCACCGCTGGCCAAGGGTCGCGCCGCACGGCCGTGGGGGGCACAGACTGCCCGGTCCTCCACTGACACCGTGGCCAAGGCGTTCGACCGAGACGTCGACAAGGCCGTGGTCGACGCCGTCGAACAGGCACCGCGGGACGTCCATGGCGCAGATCGCGCTGGCGTGGGTACTGGCCAAGCCGGTGATCGCCTGCCCGATTGTCGGCGCCACCAAGCCGCAGCACCTCACCGACGCCGTCGCCGCCCTGGACGTCCACCTCACCGCCGAGGAGGTCGCGGCACTGGAGGAGCCCTACACCACCCAGGACAACTACTGGTGGTAGAAGCCCACTGATCACCGCAGACCGCCTACCGCCGACGGTATTGGAGCCCGTATCGGCGTGGATGGCATCGGACACGGCTTGACCGCCGTCGCCGCCGTGCTGGCCGTCATCAACGCAACCAGTGGGGTGTGCCTGGGTTGCAGGATCTTCCTGCGAGGTCGTCGGCTGCAGCGCGCCCGAGCATGATCGGGCGATGCCCCTGGGGGCGGCCGCTCGGGAGTTCCGCCTTCGTGCACCACCCAGCGCTGACCATGCGCTGACGTCGCATCGACGGGCCGGTGGCAATGATCGAGACCCGTGGCGCGGCTGTGGCCGGTCGACCGACGTCGACCGGCCACAGCCGGTGGTTCAGGCGCGGAAGGTGGCCGAGCCGTTCCCCACGAGCGAGGTCAGCACCGCGCCCTTCTGGTCCGCCGGGGCGGACAGGTAGTCGTCCGCCGCCGCACGGTCCAGCACCATCGAGAGGGAGACGGTCTTCCCCGCGGACTGCTGCCAGCCGGTCAGACGGTCGAGAACCTCTTCGCGGCTGCCGGTGATGTCGACGAGCGACGGGTCCGCCGTGGTGATGGACGTGACCTTGTGGTCCTCGTCGAGGTCGAGCACGAGCGAGGCCCAGAGGCTGTCGCCGTCGTGCACGCCGAGCACGACGGTCGTGCCGCCGGGGACGAGGGCCTTCGCGGCAGCCTCGACGTCGTCCCGGGACGCCCCGGTCGTCCACTGCAGCCCGAGCACCTCCCGGGCAGGGCCGGGGTGGGTGACGATGCCGTCGGCGTACCGGTCCATCAGCGCGTAGGTGCGCTGGACGAAGACGTCGAGGTCCTCGTGGATGTCCCACGAGTCCTGGACGGCCGCGAAGTAGGAGTCGACGGCGTCGCGCTCCATCACGACCACGAAGTCCACGGTGTCCTTGTTCGCCTCGTACAGCTCCTTGGCCAGGGCGTGCGGGTCCTCGACCCGGTCGACCTTCCCGGTGCACTCGGCACCGGCGGTGTGCCGGAACTTGACCACGGTTCCCTGGTCGTGGATGACCACGAGCCGGCGGGCGGCTTTGGCCGAGCGCAGCAGCAGCGACTGGGCGTTGCGCCACTGGTCGACGTCGATGTCAGCCATGAGGACGTCTTGGTGCAGCATGAACGTGCTCCTTTCAGGCGGTGACGGTGCACCGGTAGACGTGGATCGAGTACGGGGCCATCGGCTCGGCGATGGAACCGCCCGAGGTGGTGACGTCGCGGCCGTCCCACACCTCCTGGACCTCCTTGATGCCGACGCCCATCGACACCTCGGCGTCGATCGGCTCGGCGGACGGGTTCGCGACGAACACGAGCACCGTGCTCGGGTCCTGCGGGTCCGAGTGGATCGTCACGTCCAGCCGCGGGTCGTTGGTGGTGACCTCGTGGACGCCGGCGTCGCGCACGACGTCGGCCACGGCCTGCGGGACGGACTGCAGGTCGCTCACGACCGTGATGGAGCCGGAGCCGACATCGACGGTCACGACACCGTCGGCCGACCGCGCCTCACCGATCGCGTCCGCGAGCACCGAGCACGGACGCATCACGCTGTCGAGCTCGGGCACCTTGGGACCGACGACGACGTGACCACCCTCGCGGGCGAAGTCGACCAGGCCACGCTGCACGCCCTCGTCGAGGTAGTCGAGCGTCGTGAGCACGACCACCTTGCGGCCTGCCCAGCGTTCGGGGCGCAGGTCCGTGTCCGAGAGGACCGTGCTTGCTCCGGTGCCGGCCAGCGCCTCGGAGAACGCCCCGAACCACGTGCCCTTGGCCAACTGGACGGGCTGGTCGAAGCCGAGCGTCGACTCGCTGACGGTCACCGGCCCCGCGTACTCGGAGAAGCCCGAGGGCGTCTCGAGGAAGTCACCGGGGAAGGAGACCAGGACGCTCGTCGCCTCGAGCCGGTCGTACTCGCGGTTCGCGAGCAGCAGCACGTCCGCGTCCCGCCGGAACCGGTGGTACTCCCCCCGGTCCAGCATCGTGTTGACGTTCCCGAACATGGCGACCTTCTCCGGGCGCTCGCGCCCGTCCCGTCGCACCGGGGAGTCGAGCCACCGGTCACGCTCGACCAGCATGTACCGGGAGAAGCCGCGGATCCCCTGCATGAGCGCTGCCTTGGTGACGAACTCCTCGTCGTGCCAGTCCCCGGGGTTGAGGTACCAGGGCCACACACCGGCGATGAACTCCGGGATGTACGGGTAGCGGCTCGTGCCGACCACGTAGGAAGCGACCGTCTTGACGTGGGAGAAAAGCTCCTTGCGCGAGTAGATGTCGAAGCCGACGAAGTCGAGCTTCTCCTCCAGCCGCATGAGGTTGAACGGCGTCGTGAAGCCCGAGGCGGCGCCACCCGGCCCCAGGGGGTGCGGGTAGTTGTGGAACAGGGTGATCCCGCCGAGCCCACGCTCGCGCATCATGCCGGCGAGGCGGTCCATGGAGTCCACGAGGTACTGCTCGCGGTACTCCGCCCAGTCCGCGTACCAGGGGATGTCGAGCTTGTCGGTGGCCTCGAACCGCCGCGGCGGCTCGATATCGGCGGGCTCGCCATACTGCCGGGAGTACGCCGACGCGACGGCCGGGAGATCCCCGTACTTGCCGAGGAGGAAGCGCCGGTAACCCTCGAGGGACTCGACCGAGTAGTCGGCGATGTAGGCGTTGACGCCGAAGAAGTACGCCATCTCATTGTCGACCTGCGCCGAGACGATCCCGCCGTGCGGGTAGGCGTGCTTGGCGAGGATCGAGCAGATCGCGTCGTACCAGAGGGCCGTCTCCTCGTAGAAGGCGTCCGAGGCGTAGTTGAGCGCAGGGATCGGCTTGGGAACCTGCGTGAGGATCACCTTGGAGCCCTTCGCGCTCACCGCGTGCAGACGCTCGTCGGCGAGGATCCGCTCGGGGTAGCCGAACCAGGTCAGCTCGGAGTTGATCTGCGGGCCCGGCCGAACGACGATCTTGAATCCCTTCTGCTCGCAGAGCGTCAGGAACGCGTCGATGTCGTTGGAGGGGTTGATCTCGCCGAAGTCGAAGCGCCCCTTCTCGATCTCGTGGGCCTCCCACGGGATGTAGATGGAGATCATGGTGAAGCCCATACGCTTGACCGAGTCGAGGATGCCCTCCCAGCGGTCGCGTTCGAGGCGCCAGTAGTGCACTGCGCCTCCGTAGAGGCTGACCTCCTCGCCGTCGATGGCGAGGGATCCGTTCTGGATCGTCACGGGGCGGTGGGTGCCGGAGTGGTGTGGCACGACAGTCCCTTCCTTCCTGGGGTGAGTGGTGGTGCTACTTGTTCCGGGCGAGGGCCACCGCGAGGATGATGATCACGCCGCGGATGACCTGCTGCTGGCTCGAGTCGAGGCCGGCGAGGATGAGACCGTTGTTGATCAGGCCCATGAGCAGGGCGCCGAAGAGGGTCCCGACCACGGACCCTCGGCCGCCCGCGAGGGCGGTGCCGCCGAGGATGACCGCGGCGATGGCCGAGAGCTCGTCCCCGGCCCCCCACTGGAAGCGTCCGGACTGCAGGCGGCCGGCGTAGAGGAGGCCCGCGAGGGAGGCCGCCATGGCGGAGATCATCATCACGCGGAACTTGATCGCCCGGGTGTTGATGCCGGAGTACTCCGCCGCGGTCCGGTTCGCCCCCGTGGCGAGGACCTGCCGGCCGAACTTCGCCTTCTTCAGGACGACGGCGCCGATGGCGACGACGACCCCGCTCCAGATGACCAGGCCGGGCAGCCGGCCGATGTTCCCGCTGCCGAAGACCGTGTTGAAGGTGCGGTCGAGGATCGGCTGCGGTGCCGACGCCGTGACCCACTGGGCGACACCGGCGGCTATCCCGAGCATCGCGAGCGTCACGAGGAAGGACGGGATGCGCAGGAAGGCGACGAGAGAGCCGTTGACAGCACCGACGACGACGCCGATCGCGAGACCGGCGATGATGCCCGGCACGAGCCCGAAGGCCGCGATCGCCATGGCCGCGGTGATGGATGTCAGCCCCGCGATCGAGCCGACCGAGAGGTCGATCTCCGCGCAGGCGATCACGAACGTCATCCCGACCGCGATGATCGTGATGATGGCGGTCTGCCGCAGGATGTTGAGCAGGTTCGTCGTGCTGAGGAAGCCCTGGTCACCGAGCAGGACGGCGAAGACCACGAAGACGACGACGAAGCCGACGTAGATGATGTCGCGGCGCCAGTCGAGGCGGGACGCCACCCGCTGCCACGCGGGCGCGGAGGTGGTGGCGGCGGCCTTCGGGCGGGGGGTCGTGGTGGTGCTCATGCCGCCAGCCCCTGCACGGCGAGCTCGAGCTCGACCTCCGACGCGACGCGTTCGGCGCCGATGGTCTCGACGACGCGCCCGTTGCGCATGATGAGGAACCGGTCGCACATGGCGATCAGCTCGGGGTACTCCGACGAGATCACGATGATCCCCTTTCCGGTCTGCGCGAGCTCGCGCACGATGCGGACGATCTCGGTCTTCGTGCCGACGTCGACGCCGGCCGTGGGCTCGTCCATCACCAGGACCTCGGGTTCGGTGCCCAGCCACTTGGCGATGACGATCTTCTGCTGGTTGCCGCCGGACAGGAGCCGGGCGGGTGCGTCCGGACGCGCGACGGCGATCGAGAACTGCTCGATGAGCCGGTCGGACCGGTCCCGCACCATGTCCTTGGCGACGAGCCCGCGGCGGCGCAGGCCGTCGAGCAGCGGCAACGTGAGGTTCTCCCGCACGGAGTGGTCGAGCACCAGCCCCTGCAGGCGGCGGTCCTCGGGGATGAGCGCGATGCCGGCGTTGATGGCGTCGGCCGGCGAGTCCAGGCGTACCCGGCTCCCGTCCTTCATGACCGTGCCACGGGTGATGCGGCTGATGCCGAAGAGCGCGCGAGCGAGCTCCGTGCGCCCTGATCCCATGAGCCCGGCGATGCCGACCACCTCGCCGGCACGCACCTGGAACGTGGCTCCCTCGACGCCGGCGGCGTGCAGGTCCGCCACGTCCAGGATCACCGGTCCGGTCGCGCCGCCCCGAGCGGGAGCGGGACTCTCCGCATCGGACAGCTCCCTGCCCGCGATGCCCGCGACGATCTCCTGGGGTGTGATCTCGTCGAGACCGGCCGTGATCAGGTTCTTCCCGTTGCGCAGGATCGTGATCCGGTCGGCGATCCGGTAGACCTCGTCCATCCGGTGCGAGATGTAGATGATCGCGATGCCCTGCTCCTTGAGCCGGCCGACGAGCTCGAAGAGCGCCTCGACTTCGTGCTTCGCGAGCGACGCCGTCGGCTCGTCCATGATCAGGACGCGGGCGTCCTGCCCGAGTGCCTTGGCGATCTCCGTGAGCTGCCACTGGGCCGTGGGGAGGTCGCCGACCTCGGCCGCCGGGTCGATCGCGACGTCGATGCGTGCGAGCAGCTCGGCGGCGCGAGACCGCATCGCCTTGTCGTCGATGAGCCCCGCCCGGGTGGGCTCGACGTCGAGGAAGATGTTCTGCGCGACCGTGAGGGTGCTGATGAGCGAGAACTCCTGGAACACCATCCCGATGCCGGCCGCCCGAGCCCCTTCGATCGTGGTCGCGTCGAGCGGCCTGCCGAAGACCTCCACGACGCCCGCGTCGCGCTGGTAGACGCCCTGCAGGATCTTCATGAGCGTCGACTTGCCGGCGCCGTTGCCGCCGGCAAGGGCGTGGACCTCGCCCGGGCGGATATCGAGGTGCACGTCCTCCAGGACGGTGACCCCGTGGAATGCCTTGGTGATGCCGTCCATGCGGACCGCGAGCGGCGCGTCGGTGGGCATGCGA
This sequence comes from Actinotalea ferrariae CF5-4, assembly GCF_000603945.1. GTDB lineage: Bacteria > Actinomycetota > Actinomycetes > Actinomycetales > Cellulomonadaceae > Actinotalea > Actinotalea ferrariae. The sequence continues at coordinate 108,830 of NZ_AXCW01000001.1, read as the reverse complement.
ACACCTCCTCGTGTGCGTGAGATCAGCGAATCGAACGAGTCGATCGAGAGCGGGCGGGACCGGGCCTGTGGGGCGGCGACCCCCGGTCCCGCCGAGCCGCCGGCCGCGGGCGGGTCCCTCGGAGAGGGACGGCTCGGGATACGCGGGCGAGGTCAGTCCGCGTACGAGTCCGTGACCTCGGACGGCGGGTCTGCGTGGTAGACCTGCTGCCACGCGTCGAGCACGTTCTCGTGCGACACCGGAAGAGCCGAGAGCGCGACGTAGGGCGGGGCCTCCTTGCCGAGCAGCGCCCCTGCGGCGAGGTTCGCCTCGGTCACGCCCTGGTCGAACGGCACCTGCGCGCCCAGCCCGACCACCATCTCGTCCCGCGCCAGGGCGATGGCGACGTTGGTCCCCAGGTCCTGGGTGGCGATCTTCAGGTCGGTGCGGCCCGCGGCGCGGGCAGCGGCCATCACGCCCTCGGCAGGCACGTCCCAGACGGCCCAGACGCCGTCGAGGTCGGGGTACTGCGTGAGCCAGGCGTCGGCCACGGACTGGGCGTCACCCGCGAAGTCGGGACCGGCGATCCCCCGCTCGTCGACGATCTCGATGTCCGGGTACTCGTCCTCGATCGTGGTCCGGAAGCCCTCGTAGCGCTGCTGGGTCACGAAGAAGTCGGCCTCGTGGTAGATGAGCCCGATCTTGCCGGAGCCGTTGAGCGCCTTGGCCATCAGATGGGCCGAGACGACGCCGTTGCCGTAGTTGTCCGCGGACACGACGGAGACGTAGTCGGTCCCGGGCTCGAGGCCGTCCGGCACGTTGTCCATGAAGACGAGCTCGACTCCGGCGTCGGCCGCGGCCTGGTACGCCGCGGCGGTCGCGACGGGGTCCGTGGGGATCGACACGATGATGTCCGGGTTCCGGGCCATCACCGTCTCCAGGTCGGAGACCTGCTGCCCCGGGTCGAAGTCAGCGTCGGTGACCGCCACGACCTCGATGCCAAGCTCCTCGAAGCGCTGCTCGAGCCCCGCGATCTGGGCGTTCGCCCAGTCGTTGCCGCCGTAGTGCATGACGATGGCTGCGGTCGCCCCCATCTCCTGGACTTGGGCGACTTCCTCGTCGGTGAGGTCTGCGACGGAGGCCGGCGACGGCTCCTCTCCGCGCGGTCCCTGGGCGAGCACCTGGCCCTGGAGCTCGGCCAGGGCCTCGTCGGCCTGGGTCGAGACCTCGGTGTTCTCCTCGGCGACCTCTGCGGTCTCCGACGAGCACGCCGCCAGAGCCAACATGGCGATGGCGGCGGGAGCCGCCCAATGCAGCCTGCGCAACATCATCAATCTCCTTCGATCGGTGTGGTGGTGCTGGCTTCGTCCGGGACGCCGTCGTCGGTCTGTCCCCGGGTGCCGGGCGCCGCCCTGCCGAAGGGCCCGACTCAGCGAGTGTGAACGTTCGCCCTGATGGCCGTCAAGGGTTTGGGCGAACGTTCGCCTATAACGGTTCGGTCACGACACATCGACAGGCGTGAGCCAAGGACGTCGGTCCTAGAGGGAGGACAGCGGGCCGCCCGGGGCGGCGGCGTGTGGCCCCCCGGGTACGGTCAGCGGGCGCAAACCGGTCGGAGTCGTGGGCCAGATGCACTCGAGGGCGCGCATCGCGACCGCCTCGTCCCGGGGGCTGCGCGGGCCGAGAGGTTTCAGAGGCTCAGCGGTACGGTGGCGCGGACGCAGAGGCCCGCACGACGAGCTCAGGCACAGCGGGCGAGGTGTCCACCTCGCGACCCTCGATGAGGCCGAGCAGGATCTCCATGCACCGCGCCCCGACCGTCGAGAACGACTGGCGGACGGTCGTCAGCGGCGGGAACACCTGCGAAGCGAACTCGTTGTCGTCGAAGCCCACGACCGAGATGTCCTCGGGCACCCGGACCCCGTCCTCGTACAGGGCACGGAGGAACCCGAGCGCCATCAGGTCCGACGCGATGAAGATGGAGCCCGGGAGGCCGGCAGCCACCATCCGGCGCCCGATCCGGTAGGCACTCTCCCCCGTCCAGTCCCCGTACTGCACCGCAGGGGCGGGCAGCCCGTGGGCGCGCAGCTCCGCCTGCCACCCGCGCAGACGCACCTGACCGTCCAGCCACTCCTGGTTCCCGGCGAGGTGTGCGACCTTCCGGTGGCCGAGCTGGACCAGGTGGCGAGTGGCGAGCCGCGCGCCGAGCTCCTGGTCCTCGTAGAAGACGGTAATCCCGTCGTGGCTCGTCTCGCCGGGCGACAGCAGCACTACGGGTAGCCCCGCGGTGATCTCCTGGGTGACGTGGGCCAGCGACACCCGGGGAGCGATGACCACGACGCCCTCGACTCCCCGCTCGACGAACGCCCGGAACGTCTCGGCGACCTCCCGCGGCGACGGGTAGCTGGTCGTCGTGACGAGGGCCGTGTAGCCGGCGTCACGGGCGGCGGACTCGACCGCCGCGAGCGTGCTGACGGGACCGTAACGGGGCGATGCGTCCGCGATGACACCGATCGCCCGCGACCGGCTCGTCACAAGGGCACGCGCCGCGTCGTTGCGCCGGTACCCGAGCTCGGCGATCACGGCGAGCACCCGGTCGCGCGTCGCGGTCGAGACACGGCCGCCGTCGTTGATCACACGCGAGACGGTCTGGTACGACACGCCCGCTTCCCTCGCGACGTCCTTCAGCGAAGGCCGCCGACGCGCGTCAACCACTGCGGCTCCTCGTCGCTCGAACCCCCTCGGGCGCGCGCCCGTCTGACGAATCCCAGCGTAGGGCCTCGGCCTGCATGACCGTCCGGTCGACCGCCGGCGCCCTGCGCGGGCGGGAAGCCCGTGCCGGATGTAGGCGCGGCAACTCCGCTCGCCGCAGTCCCCGTAGCGGCGGGCGGGAGGTACCCCCTTTAGGAGTTCGATCTTGGTCCGGGCGCAACGCGCTGACCTGCGGAAATACACGCGGGTAGTTCACGTGAGGACCCCGTTCCGGAGGACCCGCTGACCACGTGCTGACCACGGAGTTCGACAACGGGCCAACTCTGCCGAGCGCTACGGGCATCAGCACGCGACGGAACTACCGCAAGATTCAAAGAGTCGCCGGCACCCCACCGCTCACCAGGATTGTCCCCCGACCTGGGCTCCCAGGTGGTGGCGATCCTGGGCCAGTGGCTCGTTGTGCGGTGTTGAACGATGCCTAGAGGGAACGGATCGCCCCGGTGCTCTCTTCGACGAGGGCGGGCCCGGTAAGGGTTCCGGGGCCGGGGTCGGAAGCATCCGGGTGTCCGCAGATGAGGTCGGCCGGCTCGGAGTTTCGTCGCTTGAACCTCAAGGGGTACCTCCGGCGCTTGAGGGCAGCTCACGAGCGGCAGCCAGCATCCGCTGAACGGGTATAGGAAACAGATCGTCGAGGTCGAGCTCGCCGCAGGCCCGAGCCAGAGTCCGCCAGGTCTGCGCACGAACGACCTCCGGCGTTGCTCCAAACACGGCGGCCAGCGAGCGTTCAACGTCCGCGATGCGGCCAGGTTGCCTAGGCACGCTGGACGTCCGATTGCCGCTTGGATGGTCCGTCTCCGGGAGAATCGCCTCTAGCGGAACACCGGCCTCCCGGAGGTCGGCGACGTCCATGCTTGCGTTTACGGAGAACAGGCAACCAAGCTCCAGCGCGCGCTTGGTCTCGGGAGTCGAACCAAGCCACCAGTGCAGGATCGCCCCACGTGTCCCCGCCGCTTCGAGCATGTCGAGCACCTGCGAGGTTGCCCGCTTGCTGTGCACCGAGACGAGTCTGGGCGCGTGTGTTGCCTCCGCGAGGATCGCCGCGAAGGTCTCCCGCTGCTGGTGCAGGGCGACCTTCGAGGCGCCGTCGAGCCCGACCTCGCTGACGAAAGGTGTGTCTGCGAGGAAGGAACTGAAACGGGAGGCGTCGAAGTTCGCCTGCGCCTTAGCCACGCCGGGGTGACAGCCGGCACCCCACACCGTGACGAGATCAGTGCGGGCCAGAGCACGCTCGGCTTCTTCAAGCGAGCGTGTTGCGGCGAACACCACGGCGCCGAGCGATTCGAGGTCACGCGAGGCAATGCCCACGTCGACATGAGCGTGCAGGTCCAGGGGCGGCAGCGCGCGGCTCACGACAGGAAGCCCCTCAACTCTGCAACACCGCGGCGGCAGAGATCGAGTGCTTGTCCGGCCGGGTAGCTTTCCGGAAGCGACATCTTCATGACGACGTAAGGCTTGGGATCATCGGCGACGAAGTCGAACATGGCCTGCACGATGGACTTCTGCTGTACGAAGTCGGCATAGCGGTCGCCGGGATCGGTCGCAAGGTAGTCGGTGGCGTCGGCAAGGCCACCTGCATGGAACGAGGCGCGTCGCACAAGACAGCCGAAGCACACCCCGCAGGACGCGCCTGGTGGTGCGCCCTGGAAACGAGCATCGGTGTGGGCGCAGGAGTTCGAGGCGCTAAGATAATCCGACGCCGCGGCGGCGCCGATCCGCTCTGCAACCTGCGAGAACATCTCGCCTTTGGTGAGCGTTTGGAATGGGTTTTCGATCAGACCGTGCGCACCAACACTGGCGAGCAGCTCCTGCAAGTCCGTGAGGAACCTCGGGTGTGTCGTGTGGGTAGAGAGTGCGCCGCGCCTCTCAGGTCCAAGCGGCGGGTTGAGCGACGCGAAACCGTTCTCGGGAATGAACAAGGGTCCGCCAGAGCGTTCAGCCGCCGCCAGGCCAAGGGCCAGGAACAGCAGCGAGCGGGACCGGCTCGAGGGTTCCCGCTTGAACATCGTGCCGTCGAGGCGCTTCGAGTGGCGGTTCAGAGCGATGCGGCGGTGGATGATTACGCGCTTCGGCGCCAGCGCACGGATGCGCCTGACGAGATCCCTCTGGAACGGCGAGATGGACGGCGCGCTGAAGTGGGAGACCAACTGGAGTGTCGCCCCGGGTGCGAGGTCGAGCGCCGCAATGAGCGCGCCGGCAGCCGAGTCAGCGCCCCCGCTGAGCAGGACGGTGCGATCCGGGGTGGGTTCCTTGAGCGGGAGTGCGTCGATCGGGTTCGGTGCAGCCTGCATAAACCGAAAGGTCCAGCGGTCCCCTGTGAGGAACCCGATGGCGGTGGATAGTTGGTCGGCCTGGGCCGTCCATGCGGCGGGCACGCCCACCTCGATGGTCAGATCAATTTCGCGAGCGTTCCAGTCTGAGCCGCCGCCTTGCCGTCGGACGGAGCGATCCGCCGCGAAGACGCCGAGGGCGATTCGAGCAAAGTCGACATTCTCCTGGCGCACAGGTCCGAACGAGCTGAGGTGTTGATCAAGCGGCCCGATGAACGTCGTGCGCGGTGACGAACCGCTCCAGAGTAGTATCTCGTCGAAGCCGCCGGCATCCGCTGCGGCCTCGTCGGTGGTGAGAAGGAAGCTGGTCATTCGCCCGCTCCGAAAATCCGCCCCAGCTCATGAATGCCGCCCTCGATGGCAGCCGCGATCTCCTGCTCTGTTGGTCCGGTGGCGTTAAGTGTTACCTGGTTGGCGTAGACGGTCGCAGCGTCGCGGATTTCCTGCTCAGCTTCAGCACGGCGCTCACGAGAGGGCTCGGCTCGGATGGTGTCACCCACTTCTGTGAGCGTGACGTCGGCGACGATCAGTTCAATCGAATGCCTGACGATCTCGTCCGGCGTCGGTGTCTGGTCTGCCGGAGACTCAAGGATCCACTCGACGACCTTGGCCACGATCTCCCGGGATTCGTCGTCCTCGATCGTGCTGTCGGCGCGGCTGTCGAACGCAGCCTCGACGATCCTGGTGCCAACGGCGACCCGGTCATCCAGGGCGCGAAGTTCGTCGTAGTTCAGGCCCCGCCCGCTCGAGGACGGTCCGGTCGCCAGAAGCGTAGGCGCGTGCGAGCGCACCGGCTCGTCCAGCCGCACGCGAGGTCGTGCCAATGGAACGCCGGGCACCGCCACCTGAGCGTCCGCCGGAGCCGCTGCCGCCGCCGCGCGCGCCACCTCCACCCGCGCCCGGCCCATCACCACGGCCGCCCCGAGTGAGGATGCGCAGCGTCGGCCGGAGGTCGACCGTAGGCATCACTGGGGCAGGAGTGGGCATACCAGGAGCCGATGAAGCCGGAGTTCCATTAAGCGCCGCAGCCGGGGCTATCGGATCGGCAGGGATGTTGGCTAGCCAGTCTGCGACGGAATCCCGCAGATTGTCTGCGTCCTTGCCACCACTGCCCTTGAACGCGCCGCTAGTTCCCATCGAACGTGCTCCAGTGCTCGCGCACGCTCTTGATCACCTCTCGCACCTGAGGCGTCGCCGAATCGACATCCCAGGCAGCAAGCACAGGCTCGTACCTCCCGCCGTTCTCAGGCTTGAGCAGCATGACCGTCGCCACCTTGACCTCCCTTGGCGGCAGAAGCTTCAGCGCAGAGATCACCCCGTCCTCGATGCCCGAATGGGTCTTCGCGAGACGAAGGATGCCCGGGACAGCGTACTTCTGGACGATCGGCTGATCACGGGTCAGACCGCCGAGGTAGGCGATGAGCAAACGGGCATCGGCCGGCGTGATCGCTCGGAGGGCGTCGTCCGTGATGGCCGTCCGGTCTACCTGCACGCTGGAGGTCAGAGCACTCGCGATGTCGCGGAGTCGCTCCGGCAGTGCGCTGCTGACCAGCTCGATGCCCGCGAACGAGGCTGCCAGGTAGAGGTAACCGCTGATGTCCGTAGCGTCCAGCTTCGGCGGCAGCTTCGCCCAGCGGATGAGCGAATCAGAGAACTGTGCCTCCGGGGCTGGCGCCGGCGTCTCGACGACCGCAGCGGGCTTGGCAGCGGCCTTCTTCTTGGAGGGCGTTGCCGGTTCCTCGTCCTGCGGTTCGGTGACCTCGGTCGGCACTGCCTCGTTGGCGGCCCGGTCGAGTGCGTCCAACTGGTCGCGCAGCCTGGTTTGGGCCAGCCAGCCCAGCACAGTCTTGAAGTCATCATCGAGCAGGCGCTCAAGCATCATGAGCTTGGCGACCGCGTCCGCCGCCAAGGTGATGCCCCGGCGTGAGGCTACGGACTGGCGCACGTGCAGGTCGTTGAGGAAGCGCTTGATGCGGCGGGGGTTGCCGTGAAACTTCTCGTAGAGCAGCGGGGTCAGGCGAGAGGCCGTGGCGCGCTCTTCGGCCAGGTCTGCACCTTCGGGCAGTGCTAGATCATCGAGGCTGCCGGCTTGCATCCGGAGGTCTGCGGTCGAGTCAACGAGGGCAGCGAAGGTGTCGGCCTTGAGCTTGCTCTCGGCGAGCAGCAGAAATAGGTATGCCTGGGTGTCGAACTGGCTGAGCGCTGGGATCGGGATCGTCGTCTGCACGATCTTGTGAAGGTACAGCTCGGCAGGGGTCTCGCCCCCACCCCGTCGTGCCTCCGGCGTGCCCAGCCGCTTCTGGATGGCGTCTGCCACTCGGTCTTCGTCAGCGGCGATGACGAACGACATACCCGGCGCGGACAGGAAAAGGCGAATGGCCTCGAGGGTCTCGACGACGGTCTCAGGCAGACAGCGGTCGAGATCGTCGACGAGCACTACGACTCGGGAGATGTGCTTGAGCCCGTCCGACTGGAGCAGCTCAGCGAACTCCTCCCGGAATTGCGCGAGTCCCCTCTCCGCCGGTTCCTCTTCACCCTCGACTGAATCCTCGTTGATGAGGTCCAGGATGTCTTCGACCTTCGGCAGCTGCAGCGTGATCGACGTCAGCGCGGCCATCTTGAAGGCCTTCGCCCACTTGACGCGCTTGGTGAGCCGGCGGAGCAGGTTCTGTGCGTCCTCCCCCGCACCGGTGTCGATCTTGCTCCTGAGCGCGTCAAGAACTTCGGCGATGAGGCTCTCCTTTGGGCCAACGGTCGGGTCGTAGCTCCAGGGCTGAGTGGGAACGACGAGAACGCTCGTGGCGGCCGCTTCGGCCCTCTTCTGCACCTCCTGCTTGACCAGTTCGAGCACACTGGTTTTGCCGCTACCCCACGAGCCAGACAGGCCGAGGGCGATCGGGTCGAGGGCGTCATCGAGCACCGCGTCGGCGACTGCCTCCGCGACTGCCATGAACGACAGGAGATCGCGCCCGGTCGGCTCGTCAGACCAGAGCGCGTTGTGCCCGCCACTCATATCCAGGACTCCTGCGCCAGCGGCACCTCGTTCAACTCGTCGCGTCGCTGTCGCCAATCGGACAGGAACCGGTCCATAAGAGCCACAAGGCGTTTCCTATCCTGGAAGATGCCGGTGAGATTCGAAACCTTGTCCTGGAAGCCGTTGCGCGAGCCCAGCTCGGTGGAATCGCCGAAATCGGCGCTATTTACCACACCCTGGAGACCGTCGGCCTCCACGAGCCTGCGGATGGCGACGTTGACCTCCTCGCCGACGTCAGACTTGCCCATTCTTGTAATGCGGTAGTCGAACCAGCCGTCGCCGGGCACCTCGATCACGGCGTACGGGTCAGCCTTGGCCTTGTGCGACACGCATTTCACGAAGAGGAGCGTCGGAACGTAGTCCTCGCACTGGCTGGCGTCCATTCTGCCGCACAGCTCGTCAGCGCTGCTCGAGAGGGAGCTGTCGAGGTCCGACTCTTTCAGCGCCATCGCCACTCCCCCTCAGCCCTCCCGCGCGCCAGTGTGGCGCGGCTCATGATGTACGTCGGACCACACGTCGAGGCCCCCTCGGCCAGACTGCGAGGCCGCGCTCATGACCATATCCGCCGGGCCCGGCGGTTCGTCGAGTTTTGCCGTCGCGGCGATCTCAGGGACCTGTTGATTCTGCCTGTCCGGTCAAGCAGCTAAGGGTCTCCTTGATCATCGTCGTGGGAACACGGGCACGAGGCGGGCGACCACAGCGCGCGATGTCCCCGCCTCGACCGAAGTAGCTGGCGCATCGAGGGGATGCAAGAAGAGTCAGCCTCCGTCATCGGCTCTGCGCCGGGCTAGCGTGTCGCGGGTGCCTGTCGCCTTTCACCGGTCCGAGATCCGCGGGATCGACCCGCTGACGCTGTACGCGATCCTGCGTCTACGGGTCGACGTCTTCGTTGTCGAGCAGGCGTGCCCCTATCCAGAGCTCGACGGACGCGACGTAGAGCCCGGTGCCGAGTTGCACTGGGCCACCGACGGGCCGGACGTGCTCGCCACGCTGCGGGTGCTGCACGAGGCCGACGGTGCCCTACGGGTGGGGCGCGTGGCGACGAACAGCGCTGCCCGGTCTCGCGGCGTCGCGTCGCAGCTGATGCGCAAGGCCCTCGACCGCTGCGCCGCGCTGGACCCGTCCGCGCCGGTCCTCCTCGACGCGCAGGCTCATCTGGCGGACTGGTACGCGCGCTTCGGCTTCGACGTCGCCGGTGAGGGCTTCGACGAGGACGGCATCCCACACCTGCCGATGCGGCGGACTCCGTAAGGCCTCCTTGTGCGTCGCGATGACGGAATGACCGCACCTGCCGCGCATCGTCATCGCCAGCGCTATCGCCCCGGAGATTCCGTCATCGGTGTGGACCGGCATGGATCGCGCACAGGCCACAACGTGACGCGACGGAACGGGCTGGCCCGACCATGAAGACCAGCCTTGAGACTCAGCCCCGTGCCGCCGATAGAGCAGCATGACGACCACCTCCGGCGGCGACGCCCTCGCCCCAGCCAAGGTGATGCGCCTGCGCTACGCGGGTACCTGTGGGGAGTGCGGCTCGGACCTCGAGGCCGGGACCCGTGCGGGCTACCTCAAGGCCACGAAGACGGTTCGCTGTCTCCCGTGCCTCAAGCCTCACGAGCCGGTGTCCCAGGAGGCGCCCGCAGCCACCCCAATGGCGGACCCGACGCCGGAGCCGACCCTGGAGCCCATCGAGACGGGATCGGCGGGCTCCTCTGCTCGACGCGAGTACGAGCGTCGCTCCGCAAAGCGCGAGGCTCGTATTCGCGAAGCGCACCCACGGCTCGGGGGCCTCATCCTCGCGGTCACCGACGAGCCGCAGAGCACGACCGCATGGGCCAGCGGCGCTCGCGGGGAGGAGCTGCTCGGGACGCGACTGGCCGACCTCACGCAGAAGGGTGTCCGCCTCCTCCACGACCGGCGCATCCCCGGCACGAGGGCGAACATCGACCACATCGCCGTCGGCCCCACGGGCGTTCACGCCATCGACGCCAAGCGCTACAAGGGCCGCCGGCCGACGCTTCGTGTCGAGGGCGGGCTCTTCCGGCCGCGCGTGGAGAAGCTCCTCGTCGGCTCCCGCGACTGCACCCGCCTGGTCGACGGCATGCACAAGCAGGTCGGCCTCGTCCGATCCGCCCTCGACGCCGTGGCGCTGACCGACGTGCCCGTGCTCGGCGCACTGTGCTTCATCGAGTCCGACTGGCCCCTGATCGGCGGGTCGTTCGTCATCGCCGACGTCGCTGTCCTTTGGCCTAAGAAGCTGGCCGAGCGTCTCGTTGCGCCGGGCGCGATGAGCGAGGCGGAGGTCGAGGCAGTTCACCGGGCGCTGGCACAGGCGTTCCCGGCCGCTTGAGCTGGAAGCGGGGCCGTGCCGCCGCCTCGCGCTGGGTGCCCCACTTTTGGTCGTGAGTGGCCGTGAGAGCTACGTCGCCCAGGCGCTTGGCAGTCCGTCGCTACCCCCGCAGCACTCGCACGCAACGGCGTCGGTCCCTGCTACCCGGCGATGTTCCGGCAGCGACGACATCTTCTTCCCCTCATCCGCACACCTGTCTGTAGAGGCACCCGCCGACACCGTGTCGAGCAGCTGCCTCCGGGACGGGGCGGATCGTGTTGTCGATGCACAAGCTCACCGCTGGGGACGGGTATGCCTACCTGACCCGGCACGTCGCCGCGGGCGACGCCGGGCTCGAGCCGGGTCGGTCGCTCGCCGGCTACTACGAGCAGACCGGCAACCCGGCTGGGCGCTGGTACGGCGACGGCCTCACCGGCCTGGGAGACGCGGCGCGGCGGCTGCACCCGGGCGACGTCGTCACCGAGCAGGCGATGACGGCGGTGTTCCGTGACGGTCTGGACCCGTTGACCGAGGACGCGCTGGGCCGTGCCTATAGCCGTTTCGATGACGGGAAGCGCCACGCCGTCGTCGGGTACGACCTGACCTTCACCGCCCCCAAGTCCGCCTCCGTCCTGTGGGCGCTGGCCGATGACGCGACCCGCGCCATCGTCTATGACGCGCACCGGGCGGCGCTGGCGTCATCGCTGGAGTTCCTCGAGCAGCGCGCCATCCGTACGCGCACCGGCGAGGGCGGGCGTTATCAGGTCCGCACCCGCGGGATGGTCGCCGCAGCGTTCGACCACTGGGACACCCGGGCGGGCGACCCGAACCTGCACACCCACGTTGTCATCGCCAACAAGGTTCAGGGCCCCGACGGGGTGTGGCGCAGCGTCGACGGGAAGACCGTCCACGCCGCCACGGTCACGATCTCCGAGCTGTACGACACCCTCCTCGCGGACGAACTCGCCCGCCGCCTGCCGGTCGCGTGGTCGCGGCGTGACCGTGGACCGCGCCGCAACCCGGCCTTCGAGCTCGAGGGAATCCCAGACGACGTCCTCGCGCACTTCTCCGCCCGGTCGGAGCAGATCCACTGCGCCGAGCAGGACTGGGCCGCGCAGTTCCTGGCCACGCACGGGCACGAGCCGAGCCGGGTCGAGATCACCAAGGCCCGTCAGTTCCTTACCCGCACCACGCGGCCGCCCAAGACGGTCCGGCCGCTGGCGGACCTTCTGGCCGAGTGGGCCAACCGCGCCCGGGCCCTGACCGGGATGGAGCCTCGGGACCTGGCCGCTCGGGCGCTGAGGAGCGACTACGGGCGCGCCTTGCATGCCCACGACGTCGGCCCCGAGGTGAAGGCGGCGATTGTCGCGCAGATGCTGGCGGACGTCTCCACGAAGCGATCGGTGTGGAACACCTGGAACCTGGCCGCCGAGGCGCTGCGCGTGTCGAAGCCGCTGCGGATGGCCTCCCCCGCGCAGCGGCGGACGCTCCTGAACTCCCTCACGGTCCAGGCCGCGGACGTCTGCGTGCACCTGGACGACACCCGCGACCCCACCACCCGCCGGGTCGGGGAGAACCTGTACACGTCCGTCGAGCTCCTCGCTGCGGAGAAGGTGCTCCTGGACGCCAGCGAGGCCGTCACGGCCGTCGTCGGCGACCAGCGGCACCGACCGGTCCTGATGACCCGCCTGGCGTCCCACCTGGACGGGCTGGCCCCCGACCAAGCCGCCGCTGCCCGGGCCGTGGTCGCCTCGGGCCACACCGTCGACGCCCTCGTCGGGCCGGCCGGCTCGGGCAAGACCACCACCCTCGGCGCGCTCACCGCGTTCTGGCGGGGCAACGTCGGGCCCTTCGTCGCCCTGGCACCCTCGGCGACGGCAGCGCACACCCTCAGCCGCGCGCTGGGGGTGGACTGCGAGACGACGGCGAAGTGGCTCTACGAGACCAGCGGCGACGGCGCCCGACGTCGCGCGCAGAGAGTGACCGAGCTCCAACAGGTGGTGACGGGAGGCGACTACGCCACCGCCAGCGCCGCACGCCAGGCCCAGTGGGACCTCGTCGTCGAGCAGCGGCGCTGGGCGCTCGCACCGCGCCAGCTGGTGATCGTCGACGAGGCCTCCCTCGCCCACACCCGGGCCCTCGCCGACCTGACGCTCCAGGCCCAGGCCGCCGGCGCCAAGGTGCTGCTGGTCGGGGACCACCTGCAACGCGGCTCCGTCGACGCCGGCGGCGCGTTCGCCATGCTCGCCCGCCGCGGACCGACCGCCGAGCTCACCTCCCTGTGGCGATTCGCCAACCCCTGGGAGGCGCGCGCCAGCCTCGAGCTGCGCCATGGTCGGCCCTCTGCCCTCGACGCCTACGCCGCCCACGGCGCCTTCACCGCCGGCCCGCAGGACGACATGCTCGAGGGCGCCTTCGCCGCCGTCGCCGACGCACGGGGCCGGGGGCGGACCGCGGTGCTGCAGGCCGCCGACAACCGCACCGTGCGCGAGCTCAACACCCGCGCTCACGCCAACGGCGTCCTGACCGGCACCGTGAGCCGCGACGGCGTCGTGCTGCACGACGGGCTCACCGCAGGGGTCGGCGACCGGATCGTCACCCGCCACAACAACCGTCGCCTGGTCACCGAGAGCGGCTTCGTCCGCAACGGCGACCTCTGGGACGTCACCGCGATCCACCCCGACGGCTCGCTGCGGGTCCGGCCGGCGGATGCGAGCACGACGGCGACGGTGCGACTGCCAGCGGCGTACGTGGCCGAGCACGTGGAGCTCGGCTACGCCACCTCCACCGCCCGCAGCCAGGGCATGACCGTCGACGAGACCCACACGATCGCCGTCCCCGGCATGGCGCGCGAGGACCTGTACGTCGCCATGAGCCGCGGCCGCCACCACAACCACACCTACGTGGTGCTCGACCAGCCCGACCCCGACTGCCTCCCCGGACACGGCGCCCCGGCGACCGCCCGGGAGGTGCTCGACCAGATCCTCGCCACCACGCACACCGAGCGCTCGGCGACCGAGACGTGGGAGACGTTCCACCCCGGCACACCGCTCGACGCGGACGCGCTCGAGGCCTTCATGTACCGGCCCTCGCCGCGTCCCAGTGTCCCTCCGAGCGCGCCCGGGCCCCGAACGGCGCCCAGCCACGACCGCGACGCCATCGAGATCTGACGGACAGCACAACGCACCACCGCGAAGGAGAGGCCATGTCGACCACGATCACCCCGTTCGGGCAGCCCGGTGCGACACCCGACGATCCGGTCGCCGCGGTCGATGCGCCGCAGGCCCACTACAACACCGAGAAGCTCCTGATCTCCGTCGAGGAGGCGGCCGAGCGCCTGGACATCGGCCGGACGCTGCTCTTCGAGCTGATCCGCACCGACCAGATCCGGACAATCAGGGTCGGCCGGCTGCGGAAGGTGCCTGTCGAGTCCCTGCACGAGTTCGTCGAGCGGCAGCGGCGCTGACACGTCCAGACCCCGGCGTGGGCCCTGCAGCGCGACCAGGACGCACTCCTCCGACGTCTCACCACTGGGACCTACAGCGCCCGAGGCGGACGCCGTCGTCCGCCCCGGTTCGCGCCTGTGCGCGACCGCCCCAGACGCGCTCCCGGAGGCGCGCCATGTTGACCATCCGTTGACCACACGCCAGAGGCCCTTTCGATCCGAAGATCGAAAGGGCCTCTGACCTGCTACTTCGTGGTAGCGGGGGCAGGATTTGAACCTGCGACCTCTGGGTTATGAGTGCAGCCCCTCTTGTGCTGCGACCGCTTCTGAGTAGGCTCGATGCGTGCATCTCTGCATGTCAGTACAGGTTTCTCGTACGCCGGCGTCCGCCCCGGTTCGCCGGTTTTCGGCGGTGTCTGCCCACATTGCGCCCACATGTGAGTTGGGGTGGTCGATATGGCGTGGGTGACGGTCCGGCGTGCTGAGGACGGCAAGAAGCGGTACCAGGGCCGCTACCGGGACGCCTCCGGAGCCAAGCGCACCGTGGGTACGTTCAGCACCGACAAGGCCGCCATGCAGGCCGCAGTCCGAGCAGAGATCGCCCTGGCCGAGGGGACGTGGATCGACCCGCGCGCCGGGCGCATCACGTTTAGGGAGTACGCCGGGCAGGTTTGGCTCCCGTCGCGACACCTGGAGGTCACCACCTACGCCGCCTATGCCTCGAATCTGCGCATCCACTTCATACCGTTCTTCGGGGACTACCCGTTGGCGCGGATCATGCCCGCCATGGTGCAGGAGTGGGTCAACCAGGCCGGCAAGCCCCCCCAGGTCGCCGGGAAGGGACGCAAGGGACTCTCTCCTCGCTCGATCGTGAAGTACCACGTGATGTTGCACTCCATCTTCGCCCGAGCCGTGGCCGACCGAATCATTCCCTTCAACCCCTGCGCGGCCACCGACCTGCCCAAGGTGATCACAACCAGGACCCGCACCCTGACGCCCGATGAGTACACCCAGCTGCTGACGCAGATCCCTCCCCGGTTCACCGTGATGATCATGACCGCCATCGAGACCGGTCTGCGCTGGGGTGAGCTCGTCGCCTTACGACCCCGCCACATCGACACCCAGGCCCGCACGATCACCGTGCAGGACACCATCGTCGAGGTATCGGCCAAGGACTCCCCCACCGGGCAGCGCATGATCGTCAAGCCGTATCCCAAAGACGACGAGCCTCGCACCGTCACGGTCTCCCAGGACCTAATCGACGCCCTCACCGCCCGAGTCCGTCACCTCGGCCTCGGACCC
This sequence comes from Actinotalea ferrariae CF5-4, assembly GCF_000603945.1. GTDB lineage: Bacteria > Actinomycetota > Actinomycetes > Actinomycetales > Cellulomonadaceae > Actinotalea > Actinotalea ferrariae. The sequence goes on along the minus strand of NZ_AXCW01000001.1, from coordinate 93,642 downwards.
GACGACCTGCTGTTCCCCTCCCGCGAGACCGCCGCCGGCCAACCCCTGTCCAGGGCCACGTTCAACACCCGGTACTGGCGCCCAGCCGTGCAACGCTCCGGCATCAACTTCAACGTTCGCATGCACGACCTCCGCCACGCGCACGCCTCCTGGCTCCTCGCCGGCGGAGCCGACCTCATGTCAGTCATGGAACGCATGGGCCACGCCCAGATCCAAACCACCCAGAAGTACCTCCACACCCTGCCCGACGCAGACCGACGCACCCTCACCGCCTTCCACACCATCCGCACCCAAACCTCACGATGACGAACCGCAACCCCCCGAACATCGGCCACACCGCGAGCATGAGAGTGAAGCCGGTGAAGGAGAGGGTGAGGACCCTGCGTCCGTCCATGGCGACCTCGCGATCGTTGGAGGACCCGGGGGTGACGACTCGTGACATCACCGGCACCCCCTTTCCCGAACGCCGTGAGAAAGGTGGCGTTCACGCCATGAGCCGCAGCGGCGACGCTCCGTCCGTCGCGAGCCGTCGACGGCTCGTCAGTCGCGCGCGATGACGGCCAGGACGATGTCGACAAGCGCGTCCTTCGCCTCGCCGTCGAGGACCGCCGGAGGTGGGCTGTCCTCCCGCCACGCAGCGATCCCCGCCTGGAGGCTGGCGACGGCGCAGGCGGCACGGATCCGATCGGTGGGCGCGGGCTCCCCGTCCGTCCCGACTAGTGCCCGCCCGATGCGCCCCGGCAGGCCGCTCTCCCCGGTCAGCGCCCGGATGTGGTTCCCCACCGCCGGGTCGGCAAGCATCACGACCACGTGCGGCCCCACCTCCGCGACGACGTCGACGAGGGCGGTCACGAGGTCGCGGCGCCCGGCGGCGTCGCGCACGGGCCCATGCTCCTCAAGGACGCGGGAGACCCTCGCCGTCGCGGGAGTGAGTAGGTCGGCGAGCAGTTCCTCCTTGGCCCGGAAGTGGTAGTACACCGCGGCCTTGGTGATCGACATCCGCTCGGCGATGTCCCGGATCGACGTGCCCTCGTACCCCTGGCGGCTGAAGAGCTCGAGCGCGACATCGAGGATGCGGTCCCGCGTGCTCCTCAGCTCCGGAGCTGACACCAGCGGCCTCCAACTTGACGATCGGCAAGGGCGAGAACATGATAACTCTCAGGCAGCTACTTAACGGTCGTCAAGTCAGGAGAGCTCGATGAGGTCACCAAGCGCCGTCGACGGCATCGACGATGAGGCGGCCCGTCTCGAGGAGTCCCTTGCAGTCGGAGACCACCATGGCTGACGCGACCGGCGCTCGGTCCCGTCCGCCCGAGTACAGCTCCCGCCCGGCCCAGGTAGACCGCGAACCGGGGTCGCGCCTGGGACAGGCGTTGCTGCTCGTGAACGAGATCGACCGCACGGCCCGCCTGCTCCGGCCCATCCTGCGCACGGTCAAACGACTCACCGGGCTGTCACCAGCTCAGGTGCACGCGCTCCTTGCCGCCGCGGAGGACGGCGAGGTGGACAGAGGTCCGCGGGACGACGGGGCAATCAGGCCTGCGCTCGCGGGGACGGGGCTGATCACGGCGGACGCCACGACGGCTGAGGGTCCGGATGGCGCTGGCAGCCGGCTCACTGACTCCGGGCGCGCGGCCCTCGAGCAGATCCAGGGCCTGCAGATCCGGATCCTCGACACCGTCATGACCTCGTTGCCCGAAAGAGAGGTCGACGAGATCCTTGCTTCGCTCCGCAGGATCGGCGATTCGCTCGAGGGCATGCCCCCACACCCCGAACCCTGGCCGAGCACGGGCACAGGAACCGCATGATGACCCGTGGACGTCCGCGCCCGTAGGAGCCGCCCGGTGCCTACGCTTCGCAGATGGCCGACACCTGCGTCTCGCGCGTCCCCGTCTTCGCCGGCCTCTCGGCGCACGATCAACGTCGGGTCGCGGAGCTGGCGCGCCCCACACATCTGAAGGCCAGGGAGAGTGCCTACCCTGCCGACGACCACCTGTCCCAGCTCATGGTGCTGCACACGGGACGCGTCAAGATCTTCCGGCTCTCAGCCGACGGGTCTGAGCAGATCGTCCGGGTGCTGGGTCCCGGCGAGTTCACCGGGGAGACCTCGGTCTTCACCGGCCATCGGCCCGACGACTACGCCACCGCGCTGGAGGACAGCCAACTGTGCGTGTTCCGCCATGATGACCTCAAGGCCTTGATCAGGGAGCACCCTGAGATCGGCCTGCGGATGCTGGCGACGGTGAGCGAGCGCCTGTCCGAGACCGAGCACCGGCTCAACTCGCTGACCTCGCGTGATGTCGAGAGCCGGCTGGCCGACTACCTGCTCGGCCTGCCCAGCACCTGGCGCGACCGCGTGGCCACGGTGAGCCTGCCGCTGGCCAAGAAGGACGTGGCCTCCCTGCTCGACACCTCCCCAGAGAGCTTGAGCCGGGCGCTGTCGAGCCTCGCCGCGCAGGGCCTGATCGTGATCGGCGCGGGACGGTCGGTGTCCATCACGCATCCCGACCGGTTGCAGCGGCTGGTCGACGAGGCGTGAGTCCCCCGGGTCGGCGCGGCCACGCCAGCCGTCGCGTGACGACGGCCTCGAGACCCGCGGCGGGGGCGAAGGGTTCGTCCCAGACCCGGGAGTCGTCCGAGACGGCTGGGTTGTCACCGGCCATGAAGTAGTTCGTCCCCGGCACCCGCCAGGTCTGGGTGTAGGCGCCATGCACCCGGGGGCGTCCATCAACGGACTCCCCGTTGACGAACAGGCGACCGGCCTCCAGCTCGACGAGGTCACCCGGCAGGCCGACCACGCGCTTGACCATCCGCAGCCCGTCGTGACGAAACACCACGACATCGCCACGCCGCACCCGCGCGCCGGCTCGTCCGACGGGCCGCGTGATCAGCAGATCGGACGAGCGGTAGGTGGGGGCCATGGACTTGCCGGCCACCCTGACGAGGCGCTTCATGCGGAGGTCCTAGTGCTCGGAGGTGTGTGCGTGCTCGGAGGCGTGGGCGTGTTCGCTGTCGCCGTGGCTCTCGTGCCCGTCGTGGTCCTCACCCTCGGCGTACATGAAGAAGCTGACGTAGGCCTCGAGGTAGCGACGGCCAGCTGCGACATCGTCCACGTCGAAATCCTTGCGGACCAGTGCAGCGTGGAACCGCTTGTCGAGCTCGGCACGGCGCTCTCCCGGAACCATCGGCAGCAGGGCCGCGTCCGTGCCCAGGGCGATGGCCTCGTCGGCCGCCGTGACGACAGGGTCGACCTGGGTCCCGGTGGGCTGGATGCCGGTGAAGCCGACGCCCTCGCCCATCCGGTGAATGCGGACCATCGTCTCCAGGAAGAGGCGCTCGGCCAGCTCCGCGGCGTCCGTCCCGAGTGTGCGGACCTTCAGGGCCTTGTCGAAGACCTCGCGCAGCTCGGCCTCACCGTCGGCGGGGATCCACTTGAGCGCGTAGTTGACGTTGCCCGTCGCCAGGGCCTTGTGTCCGTCCGTGACGGCCGGGCCATCGGCGGTGTCGCAGTGGGCCTGCACGGTGGCGGGCTTCAGCGCGGCCAGCAGGGTGGCGATGCGGTTGATGAACATGGGATCTCCTTCGCTTGGTGATCCCCACGGTACGAGGATCGTGGCCCCACCGCCTTGACGCCGATCAAGCCTCGCCCCACCGCGCACCGACGGCCGCGGCACGGCCGACTCCGCGTCACGGCTGCCGCGCCTGCCAATCGGGCGGCGGGCAGAGGGCTCCCGAATTGCTATGATCGGTTTTGGTATCAAAGTCGTCTGAGGTGTGCCACACCGGGGAGCGGCTGTGGGACCGATCCCTCTGGCGCGGGTCTACGACCCGCCGCCGTCAGGCGGGCGCGTCTTCTTGGTGGAGCGCCTCTGGCCGCGGGGGGTGCGGCGCGACGCGATCCGCATCGATGCGTGGCTCAAAGGACGCGGCGCCGAGCATCGCGCTGCGTCAGTGGTTCGGGCATGACCCGCAGAAGTGGGTGGAATTCCGGAGCGCTACCTCGAGGAGCTGGATTCGAACCCCGGCGCATGGCAGCCGATTGACGTGGAGGAACCTGTGACGTTGCTCTTCAGCTCTCGTGATCGCGAGCACAACAACGCGGCGGCGCTGCGGGACTACGTGATCGCGCGCATGCCATGAGCCGCGCGGGACAGGGGTTGCCGTCCGAAGGTTCGCGGCGGCCTGGTGTGGGCGGCGTGCCGTTGTCCGATCCGCCGGCGCCGCGGCTGGGGTCGCGCCGTCAGGCTGTCCTGCAGTCCTTGCGGCAGTCACCCGAGGCGCTTGCGGTCGTCGACGTCGCCGCACTCACCGAGCTGCACCCCAACACGGCGCGGTTCCACCTCGACGCGCTGGCCGCGCACGGGCTGGCCGTGCGCACGGTCGAGACGAGGACGTCCCCTGGGCGACCACGGGTGCTGTACGTGGCGCGCGCCGAAGCCCTCTCCCAGCGCAGCTATGGGCTACTCGCGGAGATGCTCGCCGGACTGGCTGCGGCGGCCGGCGACGCGCGCGAGGCGGCGGTGGCGACGGGTCGCTCGTGGGGCCGACATCTCGTCGAACGGCCGTCGGCTGAAGGTGGGCTCGACGCGGGGCTAGCGGTCGACGCGCTGCATCGGGTCTTCGAGGACATCGGATTCCAGCCCGAGACCTCGACCGAGGGGGGGACCGTATCGCTCCGGCTGCGGCACTGCCCGTTCCTGGAGGTCGCGACCCGACACCCCGAGGTGGTGTGCGGCATGCACCTCGGCATCATGCAGGGAGTGCTTGACGAACTCGGTGGTACCGCCGTTGCGGAGTCGCTCGACCCCTTCGTGACACCACGCGTGTGCGTGGCCCAGGTGCGCAGGGCATCGACCCCATGAGGGCACGAACGGGCTCAGCGCGAGAGCGGCGACCGGAGGTAGCAGCGCAGTCGGCCGGCAGCAGGCCCGACGCTCGACGGCGGGCGGCTGCGGCACCGTTCGTCGCGATCGGAGTGGTGTGCGTCATCGCAGGCGGGCTCGTCGCCGGTTTCACCGCACCCGTCGCGACCGAGAGCTCGTCCTGGGCCTCCGCCTACCTCGTGCTCGTCGCCGGTGTCGCACAGGTCGGCCTCGGCCTCGGGTCCTCGATCCTGGCACCCCGCCCGCCGTCGAGAGTCTCGACGATCGGCACCCTCGGCCTGTGGAACCTCGGCAACGGGTCGGTCCTGGCCGGCGTCCTGCTCGACCGGACCACGCTCGTCGACATCGGCGGGATCGCACTGGTGATCGCACTGGGGCTGGTACTGCGCACGGTCCGTCGCTCCACGGGCCCCGCCCTCCTCCTTCGGGCCTACTGGCTGCTCGTCGCGGTGCTGGGCCTGAGCATCCCGATCGGACTTGTGCTCAGCCGGATCCGCGGCGGCTGACGCGAACCACCGGCCGGCGGTGTCCAGCGACTGTCGTGCTCGTGCGACCAGACAAGTACCGCGGTTTCTACGGACACCCACCGCAGCAGTGACGATCAAGGAGAGCGATGACCGAGAACCAGCCGTCCGACTGGGACCCGCGATCTCAGGCGGTGCTCGAGGACCAGATCGCCGCCTATGACGAGTTGCGCGGTCGCTGCCCCGTCGCGCACAGCGACTTCCTGGGCTGGTCGGTCCTCCGCCACGACGACGTGGTGCGGGTGCTGGACGACCCGCAGACGTTCAGCAACGCGGTCCCCCACCGCCTGACGGTGCCCAATGGGATGGACCCGCCCGAGCACACCGAGTTCAGGCGCGTCAACGACCGGTACTTCACCCCGGACCTTATGGACGCTCTCGAACCCTCGTGCCGGCGGATCGCCGCCGACCTCGTCGACGACCTGACGCGTGGCGTTCCGACCGATCTCATGCCAGCGCTCGCCGAGATGTACGCGCTCCGAGTGCAGAACGCGTTCCTCGGCTGGCCGGCCGAGCTCGAGGAGCCGCTACGGCGCTGGACGGCTAAGAATCGCGCGGCGACGCTCGCGCAGGACCGGCCAACGATGGCGGCGATCGCTGTCGAGTTCGACGGCTTCATCCGTGACCTTCTCGCCGCGCGCCGCCAGGCAGGCGACGCCGCACCGGACGACCTGACGACCCGCCTGCTCGGTGAGCGGGTCTGGGACCGCCCGATGACCGACGAGGAGCTCGTCAGCCTGCTGCGCAACTGGACCGTCGGCGAGCTGAGCACGATCTCGGCGAGCGTCGGGATCCTGGCGCACCACCTGGCGGCGCACCCATCGACCCAGCAGCTGCTCCGGGACGACCCCTCGTTGATCGGGGCGGCGAACGACGAGATCCTGCGCATGCACGCGCCGCTGATCGCCAACCGTCGCGTGACGACCGAGCCTGTCGAGGTAGGCGGTCAGCTCATCGGCGCGGGCGAGCGGGTCACCGTGCTCTGGGCGTCAGCCAACCGGGACGAGGCGGTCTTTGGCGATCCCGACGAGTTCCGGCTCGACCGCGACCCGGCGGACAACCTCCTGTACGGCCGGGGCATCCACGTGTGCCCCGGCGCCCCGCTGGCCCGCCTCGAGCTGCGGGTCCTGGTCGAGGAGCTGCTGGCACGCACCACCGAACTTGCGCCGGCGGATATCGCACCGGCACGCGCCCACTACCCCGGAAGTGGCTTCGCAACACTCCCCCTCGTGCTGCACTGACCGCTGTCGCCGTGCCGACGGCACGCCCACCATCACATGCATCGGTCACTGTCGTCACGATCTCGCAGCCGAGGGGAAGCGACCACGATGGGAGACCCTCGACGCCCGGCGTGAGCTCGCTGCTTGCGAGCACCGCGACGGAACCGATCTCGAGAAGGGCCAACCATGACCAGCACCGACAAGACGAGGTTTGGGCGTCTCTTCGCCGCGGCGGCGCTCACGGCCGTCGTTCTGCTCTGAGCATCGCCGGCCACCGCCGTCAGTGGACCGACGTTTGGCGACCACGCCGCGCAGTGCGCTCTAACCCAGGGCTTCTCCGGGACACACAACCCGGGCATGCACCAGGGACCGCACACCTAGGAAGGCATGACCTGCAACCCGTGAGCCGTAGGAGCGCAACCCGGTGCCCGGACAGCGTCGGCATCGTCGCCCTGGTCGCCGAGGGCTGTCCAACGAAGAGATCGCCGAGCGCCTGGTCATCTTCCCCTTGACGGTCAAGACCCATGCCAACCGATCCATGGCCCGCTCGACCTGCGCGACCGAGCCCAGTTCGTCGTCGCCGCCCACCAATCGGGCCTCGTCCGCATCGGTACCGCGTGCCGTCCAGTGCTCGGGGCGACTGGCACCGACGTCAGGGACATCACCGGGGATCGACCATGACCTGGGTCAAGCGCCCGCAGACCCGTCCATGGCCGTCGCGAAGGCTTCCGCGCGGTGAGCGTGCGCGTGACCGGCGCCGTGCTCATCGAGCACCCCGAGCGCCAGGGTGGAGTGCGCGTAGGCCCCGCCCGCGCGCATCTCCGCGGCAACCCAGATCGACTCCATGATCTGCTCGTCCGAGGCGCCCCGACGACGAGCGACGCGCGTGTGCCCGGTGATGCAGTACGGGCACTGCGTCACGTGGGCGACGGCGACCGCGATGAGCTGCTTGGTGACCTCGTCGAGGGCCCCGGCGGCGAACACCGCCGAGCTGAACCGGTCCCACGCCTCGTTGATCTCGGGGGCGAGCTCACGACGGCGAGCGGCGACCTCAGGGGTCGCGGGCGGGTACATGTCGGGCACGACAGCTCCTTCGTGGTGGGCGGACGGTGCGGGTCACACGTTCACCTAGGACGTGGCCACGCGGCCGATCCGGACGCGCCAGACCTCCGGACCCTCCTCGAGGTACTTCCAGGTGAACTCGCCCGGGTTCTCGGCGGCGAGCTGGTAGTACAGCGGCTTGGGGTCGTGGTCGTTGACCAGCACGAAGGCCGCGTCGACCGGGAGCTTGTCGAAGCTGGTGAAGATCAACTCGTGACGGACGCGGGGGATCTCCGTGCGGACGTCGATGATGCGGTCGGGCGTGGTCATGCGGACCTCCGGTCCAGGTTCGGAGGCCTCGAGCTGCCGCTCGAGGCGGGCGACGTGGTGCATGGTGCCGTCGAGGCGACGGGCGAGATCGGGACGGGTGTGCCGCAGCAGCACCCAGCCGTCGGCGGCAAGCTGACCGGCGTCCTGCGGCCGACCCGCCTCGGCCAGCGCGCGGCACGCCTTGGTGAGCGTGCGGACCAGCCCGGCGGGGAGGTCGTCGTCGTCCGCGGCCTCAGCCGGGGTGGCGAGCTCGGTGGGGGCCTCAGTCGACACGTGTGATCTCCACGCGCCACACCGCGGGGCCGGTCTCCAGGTAGTTCCACTCGAAGGTGCCCGGCCACAGGGACTCGGTCTGGTAGCGCAGCGGCTTGGGGTCGTGGTCGTTGCGGATGATGAAGGATTCTCCCGTCCCGAGTGCGTTCAGGTGACCGAAGATCACCTCGTGCCTTCCACCGTGCGGCAGGGTGCGCACGTCGAGCTCGACGGTTCCCGCTGTCTCGGGCTGGGTCGGGTCGGCGGCCTGCCGGGCATCGGCGGACATGGCTCTCCTGGGGTCTGGGGACGAAGGTCCTCGGTTGTTTTTACTAGTGTTCTCGTGAAAACTACACCCATGCCCCAGGTCCGCCGCCAGTCCCGCCCGTGCACTGCGAGCCAGATCACATCGCGGTCCGCCGCCGTCCGCACCGGGTCGGTGCGATGAGCCGCGAGCTGCTCTCGGTCACCCGCCTCGTCGGCCCCGGCACCGAGGTGGCGCAGCTGCGTGAGGAGCTCCGCGACGTCATCGACCCCGAGCTCGGCGTCGACATCGTCTCGCTCGGCCTGGTCTACGGCCTCGAGCTCAACGGCCGGGTCGCCGCCGTGCTCATCACGACCACGACACCCGCCTGCCCGCTCGGGGAGTACATCACCGACGAGGTACGCAGGGTCCTGATCGAGAGCGGCGCGGTGGACCGCGTCGAGGTCGAGATCACCCACCGCCCCGCCTGGACACCGGAGATGATGAGCGCCGAGGTCAAGCAGGCATTCGGATGGTGACGGAGCAGGTCCCCGTCCCCGTCTCGTCCTCCGCCCCGCAGCCCCGGTCCGCCGGGACGGCACCAGCCCCGCGCGTCCCCTGGCGGCGCATCCCGATCTTCGTGGCCGCCGTCATCTCGTTGCTGGCCGGGCTCTGGGGCGGTCTCCTCCTGCTGGGACTGCCCGTCCCGACCGTGACGAGCACGACGGCGTCCGACCACGGTCCGCTGATGGTCCTCGGCTTCCTCGGCACCGTCATCTCCCTCGAGCGCGCCGTCGCACTGGCACGGCCCTGGGGCTTCCTCGCCCCGGCCTCCGCGGGCCTCGGCGGCATCGCCGTCCTGCTCGGCCAGGCGCTCGCCGGACGCCTCCTGCTCTGCGTGGCTTCGATCCTGCTGGTCGTCGTGTACGTCGTGGTCCACCGGGTCCAGCCCGCCGTCCACCTGCGGGTGATGGCCGCCGGTGCGGTGTGCTGGTACGTCGCGACGGTGCTCTGGCTCGCCGGCTGGACCGTTCCCCAGCTCGTCCCGTGGCTGGCCGGCTTCCTCGTGCTCACGATCGTCGGTGAACGCCTCGAGCTCGCCCGCGTCGGCCTGCTGCGACCCGCCTCGGTGCGTCAGTTCACCGTCGCCTCTAGCGTCTTCCTGGCCGGGCTCGTCCTGACGACCCTGCCGACGCTCGCCGTCGTGGGGACCCGCGTGGCCGGCGCCGGGCTGCTGGGGCTGGCGCTGTGGGGTGCGGTCAACGACGTCGCCCGCCGGACCATCAAGATCCCCGGCGTCACCCGCTTCATGGCGGTGTGCCTGCTCGCCGGCTACGTGTGGCTCGCGGTCGCCGGGGTGCTCTGGCTCGTCATCGGCGACCTCGGCTCGAGCGTCGCCGCCTACGACGCCGCGCTGCACGCCGTCTTCCTCGGCTTCGTGATGTCGATGATCTTCGGGCACGCCCCGGTCATCGTCCCCGCCGTCCTGCGGGTGCGCCTGCCCTTCCACCCGTCCTTCTACCTGCACCTCGGCCTGCTGCACGTCGCCCTGGCGGTCCGGCTCGTCGCCGGCGACGCCTTCGGCGTGACCACGTTGTGGCGCGTGGGCGGGGTGGCGACCGAGGTGGCCGTCGTGCTCTTCCTCGTCGCCTCCGCGACCGCCGTCGTGCGCTCACGCCGAGCCGGAGGTCCACGATGACCACGACCCACGACCGCACCACCGACGACCACGCGGTCTCTCGGCTGCCCGAGGGCCCGCCGTCGGGCAGCAGCGGTGACCGTGCCGGCTTGCTGGGTGGGCTCGCCCTCGGCGCGGTCATGCTCGTCATCGCACTCGTCGTCGCCCTGTCGGGTGCGTCGGCGCCGACCGGCGGCTCGGTCGCCGTACCGGGCGGGGGCGATGGGCCCCGTACCGTCCAGGTCACGTTGTCCGGCATGCGCATCACCCCGGCCGTGATCGAGGTGCCGAGCGGGACGCACCTGGTCCTGGAGGTCACCAACGACGACGCCATGCGCCACGACCTGGTGCTCGCCTCCGGTGAGCAGACCCCGGTGCTGGGTGGCGGCGAGTCGTCGACGCTCGACCTCGGCGTGGTCGACGCGGGCGTCGACGGGTGGTGCTCGCTGCCCGGGCACAAGGCCGCTGGGATGACCATGACGATCATCGCGTCCGACGCGGACGGGGAGGCCGTCGAGTCCCGCGCGTCGCACACCTCGTCCGGCACCGCGACGGGCGTCGGCGCGACGTCGGAGCGCGCCGCCCTGGACCTGCACGCCGCGCCCGGACCGGACTGGCAGCCGTACGACCCGCACCTGCAGCCGCTGCCCGGCGGCACCGAGCACATCGTGCGGATGGCCGTGACCGACACCGTCGTCGAGGTCGCACCCGGCGTCCGGCAGACGCTGTGGACCTTCAACGGGACCGCACCCGGCCCGACGCTGCACGGCCAGGTCGGCGACCTGTTCACCATCACCTTCGTCAACGAGGCGACCACCGGGCACGGCATCGACTTCCACGCCGGCGCACTCGCCCCCGACCAGCCGATGCGCACCATCGACCCGGGTGAGGAGCTGACGTACCAGTTCGTCGCCCAGGGATCGGGTGCCTGGCTCTACCACTGCAGCACCAAGCCGATGTCGTTGCACATCGCCAACGGGATGTACGGCGCGGTCATCATCGAGCCCCCCAGCCTGGAGCCGGTCGACACCGAGCTGGTCATGGTCCAGTCCGAGCTCTACCTCGGACCGGACGGGGGCACGGCCGACGAGGCGGCGATCGCGGCCGAGGCACCCAGCGCGGTCGTCTTCAACGGCTACGTGAACCAGTACGCGCACGCCCCGGTCGCCGTGCGCGCCGGTGAGCGGATCCGGGTCTGGGTCGTCGCCGCCGGGCCGCAGCGTGGGACCGCCTTCCACGTCGTCGGCGCCCAGTTCGACACCGTCTTCAAGGAGGGCGCCTACCTGCTGCGCCCCGGCAACGCCGAGCGCGGTCTCGCCCAGGTGCTCGACCTCGCCCCCGGCCAGGGCGGCTTCGTCGAGCTCGTCCTGCCGGAGCCTGGCCGGTACCCGTTCACCGACCACGCGATGGTCGATGGCGAGCGCGGGGCCCACGGCGTGCTCGAGGCATCGTAGGTGGACGTCTGGTCGTTGGTCCGCTTCGTGCACGTGCTCGGCGCGATCCTGTGGGTCGGTGGGCAGGTCACCGTATCGATGCTCGTCCTGCCGGTGGCCCGACGGCGGCTGGGCGAACGGGAGCGCGCCGAGCTGATGCGCACGCTCGGCCTGCGCCTGGGTGTGATCACGATGGCCGGGTTCATCCCCGTACAGGTGGCCACCGGCGTCCTGCTCGCCTGGCACAAGGGTGTCACCTGGGCCTCGCTCGGCGACCCGGGCTACGGCCGCACGCTGGCCGGAAAGCTCGTCGCCTTCGTCCTGGTGATGCTCGCCGCGGGCCTGCACGGCTGGGCGAACGGGGTGGGTCGCCGGACCCTGGCCCGGTCCCTGGCTCTCGCCTCGCTCATCGGGTCCCTGGTCGTCGTCCTGCTCGCCACGGCGTTGCCCGTGAGCTGAGCACGTCGTCCGGAACCCCGGACGCCACCACCCGAGAGAGGAAGCCATGACCTACGTGATCGGGGCGCCGTGCGTCGACGTCAAGGACAAGGCCTGTGTCGAGGAGTGCCCGGTCGACTGCATCTACGAGGGTGAGCGCTCGCTGTACATCCACCCGGACGAGTGCGTCGACTGCGGGGCCTGCGAGCCGGTCTGCCCGGTGGAGGCCATCTACTACGAGGACGACCTGCCCACCGCTCTGGTCCCCTACCTGGCCGACAACGCCGCCTTCTTCGAGGAGACGCTGCCGGGTCACGACGAGCCCATCGGCTCACCCGGCGGTGCGGCCAAGCTCGGGATGGTCCCGGCCGACACCCCGCTCGTCGCCGGGCACGAGGTGATCCCGGGGTACGTGCACCAGGAGTGAGTCGCAGGCCAGCCCGCCTGAGGCCCTGCCCGTGTCCGTGGAAACCATGCGAATCTGGTCGTCAGCGGTGCCGCGCGCCGAAGAGGACGGTGCGCGACACGTGCCGCACCATGGCCGCGAGCACGAGCAACCACGCGGCGAAGGCCACCCAGAGCTCGACGGCGCCGATCATGCCGACCAGGGGGAGCCGGTCGGCTCGCCCGAGGTAGATCCCCGCGACGGCGTACATCCCGAGCGGGAAGATGATGCTCCATAGGGTCGCCTCGTAGCGCAGGGGGACCCGCCGCACGATGTGGCGCCACCAGCCCGCGGCGACCAGCACCGGGATCAGCCAGGTCGCGAACGCCCAGAACACGACGGACAGGCCGGCGATGAGCTCGCGTGTTGCGTCCACCATCGGTGCGTCCGCCATCTCAACGATGCGCGCTCCCGCGAGAACCGTGATGGCCAGCGCGCCCATCGACACCCAGTACGGCGGGGTCAGCTCCTCAGGGCCGAACTTGTAGAGCATCAGCCGCAGCGCGACGAAGACGCCCGCTGCGGCGTACAGGAAGACCCCGATCGACCAGGACATAACCGCGAGCAGTGCGAGCTCGCGGCGTCCCGTCTCGAAGACCGGCTCGATCGTGGCGGCGGAGATGGCGACCGACTGGCTCGCGACCACCCAGATGAACCAAGTGCCGTTCGCCGTCGCCACCACTGGTCGCTCTTCGCGCCCCAGCACGGCGGTCCACGGCACCACGTAGCCGAGAACCAGCCAAGCCAGGCCGGACACCACCAGCAGGACGGCGGTCGCCTCGTAGTAGCCCTCGATGCCCAGACGCACCCCCAGCACATTGGTGCCGGCCACGAACGTGAAGAAGCCGAAGCCACGCCCCGGGTCGTTGAAGTCGTCATTGGTCGCCTGGCGGTACGCGACGAAACGCCACGCGGTGAGGGAAAGTAACACCACGAACGCGCTCGCGCAGATGATCAACAGCCACAACGAGAGCACGTCGAAGCCCTCCAGGCTCATGCCCACGGAGATGATCCCGCTGGCCATCACCAGGGCGAAGTAGCCCGGAGTCAGCCCCTCCACCGCATGGTGCACCCGTCCACTCAGTGAGTCGGTCACGGTCGCAAACTACCCTCAGGCGGATCCAGCAACGCGATGTCCGCCGAGACACCCTCACGCTGGTAGGCGGCGAGACGCCCGGGGCTCTCGGCGTTCTGCTGGCGCCAGAGCTTCGATGTGATCTTCACTCGTAGCCTTGTTGCTTCAGCCGACGTCGTCGTACAGCAGGGCTTCCTCGCGCAGCACAGCGGCGGGCTCTTCCATGGGCTGCACCTGTCGGCGCCGACGCTCCGGCGGGCGAGAACGTAGACCCATGCGAATCGGCGTGTGTGTCGAACCGGGGGCGCTTGTTCCGGCGACGCCGTCCGCGTTGATGCGCACAAGGCGCCGCCGCCGTCGGTGGACGGCGGTCCTACCTGGTCACCGATCAGGTCCTGGTGGCGCGGCGGCACCCACTTCTGCTCACGGGGAAGGTCCACCTACAGCAGAGATCCGACGGGCGGTCGAGGACTTCCAGGCTGGCCGGCTCGGCCAGGTACCTTCGGTGCACAACGCGCCACCGACCTGCTCGGGAGCAAGCCCGACTCCCCACTGGACTGAGGGGTGCGGCCCTCAGCCGCCGGGTCGGGTCCGTGCTTTGGGTGATCTCACCGAGCTGTGTCCGGCTCAGCCACGGGGCAGATTTCGTAGGTTGCTGCGCGCCATGCTGAGGGCCTCGCCGGCGCCCTTGTTGAGCACGACCTTCGACATGGCGGTGGCGAAGCCCAAGACCTGCTCGCCGGTGATCTTCGGGGGCAGAGAGAGTGCCTGCGCATCGGTGATGACCTCGACGAGCGCGGGTCCGTCGTGGGCGAAGGCGGCGCGGTAGGCGTCCTCGAGATCGGCGGGGTCGACTACGCGCCGGGCGTGGTATCCGATCGCCTCGGCGATCGCGGCGTAGTTGGTGTCCGGAACGTCGACGCCGAAGTCGGGCAGTCCGGCGACGAGCATCTCGAGCTTGACCATCCCGAGGGTGGAGTTGTTGAACAGCACGACCTTGACCGGGATGCGCAGGGTCGCTGCGGTGATCAGCTCGCCGAGCAGCATGGAGAGGCCACCGTCGCCGGAGACCGAGACCACCTGGCGATCCGGGAAGGCGAGCTGAGCGCCGATCGCCTGCGGCAGCGCGTTGGCCATGGACCCGTGCAGGTAGGAACCGATGAGCCTGCGCGTGCCGAGCGGGCGGATATAGCGCGCGGTCCAGACATTGCACATGCCGGTGTCCGCGGTGAAGATTGCGTCCTCGGCTGCCACGTCGTCCAGGATCGAGGCCGCGTACTCCGGGTGGATCGGCACCAGCTTGTCGGCCTCGCGGGTGTAGGCGCCCACGGCCTTGCTCATCAGCCGGTCGTGCTTCTTCAGCATCCGGCGCAGGAACTGGTCGCTGTTCTTCTCCGCGACCAGGGGCAGCAGGGCGTGCAGCGTCGGGAGCACGTCACCGTGGATGGGGATCTGCACCTCGGTACGGCGACCGATGTGTTCGGCTGCACGGTCCACCTGCGCGGTGAGGGTCTCGGGCAGGAACTGGTCGTAGGGGAAGTCGGTGCCGAGCAGGATCAGCAGGTCTGCGTCCTCGATACCCTCGGCGGCGGCGCCGTAACCGAGCAGCCCTGTCATGCCGATGTCATAGGGGTTGTCGTACTGGATGAAGTCCTTACCGCGCAGGGAGTGTCCGACCGGAGCCTTGATCCGTGCGGCGAGCTCGACCACCTCGTCGTGGGCACCCTCGACGCCTGCGCCGGCGAAGATCGCCACCTTGCCGGCCTCGTTGATCGCCTCAGCCAGGCGCTGCACGCTGACCCGGTCCGGGGTCATCGCTCCGAGCACGATCGGGTGACAGGTGGGCGTGGGCGCCGTCGCATCGAGGTCGGCGAAGTCGCCGGGCAGCGTCACAACCGCCACCCCCCGTCTGCCGAGCGCGTGCTGGATCGCGTTGCGCACCACGCGCGGCGCCTGATCGCTGGTGCTCACCATCTCGGAGTAGACCGAGCACTCGGTGAACAGCCGGTCGGGGTGGGTCTCCTGGAAGTAGTCGCTGCCGATTTGGCGGCTCGGGATGTGCGAGGCGATGGCGAGCACCGGGGCGCCTGACCGGTTGGCGTCGTAGAGGCCGTTGATGAGGTGCAGGTTGCCGGGCCCGCTCGACCCGGCGCACACAGCGAGCCTGCCGGTGAGCTGTGCCTCGGCCGAGGCGGCGAACGCGGCCGCCTCCTCGTGACGCACGTGGATCCAGTCGAGCCCCTCGCGATCCGCGCCCCCGGTGCGCCGTACGGCGTCCACGATCGGGTTCAGGCTGTCCCCGACGATCCCGTAGATGCGCCGGACCCCCGCTGACTGCAGCTGGTCCACCAGCTGGGTGGCGAGCTTCTTGGCCACGGCAGGGTCCTCCCGATGTGGGCACTGACCACTCGAGTATGCCGTGCGTCATCCCAGGGTCGCGAGCGCTTCCGGAGTCAACCCTGTGAGGTCGGGGAGCACCACCTCGGCCAGAGCGAGTGCGCCCGCGTCCGCTTCCGGCGGATAGCTGGACGGGGATCGCGATGATGCGAGTGCCCGCCGCACTCGCTCCGCAACCCGTCGCTCGAGTCCTCCACCACGACGCATTGGCGGGTGCTGACGTCAAGCCCTGCGGCCACTACCACGACGACGTCAGGCGACGGATTCCTGTACTCCACCGGTTCGGTCGACATCACCCGGAAGAACGGCTCGCTCTCGGCGCTGTCGAGTACCGCATCGATCAGGACGACTGGCGGGGGGCTGGCCAGTCCGAGCGGCCAACTTGCTGCGATTCGACGGGCCGCCTCCACCGCACCGGGGATGAGCCCCACAAGGGCTCGGAGTCGACAAGGACCCCGTCGAGATCGCAGACGACCGCCCTGATGTCGGGTTCACCAGCCCTCACTGCGGCGGCCGGTGCTGGTCAGCGCCGTACTGCTGGTCGGCCAGGGACTGGTCGAGGTCGGCCGCGCGCACCCGGTACACCTGCAGTTGCAGGTCGTAGTACTTGTCTGTCTCGCCGACCCACTCCATGCCGATGCGTTTGGCTGTGGCTGCGCCGCGAGCATTGGTGGGACGGACCACTGCGAAGACCTCGTCGATGCCGGGGTACTCGAGGGCCCAATGCGCCAGTGCATGACCGGCCTCGGTGGCGTAGCCGTGGCCCCAGAATTCGGGTGACAGCTGCCATCCGATCTCGAGGTCAGTGCCTCCCGGGGGCAAGTACAGCAGGGTCATCCCGCCGAGGACTCGATTCTCCTCGGTGAGCTCGACGGCCCACCGACCGGTGGGTTGCACGCTCCGGTGGCTCTCAGCGACCCAGTGCTGGAGGACCAGCCGCATCTCCTGAGGGTCACGGACCGCGTCCATCGCGGGGCTCAGCCACCGGGCCACCTCCTCGTGCTTGTAGATCTCGAAAGCGGCATCAGCATCATCCACAGTCCATGGACGTAGCCGGAGTCGCCGAGATGTCAGTGTCGGGATCATGGTGTGCTCCTGCTTGTTCTCCTAGCGCGGCTCCAGACCGCAACCTACCCGAAGCGGTCGATTGCCGGCCGGTCGCAGGTGCCGGCCACGGCCACCGGCTCGGTGCTTGGTCGACAACGCCAGCGGTGTCGTCGTCGGGTCAGGCTCACCCGGGACGTCGCGGGCTCAGTGCACCGAGCAGGTCGACATTGAGCTGGGAGATCGTGTCGAGCGGCACCCCGGCCGGGCACACCGCAGCGCACTCTCCGATGTTCGTGCATCCACCGAAGCCTTCGGCGTCGTGGCTGTCCAGCATGGAGACGACCCGGGCCGCGCGTTCAGGCTGGCCTTGGGGGAGCTCGCCCAGATGCGTGACCTTGGCGGCGGTGAACAGCATGGCCGAGGCGTTGGGGCATGCGGCCACGCAGGCGCCGCATCCGATGCAGGCCGCCGCCTCGAACGCGCGGTCCGCGTTCTCCTTGGGCAACGGCGTGGCGTGCGCGTCGGGCGCAGACCCGGTGTTGACGCTGACGTAGCCACCGGAGGAGATGATGCGGTCCAACGCGCGCCGGTCGACGACCAGGTCCTTGATGACCGGGAATGGGTCGGCACGCCAGGGCTCGACCGTGATGGTGTCGCCGTCGGCGAACGAGCGCATGTGCAGCTGACAGGTGGTGATGCGCTGCGGGCCATGGGCGACGCCGTCGATCATCACCCCGCACTGCCCGCAGATGCCCTCGCGGCAGTCGTGGTCAAACGCGATCGGCTCGTCGCCCTGCGCGATGAGGTCCTCGTTCAGGACGTCGAGCAGCTCGAGGAACGACATCTCCGGTGACACGTCCTGGCGCGGGTAGGAGACGATCCGACCCGGCGCCTGTGCGTTCTGCTGCCGCCAGACGTTCAGCGTGATCCTCACGTGTAGCTCCGTTGCTTGAGCTCGACGTAGTCGTAGTGGAGGTCCTCTTTGCGCAGAGTCGGTGGGTTGGCGTCGCCAGTCCACTGCCAGGCCGCGACGTAGGCGAACCGTTCGTCGTCACGCAGCGCCTCCCCGGCTGAGGTCTGGCTCTCGGCACGGAAATGTCCGCCGCACGACTCGCGGCGGTGCAGCGCATCGATGCACATCAGCTCGGCCAGCTCCATGAAGTCCGCCACCCGCCCCGCCTTCTCGAGCGACTGGTTGAGCTCCTCCGCCTCACCGAGCACGCGCACGTCGGCCCGGAAGCTGGCCCGCAGCGCCCGGATGCGCCCGATCGCGTGCCGCAGCCCCTCCTCGGTGCGCTCCATGCCGCAGTACTCCCACATGATCTGGCCGAGCTCCTTGTGGAAGGAGTCAACGGATCGCGTGCCCTGCGCGACAAGAAAGGTCGCGATCCGGCTGCGCACCGTGCCGACCGCCTGGGCGACGGCCGGGTCGTCGTCGTCGACCGCCTTGTACGGTCCTGCCGCGAGGTAGTCGTTGATGGTGTTCGGCAGCACGAAGTAGCCGTCCGCCAGACCCTGCATCAACGCCGAGGCACCCAACCGGTTGGCACCGTGGTCGGAGAAGTTGGCCTCACCCACCACGAACAGGCCCGGGAGGTTGGACTGCAGGTCGTAGTCCACCCACAGCCCGCCCATCGTGTAGTGCACCGCGGGGTAGATCCGCATCGGCACCTCGTACGGGTCCTCACCGGTGATGCGCTGGTACATGTCGAACAAGTTGCCGTACCGGGCGATCACAGTTTCCTTACCGAGCCGCTGGATGGAATCGGCGAAGTCGAGGTAGACACCCAGACCGGTGGGACCCACCCCGCGGCCCTCGTCACAGACCTTCTTGGCTGCCCGGGACGCGATGTCCCGCGGCACGAGGTTGCCGAACGCCGGGTAGGTGCGCTCGAGGTAGTAGTCGCGCTGGTCCTCGGGGATCTCGCGGGGGTCACGCGCGTCCGCCTTGGCCGCAGGTACCCAGATCCGCCCGTCGTTGCGCAGCGACTCCGACATGAGCGTCAGCTTGGACTGGTACTCCCCCGACACCGGGATGCAGGTGGGGTGGATCTGCGTGTAGCAGGGATTGGCGAACAGGGCCCCCTGGCGATGAGCCCGCCAGATCGCGGTCGCGTTGCAGCCCATCGCGTTCGTGGAGAGGAAGAAGACGTTGCTGTAGCCACCGGTCGCCAGCACGACCGCATCGGCGAGATGGGTCTCGATCTGACCGGTGACCATGTCACGCACGATGACGCCGCGCGCCCGTCCGTCGATGACCACGAGCTCGAGCATCTCGTGGCGGGTGTACATCGCGACGGTCCCGGCGGAGATCTGCCGCTCCAGCGCCTGGTAGGCGCCCAGCAAGAGCTGCTGACCGGTCTGGCCACGGGCGTAGAACGTGCGGGAGACCTGCACCCCGCCGAACGAGCGATTGTCGAGGAGGCCGCCGTACTCCCGCGCGAACGGCACGCCCTGGGCCACGCACTGGTCGATGATGTTGCCGCTCAACTCGGCCAACCGGTAGACGTTGGACTCCCGGGACCGGAAGTCGCCGCCCTTGATCGTGTCGTAGAAGAGCCGGTACGTGGAGTCGCCGTCGTTGCGGTAGTTCTTCGACGCGTTGATGCCACCTTGGGCCGCGATCGAGTGCGCTCGGCGCGGACTGTCCTGGTAGCAGAACGACGTCACCTGGTAGCCAGCCTCACCCAGCGTGGCCCCGGCTGAGGCTCCGGCCAAGCCAGTCCCGATGATGATGACCTTCAGCTTGCGCCGGTTGGCGGGGTTCACGAGGCGGGCGCTGAACGTGCGCTCCGACCACCGCTGCTCGATCGGACCGGTGGGGGCCGTCGTGTCCAGGATGGGCGCACCCTCGCGATAGAGCCCATCGACGAGAGTCTCAGTCACCATTTCTCCTCACCCATCTCACTCCAGCACGCCGAGGAAGATCGCGATCGGGGGAACCAGGAAGCCCACCACGATGATCAGCGCGATCACCAGTGCGGTCCGCTTGATGGCCGGTTCACGCCGGCGCGTGGACCAGCCGAGCGTCTGTACGGCACTCCAGATCCCGTGCCGCAAGTGCATGCCCAGAGCGAGCATCGACAGTACGTAGATCGCCAGGATGTACCAGGTCGAGAAGGCGGCGACGACGCGGTCGTAAGGGCTGTCGAAGCTGCCGCCGACCTGGATGGTCATCGTGGTGAACTGCAGGAGGTGGAAGATCACGAAGAGGAGGAGCGCCACCCCGCCCCAGCGCATGGTTCGCGAGGACCAGGTCGCCTGCACCGGTCTGAACTTCACGTACCGAGTGCTCCTGGCGTGGTTCGCCCGTCTCCACAGGCTCACCGCCGCCCACACGTGCACCACCAGGGCCACGACCAGACCGATGCGCATGACCCACAGGAACCCTGAGTACGGCAGCAGCGGCTCACCCAGCTCCCGCAGGTGGTGGGCGTAGCCATCGAAGGCCTCCTGCCCGGAGAACACCTTGAGGTTGCCGTACATGTGCGCCAGCACGTAGAGCACGAAGAGCCCGCCGGTGATCGCCATCGCGAGCTTCAGACCGACGCTCGTCCGCCTGGCCTTGCGCACTCTCGCCGCAGCAGTAGTTGTGGCCACGCCGCTCCCTCTCGTCTACCGAAATGCAGGCCAGGAAGTCCGTACTGGGCCGGGCCCATCTCGAGCGCTCACGCCAGGAGCATCTGGCGAAGCACGTAGGGCAGGATCCCGCCGTGGCGGTAGTAGGCGGCCTCGGCAGGGGTGTCGATCCGCACCCTCGCGGTCAGGTCGCGGATCTGACCGTCGGTGTCGACGCGCACGGTGACCTCTCGGGGCAGCTCGTCGGCGTCCTCGAAGCCGAGGATGGAGTAGATCTCCTCCCCGCTCAGCCCTAGCTCCTCGGCGGACTGACCCTCCTGGAACTGCAGGGGCAGGACTCCCATGCCGATGAGGTTCGACCGGTGGATCCGTTCGAAGGAGGTGGCCAGGACTGCTTTGACGCCGAGCAGCTTGGTGCCCTTGGCGGCCCAGTCCCGCGAGGATCCGGAGCCGTAGTCCGAGCCGGCCAGCACGAGAAGCGGGACGTCGTCCCGTGCGTAGGCCTGGGCGGCGTCGAAGATGCTCTGCTCTTGTCCGCCGGGCAGTCGGGTGTATCCGCCCTCTGTACCGGGCACGAGCTTGTTGCGCAGCCTGATGTTGGCGAAGGTTCCGCGGATCATCACGTCGTGGTTGCCGCGGCGTGAGCCGTAGGAGTTGAAGTCCTTCGGTTCGACTCGGTGCTCGAGGAGGTAACGACCGGCTGGGGAGTCGGCCTTGATCGCGCCGGCGGGAGAGATGTGATCGGTGGTAACCGAGTCGCCGAGATGGACCAGCACCCGTGCCCCGTTGATGTCGCGCACCGGCTCTGGCTCCGTGGGCATCCCGTCGAAGTACGGGGGTCGGCGAACGTAGGTCGAGGCCGGGTCCCAGCTGAAGGTCTGGGAGTCGTTCGGCGCCATGCCACGCCAGTTCACGTCGCCGGTCAGGACATCCGCATACCCGGCGGTGAACATGCCGGCCTCGACGTTGGCATCGACGACGGCCTTGATCTCGGCGGTGGTCGGCCAGATGTCGCGCAGGTAGACGTCCTGCCCGTCGTCATCCTGCCCAAGGGGCTCACGCAGCAGATCCGTGTGCATGGTGCCGACCAGCGCGTAGGCGATCACCAGGGGCGGTGAGGTCAGGAAGTTCATCGTCGTCTCGGCGTGGATGCGGCCCTCGAAGTTCCGGTTACCGGACAGGACCGAGGCGACCGTGAGGTCGTGCTCGGCGACGGCGGCGCTGACCTCGGGGATCAGCGGTCCGGAGTTGCCGATGCAGGTGGTGCACCCGTACCCGACGAGGTTGAAGCCGAGCCGGTCGAGGTACGGGGTGAGCCCGGCCCGCTCGTAGTAGTCGGTGACCACGCGCGAGCCTGGAGCCAGGGTGGTCTTGACCCATGGCTTGGACCGCAGGCCCCGTTCGACGGCCTTCTTGGCCAGCAGCCCGGCACCGATCATCACCGACGGGTTGGAGGTGTTGGTGCAGGAGGTGATCGCCGCGATGACCACGTCGCCGTGGTCGATGCTCGCCGTGGTGCCATCCAGCAGGATCTGCGTCGGGTCAGAGGGCCACGTCTTCGGCTCGTCGTAGCTACCGGTGTGCGGTGGTTCGTCCCTGCTGATCCGGGCGCTGACCGCGATCGGATCGCTAGCCGGGAACGAGTCCGCCGAAGCCTCGTCCAGCCCACCCCGGACCGCCTCGGCGTGGGTCTGCCCGGCCAGCAGGCCACGCACGGCGCGCTGGGCAGACTTCAGGGGGATGCGGTCCTGCGGCCGCGTGGGCCCGGCCAAGGACGGCTCGACGCTGGACAGGTCGAGCTCCACGATCTGTGAGTAGTCCGGGACGCGGTCGGCGTCGTGCCACAGTCCCTGCTCCTTGGCGTAGGCCTCCACCAGGTCGATCTGGTGCGCCGGACGGCCGGTCAGACGAAGGTAGTCCAGCGTCTCGTCATCAACCGGAAAAATGGTCACCGTGGAGCCATACTCCGGGCTCATGTTGCCTAGGGTGGCGCGGGTGGCCAGGGGCACGCTAGCCACGCCGGGCCCGAAGAAGTCCACGAACTTCCCCACCACGCGTGTCCGTCGCAGGAGCTCAGCCACCGTCAGCACCAGATCGGTGGCAGTGGTGCCCTCAGGCAGCTCACCGGTCAGCTTCAGGCCGACGACGTGCGGGATGAGCATGCTCATCGGCTGGCCCAGCATGGCAGCCTCCGCCTCGATGCCACCGACACCCCAACCCAGCACACCCAGACCGTTGATCATCGGGGTGTGGGAATCCGTGCCTACGACCGTATCCGGGTAGGCCACCGGCCGTTGGGGCCCGTCTCTGGTGAAGACGACCCGGGCGAGGTACTCCAGATTCACCTGGTGGCAGATCCCGGTATCCGGGGGCACCACCCGGAAGCTGTCGAATGCCTGCTGACCCCACCGCAGGAGCTCATAGCGTTCGTGATTGCGCTCGAACTCCAGGTCGGCGTTGATCCGGAAGGCATCGGCACGGCCGAAGACGTCAGCGATCACCGAGTGGTCGATGACCAGATCGGTCGGGATCAGCGGGTTGATCCTCGCCGGATCCCCGCCGACCGCCGTCATGGCGTCACGCATGGCGACCAGGTCCACCACGCACGGCACCCCCGTGAAGTCCTGCATCAGCACCCGCGCCGGAGTGAACTGGATCTCCGTGCTGGTCCCGGCCGTGGCGGAAGGATCCCAGGTGGCCAAGGCACGCACTTGCGCGGCGGTGACCAGGCGTCCGTCCTCGTTGCGCAGCAGGTTCTCCAGCAGCACCTTCAAGCTGTACGGCAGGCGAGCCGAGCCCTCGACCTGGTCCAGGCGGAAGATGTCGTAGACGACGTCACCGACGGTGAGCTGGTCGCGGCTCCCGAACGTGTTCCTGCTCATGGCTGCGCCTTGCCGCCGTGGGTGTGCGCACCGATCGCGTTGAGCGCGATCGTGGAGTGGGCGTAGGCACCACCAGCCCGCATCTCGGCGGCGACCCAGATCGCTTCCATGATCTCCTCATCGGTGGCGCCCTTGCGCTGGGCAAGCTTGGAGTGCCCGGTGATGCAGTACGGGCACTGGGTCACGTGCGCGACCGCGACGGCGATCAGTTGCTTGATCTTCTCCTCCAGGGCGCCGGCGGCGAAGACCGCCTGGCTGAAGCGGTTCCACGCCTCGTGGACGTCCGGCGCGAGCTCTTCGCGGCGGGCCGTCACGTGCCGCGTGGTCGGCGGGAACAGGGGCTCGGCCATCAGGGACTCCCGGGAACATCGGGGTGGGCGTTCCAACCCTGCCGACGGGTGGCGGCACAGACCTGGACCTCGTCTCCGTATAATGGTCCCCCGAAACGGTATTCGACAATCGTGGACAGGACCTCGGTCCCTTGTTCGCGTCCGAGCCCATGGCCACCAGCGAGGTTCCGCGCAGTACCGGTCCTGGCCCGGACGACCTACGGGAACCGGCGCCCTCGAGCGTCCACCCTGGCGCGCTGTGAGAGCTCGGGCCCAGCTGTCCAAGGGTGAGGACCTGGGCGGGATCGGTACCCGCAAAGACCGATGAGCCCGTCGTCCACGAGCCGCTCGAGGTGGAAGCGGACGGTGTGGGGGTGCAAGCCGGTGTGTTCGGCGACGTGCCTCACTCCCCCTCCTGACTCTGCGGCGCGGAACACGTCCAGGACACGGCGGCGGGAGTCGACGCGGGCGTTCTCCGTACTTGCAGCCCTCGGACGCCGACTCGCGCAGCCCCGCTCCCACTACGTGGTGCGTCGCTATGCATCACCGTCAGGTCCTCAGCGGCGACGGGTGGTCAACTCCTCGATGACGAGCCCGAGCCCGCTGCCGAGCATGAAGATGTCGCGAGCGATGCCCATCCCTGCAGGCGCCGGGCGGATGCCGTCCTCGCGGGTCATGCCCGGGGTCTTGAGGTAGACGCCCATCAACGCCGCCGAGAACCCGCTCAGCCCGGCCGCTCCCACCCACGTGGGCACGCGCGGAACCAGCAGGCTCAAGCCGAGCACGATCTCGAAGGTGGACAGGGCCTTGCCGAAGCGGACCGGATCGACGTTCTTCAGCACCGGGTAGGCGTTGGTCGCCTGGTCCCGGAGACCCGTCGCCGCCTCGACGTCTAGCGACCGCTTCGAGATCCCGGTGTTCAGGATGAAGGCCCCGCAGGCGAGGCGGGGCGGGAGGTGGTGGAGCTTGACAGCCATGACGATCCTCTCGGTGTGGAGGTCCCGCTACGTCGCTACGGAGGTAGGGACCCCATCTTTGCGCTGATGCACGGACGTTGAACGGTCATGTCATGGCAGCAGGTCCGCCAACGGCACGGTGAGGTCGACGAGCCGGTCTCGATCTACCCGTACCCGGCCCCGGATCAACTTCTGCACAGGTTCGATGCCTTCCTCCCAACCGTTGACATGCATACCCGCGACGACGACGTCGTCAACGAGCCAGAATGCGTGGAAGGCGTTCCCCAAGAGATCACCGCGGATCAGCGGGTCGGCGGCGGTTGCCGGCGCCCACCCGGCGTACTCCATGCCGATGTCGTACTGGTCGGTGAAGAAGAACGGTGCCGGGTCGAAGTCGGAGGCGTGGCCCATCATCGACCGGGCGGCGATCTGGCCGCCCATCAGGGCGTTCGCCCAGTGCTCGACCCGGATCCGACGACCGTAGAGCGGGTTCTCAACGCTGGCGATGTCCCCAGCCACAAACACATCAGGATCCTCGGTACGCATCTGAGTATCGACCCGTACTCCGCCGTCATTCGCGAGCAAGTCCGCTCCGAGCAGGTCGACCACCGGGTGAACGCCGACTCCGACCACGACCAGGTCCGCGCGGAGCTCGGTCCCGTCGTCCATCACGACACCCTCGACGTTCTGGTGCCCGCGCAGCTCGGTCACGGTGCCTCCGAGCTGGAACCCGACCCCGTGCTGGCGGTGCAGGTCGGCGAAGAATCCACCGATGCGATTCCCCAGGGCTGCCTTCAATGGCACATCGGCCGGGTCGATGACGGTGACCGTGCAGTCGCGACCGCGGGCGGTCGCGGCAACCTCCAGCCCGATCCAGCCGGCCCCGACGACCACCACTCGCGCTTTCGCTGTCAGCGCGTGCGCGAGGCGCTCCGAGTCCTCGAGCGTCCTGAGGTAGTGCACGCCGCCAAGGTCGCCGCCGGGGACATCGAGCCGTCGCGGGGTCGCTCCGGTGGCAACCAACACCTTGTCGTAGCGCAACCGCTCCTCGTCGTCGAGGACGACCTCGCGCGCGGACCGGTCCAGGCGCACCGCCCGACGGCCGAGACGAAGGTCGACACCCTGACCGTCGTACCAGTCTTGGCCCTTCAGAGACCCCTCGGACTTGTACGGCTCTCCGTTGAGGTACGACTTCGACAAGGGCGGGCGTTCGTAGGGTAGGTGTTCCTCCGCGCCGACGAGCACCAGCCGCCCGTCGAACCCCTCCTCGCGCAGCACTTGCAGGGCGGAGCCCCCAGCTTCTCCAGCGCCGACAATGACGAACACCTGGTCGGTGGCCATCTCAGTTCACCTCACCCGTCGACTCGCTCGCCGCCGCAACGAGAGGCAGCGCCTCCGCACCACCAGAGTCTCCGAGATCGCAGACAGTGGCAACGCAGGTCCCACAGCTCGTTGATGACATACACCGTGCACGCCAGACCCGCGGCGTCGAAAGTCCACCTGGGGGACCCCGCCGGGTGGCGCACCTGGACGGCGACGCAGCCACGGGTCTGACGATCGATCCGACTACGATGACGTGATGACTGCCTCACCCGCTCGGGCGGCCCGTCCGCGGGTCGTCGTCATCGGAGGTGGATTCGGCGGGCTCGCAGTGGTCCGCGCGCTGCGAGACACCGTCGTCGACGTGACCCTCATCGACCAGCACGCCTACAACCAGTTCCAGCCGCTGCTGTATCAAGTCGCGACCGCCACGCTGAACCCGGGCGATATCACGTGGTTCCTACGCGCCATTCGCTCAAACCAGAAGAATGTACGGTTCCTCAAGGGCAAAGTGCTGCGCATGAACCATGTCGCGAAAACGATCAGTCTCGATGGCGGTCAACAGCTCGCCTATGACTACCTGGTCATCGCCGCAGGCGTGACCACGAACTACTTCGGCGTCACTGGTGCTGAGGAGCACGCCATGCCGCTGTACCAACGCTTACAGGCGCTCGAGCTTCGCGACGCGATGTTTGCACAGCTCGAGCAGGCGGCAATCAATGGAAAGGATCAAGAGCTGCGGATCGTCATCGTCGGTGGTGGGGCGACCGGCGTGGAGACAGCGGGTGCGTTCGCCGAGTTGCGCAACAACGACATGTCCGTGACCTATCCCGAGCTCGATCCGAAGCGCATCCATGTGACGCTGGTGGAAAGGATGCCGAGCCTGCTCGGACCATTCCACGAGAGCCTGCAGGAGTATGCAAGGAAGGCGCTCGAGAAGCGCGGCGTCGATCTGCGGCTCAATACCGCGGTCCGAGAAGTGCGAGCTGACGGCGTCGTGATCGGTGACGAGGAGGAGTTTCTCCCGGCGGGGATCGTGGTGTGGGCCAGCGGCGTGACCGCGCACGACACGGTGAAGAACTGGGCAGTGCCTCAGGGACGTGGTGGCCGGATCAGCGTGAACGATCACCTGCGGGTCGAAGGCCTCAACTGTGTGTTCGCGATCGGCGACGCGGCTGTCGAGGAAGGCGACCGCGCACTTCCGCAGCTCGCGCAGCCTGCACTTCAGGGCGGCAGGTTCGTTGGCGAGTTGATCGACGCCGAGATCAAGGGCACGACCCGGCCGGCATTTCGTTACCGCGACAAAGGAAGTCTCGCGACGATCGGACGCAGCTCCGCGGTAGCCGAGGTGAGCGGACTACCCCGACTGACGGGCTTCCCAGCGTGGGTGATCTGGGTGACGATCCACGTCTTCAGCCTGCTCGGCAACCGCAACCGACTCGCCACCATGATCAACCTCGGTGCGAAGTATCTCTTCTGGCGCCACAGTCAGAACGCGATCGTCGGCGAGACTCCCGCGATCATCGAGCAGCCCCGCAAGAAGTTCGACGCCACGTCCTAGCCCGTCGAGCGGGCTCTGCACCAGAAGGGCGCAACCACTCAGTACCGCGACCGGCTCGCGTCGCCCTGAGATGCGGCGGCGCCACTCGCATCAGCGCAGACGAGCCAACCGTCGTGTCCGACGGCATCCTTACCGGCGGAGGAGGGTGGCACGGACGACCGCTTCGCTGATCTCGGGGTCCTTGGTCGCCGTCGGCAGTGTCGGCGAATAGAGGTCCGCCAGGCCCGCAGGGTGCTTCAACGCCTTCGCACGGTCAGGGTCCTCAAGTTCGGCCAGGTAGCGGAATCCGGGCCCCTTGCACACGGCGTTCGCGACGGCACGTGACCAGCACCTCCCCGCCGCGCTCGACTTCGTGCGCTCCCGCCACAAGTGCCCCACCGGGTCGACCTCGCAGCCGTGAGGGTCAGCAGGGAAAGCCCGCCATCATCGACCTCGACTCCGCGCGCTGGAAGGTCCAGTTGGTCGACCACTACGGCGTGACGGGCCATCAGCTCGTCTGCAAGTTCGCGGTCCTGGGCGTGGGTGGTCTTCAGACGGTCCGCCATGAGTCGCACTTCGGTTCCGTGTCGTGCCCAGGGCCATTCCCCGTCGGCCGCGGGCGCGGGTGGGGACGGCGAGGAGTGGAGCCACCAGTTGGGCGGGAGCAATCAGCATGCGTGGTGGCGGCGACGTGTGTCGTCAGGGGCCACGCGGCTGGTTCCTTCGGCGGTTGGTTGTTGCGGTCAGCGCGGACGGCCGAGCCCTCGCTCGAGTCGTGCGAGGCCTCTCAGGGCTGAGGCGTGCAGCAGCAGGGCAGCGTCGCCGTCGCGGACACCTGTCGCGTTCAGGCTGGCGCTGACGATCCCGAAGAGGGCGCCGACGACCAGCCCCAGGGTCTCGATGGCGGCGCTGTCAGGATCGGGGACCGCCTGGAGGATCTTGTCCCCGGCGGCGGACCACACCTGCCACTGTGCGTCGCGTACGAACGGGACGAGCTGGGGATGCTCCGATGCCAGGGTGGCCACCGCGGTGAGCTGCCTCAGTGCCCCGGTTCTGAGCTGATGCTCCACGAGGTCCCGGGCGAGGTCGAGCACGTCCACGGACTCCGGTGGGTCCCATTCCGCGAGGGCCGCTTCAACGCTGTGCACGACGATCGCCGCGACGGCGGCTTCCTTGCACAGGTAGTAGTTCGAGAACGTGCGCCGGGACACCTCCGCCTCGGCGACGATGCCATCCACGGTGACCTCACCGAGCCCACGGTCGCGAACCTGCTCGAACGCGATCCGGGCGAGCCGTCGTGCGACCGCGACCCGCTTCGCGTCTCGGAGCCCGGGAGTCACCGCACCAATCTCTCATGGAGCGGTGGGGCAGTCGGCGCTGGTGTCCGAGCTTCGGTGGGAGCGGGCGCAATCTCGAGCCGGGTGCCCTCCAGGTCCAGGTCGGGCAGGATGCGGTCCATCCACCGGGGTAGCCACCACGCCTTGTCGCCCGCGAGGTGGAGGATCGCAGGGATGAGCGTCATGCGGATGAGGAACGCGTCGATGAGGATGCCGGCGGACAGGGCGAAGCCGAACTGGCGGATCATGGCGTCGTCGCTGAGCACGAAGCCAGCGAAGACTGACACCATGATCACCGCGGCCGCCACCACGACTCGGCTGGCGTGGTGGAACCCGTCGACCACGGCCTGCCGGGCGGACGCGCCGTGGACGTAGACCTCGCGTATCGAGGTGCCGAGGAACACCTGGTAGTCCATGGCCAGGCCGTAGAGGATGCCGGTAGCCATGATCGGCAGGAAGCTCAGCACGGGACCTGCCCGGTCCACGCCCACGAGCCAGGTGAAGTCAGGGTTGCCGAAGGCGGTCACCACGAGCCCCAGGGTGGCGCCGATGGACAGGAGGAAGCCGCCTGTCGCCGCCAGGGGGACCACCAGGGAGCGGAACACCAGGAGCAGGACGGCAAGCGACAGCAGCGCCACCAGCCCCAGGTAGACCGGAATCGCACTTCTCAACGACTCGGAGAGGTCGATGTTGATGGCGGTCAGCCCGGTCACGCCGACCTGCTCGACGTCGGCGATCTCGCTGCCGCGAACGGCATGGACGAGGTCGGCGGTGCCGGGGTCGGTCGGACCGGCGGTGGGAACGACGGTGTAGAGGACCAGGGACCTGTCCTCCGAGGTGCCCATGAGACGGACGTTGGAGGCACTGTCGTGGTCGGCGAGCTCGATCTGCCACGCCTCGAGGCGGTCCTGGTCCACGGCGTCGGGATCCGTCGGCGTCAGCGCGACGACCAGCGGTGCGTTGGCACCCTCACCGAGGGCATCGCTCACTGCGTCATACGCCGTCCGTTGCTCCGACCCGGGAGCGGCGACCGCCCCGGACGGCATGCCGAGCTCCATCTGGCCGGCAGGGACCGCGAGGGCGCCGAGCGCGAGTCCGACGAGCACGATGGTCAGGATCGGCCGGGCCGTGACGGCGGTGATCCACCGCTGGGCTGCCCGTCCGAAACGCGAATGCCCGTGCTGCGGCTCGGGCCGGGCCTGAGGCTGGGGTGCCGCACGTCGCCGTCTGCGTCCGAGCAGCCCGAGCAGGGCGGGCAGCGCGGTCAGTGCCAACGCGACGGCGAGCGCGACGGTGACTGCGGCAGTGACCGCCATCGTCGAGACGAAGCCCATCCCCAGGGTCAGCAGGCCCAGAAGTGCGATGACGACGGTGGCGCCCGCGAAGAGGACCGCGCCACCCGCGGTGGCGACCGCGCGGGCGGTGGACTCGATGGTGTCGAGTCCGAACCGGACCTGCAGTGAGCGCTGCTTGTGGACGATGAACAGGGCGTAGTCGATCCCGACGGCAAGGCCCAGCATGAGCCCGAGGGCGGGGGTGGACGTGGTCATCTCGAAGTTCCCCGAGAGGGCGTACGCGCCGCCGACACCGATGAACACACCCACCAATGCCAGGAGGATGGGCAGTCCGGCCAGCACGAGCGAGCCGAGAGTGATGATCAGGACCACCGCTGCGATGGCGAGGCCGATGGCCTCGTGCCCGCCGATCGGTGGCTCGAGAGGCTGCAGGGAGCTGCTCGCGGCGACGGTGAGTCCTTCGTCGGCCACCACCGTGTCGATCGAGGCCATCAGGTCGTCCAGGCTCCCCGCAGGGAGGTCGGAGACCTGCTCGTTGAGCTGGACCGAGGCGATCGCGGCGGTGCCGTCGTCGGAGACCAGCACGGACGGGCGAACGCCGTCGGAGGTGAGGAGCTCGGTGCCGCGGGGCGACGTACCACCCAGCAGAGAGTCCAGTCGCCCCAGCGCGTCGGCTGTCGCGGTCGCCGTGGCGGCCTCGACGGCAGCCGCGGGGTCCGACATCCCATCCTCAGGAGCGGGGAGCACGCCCAGGTCCATGCCCGCCCGGCTCAGGTCGGCCTGCAGCTGTTCCACGTCGGCAAAGAGATCCGAGGAACCGCTGATGAGTTCATCATCCGGTGCGGCCAGGAGATCGCGCGCGGTGGCGCTGATCGCCGCGATCCGCGGCGCGAGCTGGGCGGCCTGTTCGCCCTGTGCGGCCGGTCCATCGACCGGTAGGCCTCCCTCGAGCGTCTCGACCAGCTCCTCGATCCGCACGGTGACGTCGTCAGCGACGCGCGCCTCCACGTTCTCGCGCACGGTGACCTCAACGTCGGCCTGCTGGTCGAGCAGCCGTGCGTCACGGTCCTGGACGAGGCCGCTCCCGGCGGCCGTGTCGAGGGCACGGTCGATGGCGTCGGCACGCACGGGCGTGTCCACACGGCCACCGTCGTCTGCCTGGAAGACGAGGGTGCCCTGGGTGCCACCCGCCTCGGGAAGCGCCTCGGTCACCTCGTCCAGCACCTGCTGGGCCGGGGCGTCATCAAGGGTGAGGCTGGTGGAGATCGAGGGGGCCTGCGTGACGAGCAGGGCGACCACCGCCAGGATGACGAACAGCCAGGACAACAACGGCATCAACGGCCGCAGCGCGGCTCGCCTGCCCAGGCGGTACAGGAGTGCAGACATGGGAGCGCCCTCGATCGGTGAGTAGTGGAGGGACCCCACCCTAAGCTCTCGTTGCCCAATGAGCAATTTTGCCCGATGCGCACGCCCGATGTCAGGGCGAGGGCGTGGTCCGGTGAGGCCGCCGCGCGTTCACGCGTCGCCCGAACCCGGGCCGGGGCGCACCAGACCGGTCCGGTAGGCGATGACCACGAGCTGGGCGCGGTCGCGTACCCCGAGCTTCGTCATCGCGCGGTTCACGTGGGTCTTGACCGTGAGCGGGGAGAGGTGGAGGGCGCGGGCGATGTCCTCGTTCGACAGGCCCTGCCCGACGAGGCTGAGGATCCCGCGCTCGCGGTCGGTGAGTGCTGCGAGGGTGTCGGAGCCCGAGGCTCCGGCGACCGGGTCGTCGCGGAACCGGGCGATCAGGCCGCGGGTGGCCGCGGGGGAAAGCAGTGCCTCACCGGCGGCGACCACCCTGATCCCGGCGATGAGGTCGGCCGGCTCCACGCCCTTGCCGAGGAACCCGCTCGCCCCGGCGCGCAGCGCCTCGAAGACGTACTCGTCGATCTCGAAGGTGGTCAGCACGAGCACCCTCGTGTGGGCGAGGTCTGGATCGGCGCAGATCTGGCGGGTGGCCCCGAGCCCGTCGAGCTCGGGCATGCGGATGTCCATGAGGACGACGTCGGGCCGGAGCGTGCGCGCCAGTGCGACGGCGGCGGTCCCGGTGGCCGCCTCGCCCACCACCTCGAGGTCGGGCTCGCTGTCGAGGAGCACGCGGAATCCTGCGCGGATGAGGGACTGGTCGTCGGCCAGGAGGACGCGGACCACGGGTCAGCCCGCAATGGTGGGCAGGACGGCGCGGACGCGGAAGCTGCCCGCTGGGGTGGGACCGGCCTCGACGGTACCCCCGATGGCCGTGACCCTCTCCCGCATGCCGATC
The DNA here is from genome assembly GCF_000603945.1 of Actinotalea ferrariae CF5-4. Classification (GTDB taxonomy): domain Bacteria; phylum Actinomycetota; class Actinomycetes; order Actinomycetales; family Cellulomonadaceae; genus Actinotalea; species Actinotalea ferrariae. The sequence goes on along the minus strand of NZ_AXCW01000001.1, from coordinate 61,092 downwards.
AGGCCGTAGCCGTTTCCGGGCTGCGGTGCGGCGGGGTGCCCAGGGGCGTTCACGACCTCGACCCGTAGGGCGTCCTCATCACGCTCGAGCGTGACGCTCGTGGCCGCTCCCGGGTTGTGCTTGTGGACGTTGGTCAAGGACTCCTGGACCACGCGATAGGCGACCAGTTCGACCGTCGGGTCGTACGGCGTCGCCGGACCGGACTCGGTGACGGTGACGGGCAGACCGATCGCCCGGAAGGAGGCCACGAGTTCGGGGAGGCGCTCGAGGTTCGGGATGGGGTCGGTAGGCGCGGCGACATCGGCCGGGTGGCGCAGGACCGACAGGACGGTGCCGAGCTCGGCGAGCACCGTCTGGGCGGAGCGCCGGACGTGGGACAGGGCATCGGCAGCCACGTCCGGGTCCGTGCTGAGCAGGTGGTTGGCCACGTTCGCCTGGACGTTGATGACGGCGATGTGGTGCGCGATGACGTCGTGGAGGTCGCGGGCGATGGACAGGCGGTCCTCGGCGACGCGCCGGCGCGCCTCCTCCTCCCGGGACTCCTCAGCCCGGCGCGCGCGCTCCTCCACGGCCGTGACATACGCGCGGCGGCTGCGGGAGGCATCGCCCAGGGCGAAGGTCAGCCCCACCCAGAACACGGTGGCGAACGACTCCGCCACGAAGGGCACCTCCCGCGGACCCACCAGGGCGGCACCCAGGAGCACCGCGGCGGCCGTGGGTGCGGCGATCCACGTGGTGCGCCGGTCCGTCCACGCACCCACCGAGAACCCGGCGATGCCGATCGCGGCCACCCCTGACCTGCTGAGGCCCCCGAGGGCGACGACCGCGCCGACGGCGAGCACCGTGACGGTCAGGACCGCCACAGGGTGGGTGCGGCGCAGCGCGAGCGCGGCGGAACCGACCACCAGGAAGCCGATCTGCAGGGCCGAGAGCGCGGGCCCCACGTCCCGGCCCATCCTTGGTTCCACCAGGCTGACCAGGACGAGCAACGTGGCGAGTGCGACGTCCCAGGCCCCGGTGTGGCGCCCAACAGCGGCAGACCACGAACGCAGCACGGTCATCTCTCGACTGTAGTGGCGGCCACCCGACGTACCACGGTCGTGGTACCCGGGATCGTCCACGGTGGGACGACGACGATCACGACCGCGCCTCGCGAGACTCGTGTCATCGCGAGGTCCAGTGCGGCCTCCGCCACGAATGAAGGAGCACCACGTGATCGAGGTACACGACCTCACCAAGACGTTCGGCGACGTCACCGCCGTCGACGGCATCAGCTTCGCCGTCCGGCCCGGGGTCGTCACCGGCTTCCTCGGACCCAACGGCGCCGGCAAGTCCACGACGATGCGCATGATCCTCGGGCTCGACAAGCCCACAGCCGGGCACGCCACGGTCAACGGCACCTCGTACGCACACTCCCCCGCCCCCATCGCTGAGATCGGGGCCCTCCTCGACGCCCGCGCGGTGGACGGCGGCCGCTCGGCCCGCAACCACCTGCGTGCGCTGGGGGCGACCGTGGGCATCGGACAGGGCCGCGCAGACGAGCTGCTCGAGGTCGTCGGCCTCACCGACGTCGCGGACAAGCCGGCCAAGGGCTTCTCCCTCGGCATGAGCCAGCGGCTCGGGATCGCCACCGCCCTGCTCGCGGACCCGCAGATCCTCATGCTCGACGAGCCGGTGAACGGACTGGACCCGGACGGCATCCTGTGGATCCGGGACCTGCTGCGCAAGTTCGCGAGCGAGGGCCGCACGGTGTTCCTGTCCTCGCACCTGATGTCCGAGCTCGAGATCACCGCTGAGCACCTCATCGTCATCGGCCGAGGCAAGCTCATCGCGGACCTGCCGATGGAGGACTTCATCGCCAAGGCCTCCAAGAACCACGTGCGGGTCATCTCGCCGGACGCCATGCGTCTGCGTGGCCTCGTCGCGGCCGCCGAGGTCACCGTCTCCTCCGACGCCCCGGACAGGCTGGCCATCGAGGGTCTTCCGGCGTCCGCCATCGGGCGGATCGCCGCCGCGAACGGCATTGAACTCCACGAACTCGTCCCCGTCGCCCCCTCCCTGGAGGAGGCGTTCATGACCCTCACCGCCGATGCCGTGGCCTTCCACGGTTCCTCCGACACGAGCAAGGCTGCCTGATGACCACCACCGCCCTGACCACACCTGCCACGCCCGCCGTACCCGTTCCCGGCCAACGACGGGCGGACGTCAGTCTGACCTTCGCCCGGGTCCTCCGGTCCGAGTGGATCAAGGCCGTCACCCTCCGCTCGACCTGGATCATGCTGGCGTCGATCGTCGTCCTCACCGCGGGCTTCGGCGTCGTCGCCGCGCTCACGGCGTCCGGTGCGACTGACGGTTCTGGGCCGGGCTTCGGCGGAGAGGGCCGTGACCCCCTCTCGATCGTGTTCACAGGGACGCACCCCGCGCTGCTGCTCGTCGGCGTGGCCGGCGCGCTCGTCGGGGCGCGGGAGTACGCCTCCGGCCTCATCCGCTCGACCCTCGCCGCCGTGCCCGCGCGGCTGCCAGTCCTCGCCGCCAAGATCCTCGTGTTCAGCGCTCTGACGGGCGTCGTCGTCCTCGCGTCCACGCTGGTCGTGTTCTTCGCGGGCATGGCCGTCCTCGGCGACGCCGGGGCCACCACCGTCGGGTGGTCCGACGACGGCGTCGCGCGTGCCGTCCTCGGCACGGCCGCCTACCTCACGGGCCTGGGGATCACGGGCGTGGCGCTCGGCGTCCTGCTGCGCAGCATCGGTGGGTCCATCGCCGCCCTCATCGGAGGGGTGGTCTTCCTGCCCACCCTGGCCACGATGGTGCTGCCGGAGAGCTGGGACGGGGTCCTGAAGTTCCTGCCGTCCAACGCCGCCAACTCCTTCACCACGTTCACCCCCGACGCATCAGGTGCCTTCCTGGACGCCACCACCGGCGCGGTGGTCTTCACGACCTGGGTCCTCGCCGCAGTCATCGGCGCCGCCGTGTCCTTGCGCACCCGCGACGCGTGAACCCGCCGCGTCGCGCCGGCGGCGACGAGGACGTCGCGCCCGGCCTACGCCTTCGCGGTGGTGTCGAAGAGCTCAAGCCCGTCGCGGCTCCGCGCGATCCAGGCGGTGACCTCGATCGGGTGCTGACCGCGATCCGGTAGGCGCGGGTCATGGAACTGTGCCCAGACCCCGTACATCAACCCCGTCGGCTCGTCGAGGTCCCCAGCGGGCACGGCCTCGTCGATCAGATGTTGGGCGGACGGCCCGGAGGGGTACGGGTTCTCGGTGAAGACCACGCCGTCGGCGCCGCCCCCTCGTCGTCCCCGAGGCCGTCGTCGACGGGAGCCTGCGTCTGCCGGTGCTCCTTCTTCGACTTGATGTCGTCCGGCTCCGTGGCTGTGCAGCCGGTCACCATCAGACCACCGGTCACGAGGCAGGCCACGCCGGCAGCGGCTCGCGGGGACAACGCCATCAGGTCTCACTCCCGGGTGGCGTCCCTGGCTTTGCCCGAGCCAGACCATGGCGTGCAGCACGCCGCCTTGCTAGCGTGAACGCACTGCCACGCCCGGCGCACGAATCGCATTGAGGCGGCACGTCGGGACCAGCACCGCGAGGTGATTTCAAGTCGGTCATCGGGGACCGGCGGGAAGCGTGTCTCGATGACCACGTCGATGAACAGCAGACTCACTGATGCGTTGATCAGCACACGTCGGTTCTTCACCCCGAAGCAGGAGGTCTCCCCGGACGGGCGCACCCTGCTCAAGGTCGGTGGACGGTCCGGCGACGCGTTCTACCGGGACCGGTGGAGCCACGAGAAGGTCGTCCGGTCCACGCACGGGGTCAACTGCACAGGCTCGTGCTCATGGAATGTCTACGTCAAGGACGGGATCATTACCTGGGAGACCCAGGCGGTGGACTATCCGACGACCGGGCCGGAGAAGCCCGAGTACGAGCCGAGGGGTTGCCCCCGAGGTGCGTCGTTCTCCTGGTACACCTACTCCCCGACCCGCACCCGCTACCCCTACATCCGCGGGGTGCTGCTGGAGATGTACCGCGAGGCCAAGGCCCGGTTGACCGATCCGGTCCTGGCATGGGCAGACATCACCGAGGACCCGGAGCGGGCGGCCCGCTACAAGAGTGCCCGCGGCAAGGGCGGGCTGGTCCGCGCGTCGTGGGACGAGGCGATCGAGATCGTCGCAGCCGCGCACGTGCACACGATCCGCAAGTGGGGTCCGGACCGCGTAGCAGGCTTCTCGCCCATCCCGGCGATGTCGATGGTCTCGCACGCCTCGGGTGCGCGCTTCGTCAACCTCATCGGCGGGTCGATGCTCAGCTTCTACGACTGGTACGCGGACATGCCCGTCGCCTCGCCGCAGGTCTTCGGCGACCAGACCGACGTACCCGAGTCGGGGGACTGGTGGGATGCGGGCTACCTGATCATGTGGGGTTCGAACGTTCCGGTGACACGCACGCCTGATGCGCACTGGATGGTCGAGGCGCGCTACCGGGGGCAGAAGGTCGTCGTCGTCTCACCCGACTTCTCCGACGCCACGAAGTTCGCCGACGAGTGGCTCCCCGCGGAGCCCGGCACCGACGGCGCGCTGGCGATGGCGATGGGTCACGTCATCCTCAAGGAGTTCTACGTCGATCGCCAGACGCCGTACTTCATCCAGTACGTGAAGAAGTACAGCGACCTGCCCTTCCTCGTCACGCTCGACGCTGCCCAGGATGCCAACGGCGAGATCACCCACACGGCCGGGAAGTTCCTCACCGCAGCGGACCTGACCGACGAGATCGAGCCCGAAACGGAGAACGCCGCGTTCAAGCCCGTCCTGGTGGACGAGACCACCGGTCAGCTCCGGGTCCCGCCAGGAACGCTGGGCCATCGCTACGGCGAGACCGGGGTGGGCAAGTGGAACCTCGACCTCGGTGACATCGAGCCGCGACTGTCGCTGATCGACGACGCCGAGCTCACCGTCCCGGTCGACATGCCCCGCTTCGACACCGGCCAGGGCAGCGTGGGAGCCATCCGCCGCGGGGTCCCTGCGCGCCGGGTCGCCGGACGGCTGGTGACCACCGTCTTCGACCTGCTCCTGGCGCAGTATGGCGTCGGGCGGTCCGGGCTCCCGGGCGAGTGGCCCACCGGCTATGACGACGCGGAGTCGCCGTACACCCCGGCCTGGCAGGCGACGATCACCGGGGTCACCGCCGACGCCGCGGAGCGCATCGGCCGTGAGTTCGGACAGAACGCCGTGGACTCCAAGGGTCGTTCGATGATCCTCATGGGAGCCGGCACCAACCACTGGTTCCACTCCGACACGATCTACCGGACGTTCCTCGCCCTGACCACGATCACCGGATGCCAGGGGGTGAACGGTGGTGGCTGGGCGCACTACGTCGGCCAGGAGAAGGTGCGACCGCTGACCGGCTACTCCCAGCTGGCCAACGCACTGGACTGGTTGCGTCCCCCGCGGAACATGGTCCAGACCGCGTACTGGTACCTGCACACCGACCAGTTCCGCTACGACCAGTTCGGCGCCGACACGCTCTCGGCGCGGACCGGCAAGGGTCAGCTGGCCGGTAAGACGACCGCAGACGTCATCGCCCAGTCGGCCCGCCTGGGCTGGATGCCGTCCTACCCGACGTTCGACCGCAACCCGTTGATCATCAGTGCCCAGGCGCGCGAAGCCGGGAAGAGCACCAAGGACTACGTGGTGGACGAGCTCAAGGCCGGACGGCTCACGTTCGCGGCCGAGGACCCGGACTCGCCGGAGAACTTCCCCCGCGTGCTGTCCCTCTGGCGGAGCAACCTGTTCGGCTCGTCGGCCAAGGGCAACGAGTACTTCCTCAACCACCTGCTCGGGGCGTCGCACACCATCAGCGCGCAGGAGACGCCCGAGCGGCACCGACCCAAGGAGGTCACCTGGCACGACGAGGCGCCGACCGGAAAGCTCGACCTGCTGACCACTCTCGACTTCCGGATGACGAGCTCCACCCTGCTCTCGGACGTCGTGCTGCCCGCGGCGACCTGGTACGAGAAGTACGACCTGTCGACCACCGACATGCACCCGTTCGTCAACTCCTTCAACCCGGCGATCTCCCCGCCGTGGCAGTCGCGGACCGACTGGGATGCCTGGCAGCAGATCTCCCGGGTGTTCAGCGCGCTGGCAGTCCGGCACCTGGGCAAGCAGACCGACGTCGTCGCCGTGCCGCTGACCCACGACACCCCCGACGCGATGGCCGTGCCGCACGGCCGGGTTCTGGACTGGAAGTACGGCGAGTGCGAGCCGGTCCCCGGTGTGACGATGCCGAAGATCGTCGAGGTCGAGCGCGACTACACCGCGATCGGCGACATGATGCGCGCCGTCGGGCCGCTGATGGACACCCTGGGTGCGACCACGAAGGGGATCACCTACGACCTGACTCGTGAGGTCGGTGAGCTCAGGGCGAAGAACGGCTATGTGCGTGGCGGTGTCGCCGATGGTCGGCCGGACATCCTGCACGACGTCCAGGCGTGCGAGATGATCCTGATGTTCTCCGGCACGACCAACGGACACCTCGCCACCCAGGGTTTCGAGACCCTCGAGAAGCGCACCGGCTGCCGCCTGAGCGACCTCTCCTCGGAGAACGAGGGCCACCGGGTCACGTTCGCCGACACCCAGCGCGGTCCGGCGCCGGTGATCACGTCACCGGAGTGGTCCGGGTCTGAGACCGGGGGGCGTCGGTACTCGCCGTTCACCATCAACGTGGAACGGCTCAAGCCGTGGCACACCCTGACCGGCCGGATGCACTTCTACCTCGACCATGACTGGATGACCGAGCTCGGCGAGGGGCTGCCGACGTTCCGGCCACCGCTGGACATGACCGCCCTGTTCGACGAGCCGGCGATCGGCGACACCCCCACCGGGGGCATCTCGGTGCGCTACCTCACCCCGCACAACAAGTGGTCGATCCACTCCGAGTACCAGGACAACCTGTTGATGCTGTCTCTGTTCCGGGGCGGTCCGGGAATCTGGATGAGCCCGCAGGACGCCGAGAAGATCGGCGTCCGGGACAACGAGTGGATCGAGGCCATCAACCGCAACGGGGTGGTCAACGCGCGGGCGATCATCTCCCACCGGATGCCCGAGGGCACCGTGTTCATGTACCACTCCCAGGACCGGCTCATCGACATGCCGCTGTCCGAGACCACCGGCCAGCGAGGCGGGAACCACAACTCGCTCACCCGGCTGATGATCAAACCGACCCACATGGTCGGCGGGTACGCCCAGCAGAGCTTCGCGTTCAACTACATGGGTCCGACGGGGAACCAGCGCGACGAGGTCACCGTGATCCGTCGCCGCAACCAGGAGGTGACCTACTGATGCGGGTCATGGCGCAGATGGCGATGGTGATGAACCTCGACAAGTGCATCGGCTGCCACACGTGCTCGGTCACCTGCAAGCAGGTGTGGACGAACAAGTCCGGTGCCGAGCACATCTGGTTCAACAACGTGGAGACCCGGCCGGGTCAGGGGTATCCGCGCACGTACGAGGACCAGGAGCGGTGGAAGGGCGGCTGGACCCTGAACAAGCGGGGTCAGCTCAAGCTGAAGGCCGGTGGCCGGCTGAAGAACCTGGCGACCATCTTCGCCGCGCCGTACCTGCCGGGGATCAAGGACTACTACGAGCCCTGGACCTACGACTACGAGAACCTCACGACCGCCCCGGCGCAGCAGAACATGCCGGTCGCCCGGCCCAAGTCGCTGCTCACCGGAGAGAACACCAAGGTCACCGGGTCCTCCAACTGGGACGACGACCTCGCCGGATCGGTCGAGCACGGGCACAACGACCCGATCCTTCGCAAGGTGAGCGACAAGATCAAGTTCGAGTACGAACAGGCCTTCATGTTCTACCTGCCGCGCATCTGTGAGCACTGCCTCAACCCCTCGTGCGTCGCATCCTGCCCAACCGGCGCGATCTACAAGCGGGAGGAGGACGGCATCGTCCTGGTCGATCAGGACCGATGCCGCGGTTGGCGGCAGTGCGTTACCGGCTGCCCTTACAAGAAGATGTACTTCAACCACAAGACCGGCAAGGTCGAGAAGTGCACCTTCTGCTACCCGCGGATCGAGGTGGGTCAGCCGACCATCTGCTCCGAGACGTGCGTGGGACGCCTCCGGTACCTGGGTCTGATGCTGTACGACGCGGACCGCGTGCTCGAGGCTGCCTCGACCCCCGATGAGCACGGCCTGTACGAGGCCCAGCGCAGCGTCTTCCTGGACCCGAACGACCCGGAGGTCGTGCGCGAGGCACTCGCGGCAGGTATCCCCGAGGACTGGATCGCTGCCGCCCGCCGCTCGCCCATCTGGGCCCTGATCAACACGTACAAGGTCGCGCTGCCCCTGCACCCGGAGTACCGGACCATGCCGATGGTCTGGTACATCCCGCCGCTGTCACCGGTCGTCGACGCGGTCAGCGAGACCGGGGAAGACGGTGAGCGTCAGGAGAACCTGTTCGCCGCCATCGACCGGCTGCGGATTCCGATCGAGTACCTGGCCGAGCTGTTCACGGCCGGCGACACCGGACCGGTCGACATCGTGCTGCGCAAGCTCGCCGCGATGCGCTCCTACATGCGGGACATCAACATGGGCTGGGAGACGAACGAGTCGATCGCCGAGTCCGTCGGCATGACCGGCCAGGAGATCAAGGACATGTACCGCCTGCTGGCGATCGCCAAGTACGAGGAGCGGTACGTCATTCCACCGGCGCACTACGAGGACGCGCACAAACTGGAGAACGTCGCCACCGAGTGCTCCCTGGACGTCGACGGCGGGCCGGGCATGGGCGGCATGGATGTGTCGTTCGCCGAGCACCCGGCCCGCGGCGGCGGCACCGCGGTCCCGGACCGCCCGGAGGGCGTGCGGATCAACCTGCTGAACTGGGACGGGACGGGCACCCCTGACGGGTTGTTCCCGGACTCGACCGACGCATCGGCACCGAGCGGCTCGGTGGGTGGACCATGAGCCCACGGGTCCCGACCCTCGCCTACTCCGAGGACACCCTCACCCAGGCCTGGCAGTCGGCGTCGATCCTGCTGGAGTACCCCGACCAGCAGCTCCTGGCCCGGATGGACCTGCTCACCAAGGTGGCGGACAGCCTGCCGGTCAAGCTCGGCGCCGGTCTGCGGGCGACGATCGACCACCTGCTCAGGCAGCCGCTGCAGGTCTCCGAGCAGGACTACGTCGACACGTTCGACAACCGGCGCCGAGGCTGCCTGTTCCTCACCTACTTCTCCAACGGGGAGACGCGCAAGCGTGGACTCGCGCTGCTCCGGATCAAGCAGGAGTACACCCGCGCGGGCCTGGTGCTCACCGAGGACCAGCTCCCCGACCACCTGTGCGTGGTGCTCGAGTTCGCCGCCACCACCGATCAACGTGCCGGCCTGAAGATGCTGCTGGACAACCGGGCCGGGCTCGAGATGCTGCGCCTGCACCTGACCGACATCGCCTCCCCGTGGAGCGGTGCGCTGGAAGCCGTGTGCGCGACACTGCCGCCGCTCAAGGGCAAAGACCGCGAGGCGGTCCAGCGACTCATCGACGAAGGACCCGCGCAGGAGCAGGTCGGCCTGACCCCGTACGGGACGCCCGAGCTGGCACCGACCTCCGGAGGTGTGTGATGGACGGCATTCTGGACCTGTTCCTGTGGCTGATCTTCCCCTACATCGCGCTGACGATCTTCGTCCTCGGGCATGCCTGGCGATACATGTACGACAAGTTCGGCTGGACCTCCCGGTCGAGCCAGATGTACGAGGGGGACATCTTGCGCTGGGCCAACCCGATGTTCCACTTCGGGATCCTGGCGGTGTTCCTCGGCCACGTCATGGGGCTGGGGATCCCGAAGGCCTGGACCGATGCGGTGGGAGTCTCCGAGGGGATGTACCACTTCATGGCCATCTCGATCGGCGCGATCGCCGGTGTTTTCACGATCGTCGGATTCATCGGCCTGGTCTACCGGCGCCGGTTCACCAAGGCCGTGATGGGTGCGACGACGGTGATGGACAAGATCATGTACCTGTTCCTCGGGGTGGTGATCCTGCTGGGACTCATGAACACGGCATCCCAGGTGGTGGGGGAATACAACTACCGCGAAGGCGTGTCGATCTGGTTCCGCAGCATCTTCTACTTCAACCCCCAGCCCGAGCTCATGGTCGGGGCGCCGCTGAGCTTCCAGCTGCACGCCATCACCGCGATCGCGCTGTTCGCGCTCTGGCCGTTCACCCGGCTCGTGCACGTCTTCACGGCGCCACTGGGGTACGTCTTCCGTCCCTACGTGCTGTACCGGACCCGGGACGCGCACGAGGGGTCTCGGGCGCGCCGGCGCGGCTGGGACAAGGTCGACACCATCCCACGCCGCCGGTAGCACTCACGCCGAGCGCCATGTCTGGGCAGGGGGCGTTCGTCATCGGCGGTACCGTGGAGGCGGGCGGGTCTGTGGTGCTGACCCTGCGTGCGGGGCGCTTCGACGGGAGCATCGTGGCTCTTCACTATGCGTGGTTGAGCCTCCAGGGTCGGTTGCCGGAGGCGGCCAGGAGGATGCGTAGTCGGTAGTGGTCGAAGGTACGGATTCCGTGCGCGAGGCGGCGGGGCTTCTTGATGTGGAGGTTGATGGCCTCGGTTCCGCCGTTGGAGACGCCGTCGGTGTCGAAGTAGGCCAGGACCTGGGCTCGCCAGGCTCGCAGGGTCCGGCCCAGGCGGGCGACCTCGGGGATCGGGCAGGTGTGCAGGGTCGCGATGACGTCGGCGGCGACCTCCTTGCCGGTCGCCGCGGTGCGCTGGTGGTAGATCGAGCGCACCGCCGATAGCAGCCCCGGGCGACGGTCACCTCCTTCAACGCCAGAGGCCCTCTCGATCCGAAGATCAAGAGGGCCTCTGAAATGCTACTTCACAAGTAGCGGGGTGTGCGCAGCGACCGCCGGTCCGGCGAGGCCGGCCGCCACCATCATCGCACCGGAGAGGAGACCCGCAAGAGACGTCAGGGCCACGGTCTCCTTCACGGGCACATCCGCGCTGTGATGGCGGATGCGGCCATTCGGCAAGAACTGAACCGCCCCGGCTTCCATGGAGGCTCTCAACCCACGGAGGATGAGGGTCATGGCTGCACCGAGGAAGTACCCCGAGGAGCTGCGGGAGCGGGCGATCCGGCTTGTGCTGGACGCGAAGAGGGACCCTGCGACGCGTCCGGCGGCGGCCCGCCGGATCGGTGAGCAGCTCGGGATCAATCCCGAGACGCTGCGCGGGTGGGTCCAGCAGGCCGAGATCGACGCCGGCGACAGACCCGGGACCACAACGAGCGATGCCCAGCGCCTGGCCGAGCTCGAGCGTGAGGTCCGTGAGCTGCGCCGCTCGAACGCGATCTTGCGCAGTGCGTCGGCTTTCTTCGCGGCGGAGCTCGACCGCCCACAACGGTGATCGTGGAGTTCATCGACGAGCACAAGGACGAGTTCGGGGTCGAGCCGATCTGCCGTGATCTGCAGGTCGCCCCGAGCACCTACTACGCCGCCAAGACTCGGCCCGCCTCGGCGCGGTCGGTCAGCGACGCGGAGCTGAGCGAGGTCATTTCGACCGAGTACGCGGCGAACTACGGGGTCTATGGGGCCCGGAAGATGTGGAAGCACCTGCACCGCCTCGGCCGCCCGGTCGGGCGCTGCCGGGTCGAGCGGCTGATGCGAGCCGCTGACCTGCACGGGGCCGTCCGCGGGCGGGCCAAGCGCACCACGATCCCGGGCAAGGACGGGGTCCGGGCCGGTGACCTGGTCAACCGCGCGTTCACCGCCACGGCCCCGAACCAGCTCTGGGTGGCGGACTTCACCTACGTCCGGACCTGGGCCGGGTTCACCTACGTCGCGTTCGTCATCGACGTGTTCTCCCGGATGATCGTCGGCTGGAAGGCCGACACCACCATGCGAGCCAACCTGGTCACCGACACCCTGGAGATGGCCGTGTGGTCGCGCGGCCGCGCCGGCGTTACCGACCTGCAGGGCCTGATCCATCACACCGATGCAGGGTCGCAATACGTCAGCCTGGCGCTGACCGAGCGGCTCGCCGCGCTCGGGATGCGGGCCTCGATCGGGACTGTCGGCGACGCCTACGACAACGCCCTGGCCGAGTCCTCGATCGGTCTCTACAAGACCGAGCTGATCCGGCGGCGAGGGCCCTGGCGGACGCTGGACGACGTCGAGATCGCGACCCTGGAGTGGGTCGACTGGTTCAACAACCGGCGCCTGCACACCGAGCTCGGCGACGTCCCACCCGCCGAGCACGAGACCACCTACTACCGTCAGAACCCGGCGTCGACGACGCTGGAAACCAGAGAACCGAGCCTCCACTGAACAGGGGGCGGTTCACACGGCAACCCCTACCACCACCTGGGCCACCACAACCGCACCAGAAGGCCGATGAGCCAGTTGCGTCCGCCAGAGTGGTGTACCGGTGGCTCGGTGATCGTGTCGTCGTAGACGAGGACGCGGTCACCGCGTGACCCTTCGAGTGATCTCTCACAACCGACTCGAAGAAGGACTCCACGATGACCGCACCTACGAGTATCGACCCTGCGCGGTTCCTGCACGAGCAGCTGGCCCAGGCGTCCCCGGACCTGATGCGTGAGCTGTTGAGCACGTTCATCAACGCGCTGCTGTCCGCGGAGGCCGACGCGGTCTGCGGAGCCGGGTGGGGCCAGGTCTCCGAGGACCGGATCAACCGGCGCAACGGCTACCGCCACCGGGACCTGGACACCCGGGTCGGCACGATCAACGTCGCGGTCCCCAAGCTGCGCACCGGGACCTACTTCCCGGAGTGGTTGCTGACCCGCCGCCGGCGCGCGGAGGCGGCCCTGACCTCGGTGGTCGCGACCTGCTACCTGCTGGGGGTCAGCACGAGGCGGATGGACAAGCTCGTGCAGTCCCTGGGCATCACCTCGCTGTCGCGGTCCCAGGTCAGCGAGATGTCCAAGGACCTGGACACCCAGGTCACCGCGTTCCGCACCCGCCCCCTGGACGCCGGGCCCTACACCTTCCTCGCCGCCGACGCCCTGACGATGAAGGTCCGCGAGGCCGGCCGCGTCGTCAACGCCGTGGTCCTCGTGGCGACCGGCGTGAACGCCGACGGACACCGCGAGGTCCTGGGGGTCCAGGTCACCACCGCCGAGACCGGCCCGGCGTGGTTGACGTTCTTCCAGGACCTGGTCGCCCGCGGCCTGTCCGGAGTCAAGCTCGTCACCTCCGACGCCCACGCCGGGCTGGTCGCCGCGATCGGCGCGACCCTGCCCGGAGCGACCTGGCAAAGGTGCCGCACCCACTACGCAGCGAACCTCATGAGCGTGACCCCGAAGGCGTCCTGGCCGGCGGTGAAGGCGATGCTGCACTCGGTCTACGACCAGCCGACCCCCGCGGACGTCCAGGCCCAGTTCGACAAGCTCCTGGACGCGGTGACCGACAAGCTCCCCGACGTCGCCGCCCACCTGGACGCCGCCCGCGCCGACGTCCTGGCGTTCACCGCGGTCCCCAAGGGCCTGTGGCGCCAGGTCTGGTCCAACCCCTCTCCGCCAGGCTGGCTGTGAGTCAGTTCGCGAGTGGTGAGGGGTGTCCCGGTGTCGATCAGTGCGGGGTTCACGGCGGCGGAGATCCGGTCGTTCGTGCACGAGTACACGGTTCAGCCGTTCGGTCGTAAGGCCGAGTGGCTGTCCGCGCAAGGCGTGTCCTACGACCGGCTGCGCAGGTGGCGGCTGGCGGTGTTCAACGGCGACCTCGACCGCGGGCTGATCCCGCGCGACAGTAGCCCTGTGAGAACCCCGCCCGGCCAGCGCGCAGCCCTGGAGAGACACCACGCGAAGGAGCACGCCGAGCACCAGACCGAGGTCGCTCGGTTGAATGCACGGATCCGTGAGCTCGAAGAGACCAACGGTGCGCTGGGAAAAGCTATCGGGCTCTTGCACTCGATGAGCGAGCAAGAGCCCGACGCGCCCCGGACGACGACCGATCCACTCGATTCCTAAGCGCTGAGAACGACCTGGTCGCCGGGCTCACCTCGGCGATGAGGTCTCAGCGGCAGGCCCTGGCGGTGGTGGGCCTGTCCCGCTCGACGTGGCACTACCGCCACAAGCCGCGACCGCAGGTGGGCGATCCGATCGCGCACCCGCACCGGGCCTACCCCTCGCGGATCAACGCCACCGACCGGGCACAGATCGCCGAGCGGATCGTCGCCGGCTGGGCGCGGGGCGTCTCGGTCGACCACTCCTTCGCCGTCGCGTGGGACGGCGGAGTCATGCTCGCCTCGCGCCGGTCGTGGTGGCGGATCGCCGCCGCCCTCGCCGACCAAAGCGCCCGGCCGCTCGCCCCGACCAGGCGGGGGGCCACCGCACCACGGGCGGCGCCGGTGCTCGAAGCGACCGGTCCCGGGCAGGTGTGGTCCTGGGACATCACCGACCTGCGCTCTCCATGGCGAGGCGTGGCGTTCAAGGCGTACTCGATCATCGACATCTACTCGCGCAAGCTGGTCGGCCACCGCGTCGAGGAGCGCGAGGCAGACCACCTCGCGGTCCAGATGTTCCAGACAGCGTTCGCGGCCCACGGCCTGCCCGGTGCGGTGCACGCAGACTCGGGGCCAGCGATGCGCTCGACCCTGCTCAAGGACCTCCTGCAGCCGCTGGGCATCACCCAGACGCACAACCGGCCCAGGGTCTCCAACGACAACCCGTTCTCAGAGTCGGAATTCCGCACGATGAAGTACCGCCCGAACTACCCGGGCGCCTTCGAGACACTCGATGACGCCCGCGCCCACATGAACGCTTACGTGCGCTGGTACAACACCAGTCATAAACACTCCGGCATCGCACTGTTCTCGCCCGACGAGGTCCACGACGGCACATGGCGCCAGCGCTGGACCGCGCGAGCACGCGTCCAGCAGAGTTACTACGACGCTCACCCCGAACGCTTCCGCGAACCGCCCGTGACCCCGGCACCCCCAGGGCTCGTCGGGATCAACCTCGACGAACGCAGACCCGCGGCCGACCGACTCCAGACAGCTTGACAACGCCCGCGCCACCCCGATCGAGCGCCACGCGGAGCCCCTAGACCTCGATTTTCGGCGCAGCGCCTGGTAGGGCCGGTGCGGGCATGCCTGACCCAAGGTCGACGACGCGGCCGCGATCACGCGTTGGTGCGGCAGCGCTCGACGAACTTCGCCAGAGCGTCGACCGGCACCTTGCGGAGTCGGCCGACGTGGACGGACTCGATCTGACCCGAGCCCAGCAGCTCGTACATGAGCGTGCGCCCGATACCGAGCCGATGGGCCGCCTCGACGACGCTGAGTAGAAGCTTCTCGTCGTTCTCGATCGTCAGGTTGATCAGCTGGGGCTCGGGGGCGGTCGGGGCTCGAGTCGCGGTCGGGCTGACGAGGCGGAGTTGGGCAGTTGCGGTCATGGCGGCCTCCTTGGAGTGCAACGTGCCACTCAGCGTGACGAGGACCGATAGCCGGGACGATGACGGGGAGGCCGCCGCTCGAGCGAGCCGCGATGACGAGTTGTGGCTACAAGGCCGTCATCGGCGGTGGTACCGATGACGCGGGACCCCGCGATTGCCCCCGCCCCCTCGTCAGCGCCTCGTTGACCTGCCCGTTCGCACCCGTCATCCCCACGGCTATACCCCCTGAGCAGCGTCTCTCGTGTCCGTTCGACACAGGAGGCGATGATGAACAACAACACGACGACACACCGAGGCAGCAGCACCTCGCCGACAGCCCCGCCCCGCATCACTCGCGACAGGGAGGCTCTGCTAGGCGCGCTGGCCACCATCGACGCCGAAGGTTGGGAAGGCCACACCGCAACCGCCCTCCTGCAGTACGTCCGCACCGAGGTCGTCCGCCCGCTCGCCATCGACGCCGGCCTACGCGGCGCTGCCGCGTCCCAGGCCGAGGCCACCGGATGGGAGGCGGTGTGGGTGACCCTCACCAAGCCGTCTCTCCGGACGGTGGCCTCACCGTGGGGCGTGCTGTGGCAGGTGGCGCGGCGAGCGGTCCTGGGCGAGATCGTGGCAGCGAGATACGGCACCGAGGAGCGCCGCGGTCGCAGGCTCGACGCCGCAGCCCGATCAGGCGAGGGCGGTCCATTGGCGTCTCTCGACTCGCTCGCCAGCGCCGGTTGGGAGCCTGCACACACTGACCCAGATCCCGTCGCCGGGATGGCCTGGCGAGAGCTTCTCGTTCGGGTAGACCAAGCGCTCGTCGACGCTGGGTGGGAGCCGGCTACGGCCACGCGCATCGTCGACGCCGTCCTGCGCATGCCCACCACTCCTGACCCGCGGTGCACGCTCGTCGGCTGGCGACTGCTCGCTGTGGAGCTCGACCTACCGCCCTGGCAGGCGCGCCGCCTCGCGCTCGCGCTGCGGGGGACTTCCGCGTCGCCAGGTCTCATCCCGCGGCTCCTGACCGCCGGCGACGAGGTACTCCGCGACCCGAGTGTTCGCAGCGAACTGAACGGCACCCTGCATCGACTGACCACGAGCCCGCCGTTCGCAACTGCGACCGCACCTGAGCGCGGCCGTCCACAGCGCGCTGCGGGCTGAAGTCGTCCACAGATCAGGCCGAGCGTGCCCGAGGTTGCGTAGGTCGGCGCCTACCTATCTCTATGAGGACACCACGCACCCACGCGCCAGCTGGCGTCACAGGACGAATTGACCCCTGTCGTTCTCGGGGCAACGGGTGTCCAATGGAACTCCTGGCCCAGGACGCGGCTAGGACAGGGGTGGCGCGACAACCGTTGGGGGACGGTGACCGCCGATGACGATGCACCGCACGCACTTCCGCACGGCCGCGGCAATGGCGATCGCCGCCGTGGCGTTCCTTGGTGCCTGCAGCGCCGACGGCAATGACCCGAATCCGAGCCCGACGCCGACGCCAACGGCCGCTGCGTCGCCGACCACGACCCCGACGCCCACCTCGACCGCTGACCCCGAGGTTGCTGCCGCGGAGGCCGCCATCCTTGAGGCGTATGAGGGCTATTGGGATGCCAAGGTGCAGGCCTTTTCAGACCCGTCGGCTCCAGAGGCTCCGAGCCTGACGCAATTCGCCGTGGACACCGCCCTGGCTGACGTGCGCGCCAGCGTTCAGTCCCTGAAGTCCAGCGGGATCACCGTCGTCGGTGAGCCTCTCCTCGCCCCGGAGGTCTCCGATGTCGTGCTCGGTGACACCTCGACCGCGACCATCACCGACTGTGTCGATGTCAGCGACTGGCAGCCGATATTCACGGAGAGCGGCGAGTCGGCCGCGGACCCGAACCAGGCGCTGCGTGTGCTCACGACGTCGACGGCCTACGTCTACGACGGCCGATGGACAATCCGGAGCTCTGAGGTCGACCGGGACTCCTCGTGCTGAGGCGGCTTGCTCCCGGCGTGGTCCTCGGTCTGGTGTTCCCACTCGCGTCGGCCGCGAGCGCCACGGGTGGACCTCCCGTCGTCTGCCTGCCCGGAACGCAGATCTGTTGGGTCGAGGTCGAGAGTCCTGGAACGCCACAGCCGGATCCCGTGTCGAACGAGGGCACCTCAGGCGGTGGCGGCGAGCGCGTCTGCGTGATCGGTCGGACGGGCGAAGCGCTCCCCTGCTACGACGGCACCTTCGGGTGGTTCAACGACGTCGACGACTGCTACTACATGCTGCTCGACCCGCAGCCGCCCGGCGACGACCCCCTCTGGGAGGGCAACTACCCATCTGGGGCCATGTACCAGGTGACGTGCATGGACCGGATACCCGGCACCAACGGCGGCTGGACGTGGCTTCCGGAGGCGCCGCCCGGCTACGGCGGCGTCGCGATCACTCCGGCTCAGCTCGCTGCCCGCGCCGTGGACCAGATGCACCTGGCGGGTCCCACGATCGGCATCACGGTGCCGCCGGATCGGACGGGATTGGTCGGTGTCCCGGTCTGGCTATGGACCGAGGTCGCCCCGACCACGTGGGGACCGAACTCGGCCACCGCAGCGGTCCCCGGGCTCTCGGTGACCGCAACGGCTCAGGTCAGGCAGATCGCGTGGGACATGGGTGACGGACGCACTGAGGTCTGCACGAACGCCGGGACGCCGTGGTTCGAGGGCGGCGTCGAGTCGCCGACTTGCGACCACGTCTACGAGGCGCCGTCGGTCGGCCAGCCGGACGACGCCTACACCGTGACCGCCACGTCGACGTGGGAGGTCACCTGGGCCGGCGGCGGGACCTCCGGCGCCCTGACCGTCACACGGTCGTCGACGACGCCCGTGCGCATCGGCGAGCTGCAGGTGCTCGTCACGAACTGACCCCCGGCCGCCACGGGCCGACCGTCATCGGGAGACGCCATGACGACACACACCACGCACATCCCGGCTGCGACGAACGGCCGAACCCAGTCCCTCCGCGCGCCCGTCGTCCTCACGCCTCGAGGACGACGTCGCCCCGGGCTGATCGTTGCGGGGATCGCCCTGGCGATGGTCGGTGCCCTCACCGCCGTCTGGCTGGTTGCCGCCGCGGGCCAGCGCTCCGGGGTCGTGGTGATGGCCCGGGACGTCGCCTACGGCGCGACGCTGACTGCGCAGGATCTGGCGGTCGTTGACGTTTCCCTCGACCCTTCGGTCGCGGCAATCCCCTCGAGCGAAGCTGGGAGCCTTGTCGGTCAGGTCGCGGCTGTCCGGCTGGTGGCCGGCTCGGTGCTCGCGCCTAGCCAGGTGACGGCGGCAGGTCCACCGGGACCCGGCGAGGTCGTCGTGCCCTTGTCCCTGGACCACGACCGTGTCCCCGCCGGGGGCCTGCTGCCGGGTGACCGGCTGCTGGTCGTCGACACCCCTCCCGAGCAGGCGGACCCGCCCTCGACCGACCCCGCCGTCTTCGAAACCATCGTCGCGCGGGTCGGGGTGCCGGACCTGAACGGTGTCGTCGTCGTCGACGTCGTCGCGACCGATGACGACGGGCCGGCGCTTGCTGCGCGAGCGGCGACCGGCCGGTTCGCGTTGGTGGTTCAGCCACGTGGGGACGACTCATGAGCCTGTTCACCCTGTGCTCGGCGACCGGAGCTCCGGGCGTCACGACGACAGCGCTGGCACTGGGATGGGTTTGGCCTCTCGTGCACCCCGACAGGCGGAACCTCGTGGTGGATGCCGACGTCTCTGGGTCGGGCATCCTGCCGGGCTACACGCAGGCGGGAGTCCCAGCGGGCGGGGGTGTGCTGGCTCTGGCGGCGGCGCGCAGGGTCGGGACCGCGGAGGAGATCGTCGAGCACGCCGTCGCCCTCGATCCCGACGCCCGTCGATTCGTTCTCACGGGCTTGAGTGCAACCGCGCAGGCACGACCGCTCGGGCCGGTATGGCAATCGCTGGCCGACGCCGCCCCGAGTCTCGGCGCGGCCAGCACGGACGTCTTGGTGGACCTCGGCAGGCTGGGGCACCGCTACGAACCGACGCCGCTCATTGAGCAGGCGGACACACTCGTGGTTGTCCTGGGCTCGACGCTGGCGTCGGTGACGGCCGCCGTGGAGGCAGTCCGAGCGCTGCGTGGGTCTCGCGGACCGAGCCAGACGGCGGCGCTCCTCGTCAGCGACGGTGGCCCGTACTCGGCGCGAGAGATCGCCGCCGAGCTCGAAGTCGACCGCCTACCGGTGATCGAGACGGACCGGTGGGCGGCTCGTGCGCTCGCCGAGGCCGCCACCACCGGCTGGCGGTTCGATCGCTCGCCGCTGCTGCGCGCGGCACGTGAAGCCGCAGCGCACCTACGAGACACCGTCGCCACGCTCCGCACGGGGGCGTTGTCATGAGCGGGTTCGAGAGTCTCACTCCCGATCCACGAGACCCAGGCCAACCGCACAACGGCGGCGCCTTGAACGGGCACTCCTATATGACCGCAGTTCCCAAGCGCGGACGGGCTGACGGCGCCGGGGCCCACGCGACCGTCACTCTCGATGCGACCTCGGCGGCCTCGACTGTTCCCGCGGCATTGAGCACGCCCGGCGAACACGTGCTTACGGGCCCAGCGACACCAGACGCGCAGACCGTACGGCACGTGCGTCGGGCGGTGGCTGAACGGTTGGCCGCACGGCTCCAGGTCGAGCAGATCACCGACCACGCCACCCGGCGCGAACTTGCCCGTTCGCTGGTCGCCGAAGAGCTCTCTGACCGCGCACGTGGTCAGGTGCGCGACGGCGTCGAACCGTGGTCCGCCGCCGCCGAGATCGGCCTGGCTGCAGCGGTGATGGCCGACCTGTTCGGGTTGGGACGGCTGCAGCCTCTCGTGGACGACCCGGACGTGGAGAACATCGAGGTCGACGGCCATGACTCGGTCTGGATCTCCTACGCCGACGGCCGCGACCAGCGCGGCCCCTCGGTGGCCGACTCCGACGACGAGCTCATCGAGATGATCCAGCTGCTTGCCGCCCGCAGCGGATCGGCGGAGCGAACCTTCTCCTCCGCGCACCCGTCGCTGCACCTGCGGCTCGACGACGGGTCGCGACTGGCGGCGATGGCCTGGACCACCCCGCGCCCTCACGTCGTCATCCGCCGTCATCGGGTGCGCGACGTCGACCTGGACGACCTCGTCAAGCTCGGCACCCTCGACAGCGCGCTGGCGGCGTTCATGCGCGCGGCGATCAGAACGGGCAAGAACGTCGTCGTGACCGGACTTCAGAACGCAGGCAAGACGACGCTGATCCGCGCGTTGGCCAACGAGTTCGCGCCAATGGAGCGTTTCGCGACCATAGAGAAGGAGTACGAACTGCACCTCCACGACCTGCCCCACCGCCATCCCCGCGTCGTCGCGATGGAAGGCCGCGAAGGCTCGGCGGAGAAGGACGTTCGCGGACACCGCGCCGGCGAGGTTACGCTGACCGATCTGGTCCACGACGCCCTGCGGATGAACCTACGTCGGATCATCGTCGGTGAGGTGCGCGGCCCTGAGGTGCTGCCCATGCTCGAGGCGATGTCGACCGGCGACGGGTCGCTGTGCACGCTGCACGCCCGGACCGCCCAGCACGCCATCGACCGGATCGTCACCCTGTGCCTATCGGCCGGCGTGTCGATGACCGAGGCTTTCGCCTACCGGCTGCTTGCCGGGTCGGTCGACCTGCTCGTGCACCTCGCCCTCGTCGACGAGTCCGCGACCGGAGGGCACAAGCGCCGCTTCGTCTCCCAGGTCGTCGAGATTAACGGCCTCGGCGAGGGGCACCGCCCGGCCACGACGACGGTCTTCGGCCCGGGTCGCGACGGTCGGGCCGTGCCGCTGCATCGACCCGGCTGCCTGGACGACCTCGTTCGGGCGGGGTTCGACCCGACGTTCTTCGACCACCGCGGCGGCACGTGGAGCACCGCCCTCGACGTCGGGGGGCAGCGATGACGCCGCTGCTCGCCGGCCTCGCTGGCTCCCTGGTGGCCGTCGGGCTGTTCCTCGCAGTCGTCGGGTTCCGTCGCTCGGCAGTCACGCCTCCCCCGCCTGCCGCAGCGAAGCGTCGACCACGCCGACTCGCCACCTCCGGCTGGGCACGATGGCAGTGGCCTGTGGCCGGCGCCGCCGGGCTGGTGACGTGGGCCGTCTCTGGGTGGCCTGTCGCCGGGGCCGTGGTCACCGCGACCATCGTCGGACTGCCGGTCCTGTTTGCCACGGGCACTGTCGCCGCCCGGCGGATAGGTCGTGTCGAGGCGATCGAGGAGTGGACCCGGCGTCTGTCGGACATCCTCGTTGCCGGGGTCGGTCTGGAACAGGCGTTGACCGCCAGCCTGCGGACCTGCCCACCTGCGCTTCGCGCCGAGGTCACCGCGCTGGTCGCACGACTGTCGGCGCGGTGGCCCACCGAGCAGGCTCTTCGCGCGTTCGCCGACGACGTGGATGACGCCGCCGCGGACTTGGTCGTGGCGGCCCTGGTGCTCGCATCGCGGCGCCGAGGACCCGGGTTGGCGCGGGTGCTCACCGCCGTAGCGGATTCGGTCGCCGAGGACGTTGCCGTCCGCCGCAAGGTCGAAGCCGAGCGGGCCAAGCCGCGCACGACGGCGCGCGCCGTCACCCTCATCACGCTCGGTGCCGTTGCGCTTGGTGCGCTCAACGGCACCTACCTCAGCCCGTACGCCGGGCCGCTCGGGCAGCTGGTGCTAGCCGTCATCGCCACAGCGTTTATCGGCTGCCTGGCCTGGATGCGGGCCTTGACGCTGTCACCACCGGAACCACGCTTCCTGACCGACCGTGGGGTGGCGCGCTCATGACCCTCTGGCCAGTTCTCCTCGCGGGTGCCCTCGTCGGCGTCGGCGTCACCGTCGTCGTCGCCGGTCTCGTACCAGCGGCCCCCAACCTGCACGCGGCGCTCGCCCGCCTCGACCCGCACGCCGCTCCCACCCCGGCTACGTTCCCCGTCGGTGAGTCCCGGGTGGCCGGCGCCCTGAAGCGTCGCGCTCTTCCCCAGCTCGTCGAGTCCCTCGGCCTTCGCCGCTACGCCACGGATCTACGGATGGTCGACCAGACCGCCGAGGCTCTGGCTGCCCGCAAGGTCGGCTTCGGCCTGCTGGGAGTCGCGTTCCCCGCGATCCTGGCCGGCGCTGCCGCCGCGATGGGGCTCCGTCCGCCAGCGGCGCTCCCGGTCGCGTTCGCCGTGATGCTCGGTGGCGCCCTCTTCGTTGTCCCCGACGTCGACCTACGCCGCCGGGCGGTCACCGCTCGCGCCGACCTGCGACACGCCGCCTGCGTCTACCTCGAGCTCGTCGCCCTGGAGCGAGCCGCCGACGCGGGCACCACCGAAGCCCTCGACCGGGCGGCGGCCATCGGCACCACACGCGAGTTCCAACGAATCCGCGACGCGCTGCTGCGTGCCGAGGTCACGGGTCGGCCGTCCTGGCAGGGACTGACCGACCTAGCAGACAGCACCGGTGTCGCCGAGCTGGGCGACCTCGCGGACATCATGCGGCTGTCCGGGCACGACGGCGC
This sequence comes from Actinotalea ferrariae CF5-4, assembly GCF_000603945.1. Classification (GTDB taxonomy): domain Bacteria; phylum Actinomycetota; class Actinomycetes; order Actinomycetales; family Cellulomonadaceae; genus Actinotalea; species Actinotalea ferrariae. The sequence goes on along the minus strand of NZ_AXCW01000001.1, from coordinate 38,169 downwards.
CGCGGTGTACGCGACGCTGCGTGCTCGCGCTGCGTCCCTGCGCACCCAACTCCTGACGGCAACGACCGCGAAGGCCAATGCAGCCTCGGAGCACATGGTCGTTCCCGTCGCGCTCCTTGGAGTCGCTTTCATGGCCTTGATCGCCTACCCCGCTTTCGCTCGGATCCTGTTCAGCTGACCAGCACAGATAAGGAGAGAACCGTGAACACCTTCGCCGCCCTCGTCATCCTCAACGGCTACGTGGCGACCCTCCGCAGGGAGGTGCGGGCCCGGCTTAGCGACAACGACGTGGGGGCCTCCACCCTCGAGCTGGTCATCATCGTGCTGGGCCTCATCGCTGTCGCCACCATGCTCGTCGTGGCCATCACCATGGCGGTACAGCGACGCGTAGATCAGATCACCTGAGACCAGAAGACCATGCTCGCGACGACGCCTCGAACACCGGCACCGACCCGCCGGGCGGATCTGCGCGCGACGAGTCGGCGCCATCCTGGTGCCGCCCGGGACGCAGGTTCTGCCAGCGTGGAAGTCGCAATCTTGTTCCCGGTCGTGCTGCTCGTCATCACCGCGATCGTCCAGTACGGGCTCTGGTTCCATGCCCGTTCGATCGCCCTGGCGGCAGCACAGGAGGGCGTCACCGCTGCCCGGCTCTATCAGGCCGATCCCGCAGCGGGTCCCGACCGGGCGCGGGCCTTCGTCGAGACCCACGGCTCGGACACCCTCACCGAGGTGACCGCCACCGCCACCGTTCCGGGTCGTGATCAGATCGGAATCCAGGTCACCGGGCGAGCCCTGTCGCTCCTTCCCGGCATCCCGGGACTGGCGGTCTCCCAGTCGGCGGAGGGGCCGGTCGAGCGCTTCACAACGGCAGGTGGACCATGATCCAACGCGCTGCGCGTCGCCACTCGTGGTCCGGACCGGACCGCGAGCGCGGCAGCGTGACCCTCGAGCTCGCCATCCTGGCGCCGGCACTCCTGCTCCTGCTCGGCCTGGTGGTCCTCGCCGGGCGCGTGCAGGTCGCCGCGGGCGCCGTCGAACATGCCTCGACCATCGCCGCCCGTGAGGCATCGCTCGCACGGACGGCCGTCGCGGCACAGTCCACGGCCGCTGCCGCGGCGTCCCGGGAACTGCACGGCCGGGACATCCGCTGCGTCACCTCAAGCGTCACGGTTGACACGTCGGGGTTCGCCGTCGCGCTCGGGCAGCCAGCAACTGTTTCGGCCAGCGTCACCTGCACGGTGTCCTTCGCCGACCTCGCCCTCCCCGGCCTGCCCGGGTCGCGGACTTTGACGTCGACAGCCACGTCGCCCCTCGACCAGTTCCGTGCGCGATGAGCACCTGGCTGCGGCGTCGCATCGCCGGTACCGACTCCGAAACCGGGTCGGTGACCGTGTTCGTGGCCATCACCGTCGTCGGCCTCTTAGTCCTGATCGGATTGGTTGTCGATGGTGGAGCAAAGATCCGTGCTGCTCAGCGCGCCGACGCGGTCGCCGCCGAGGCTGCGCGAGCGGCCGGCCAGGCGGTCGCCCTGCCCGGCGTCGTGGGCCACCAGAACGTCGCCGTTGACCGACAAGGTGCTGTAAGCGCGGCCAACGCGTACCTCGCTGCCGCGGGTGAGACCGGCAACGTTGCCATCGGCCCGGACGGCACCTCCATCGAGGTCACCGTCACTACGAGTTCCCCGACAGCGTTCCTGGCCCTCATCGGCATCACCGATCTCACCGTCACCGGCCACGGCGAGGCCACGCTCGTCCATCGAGTCTCCGGAGAACGACCATGAACCCCACCTACGCTCCGACCCGCCGGCGCGTCCGCACCGCGCAGGACATCACGCGCGGGCTCGGCGCCGCTGCGGCGCTGGTCGCGTTCGTTGTCGGCCTGCCGCTGGTGCTCGCCGTAGTGGCGCCCTTGAGCTGGCCGCAGTCGGGGCCCACATGGGAGTCGATCCGGACTGCCCTGACGCGGCCCGACGACGGGTCACTGCTGCTGCACGTCATCGTCATCATCGCCTGGCTTGCGTGGGCAGCTTTCAGCGCCAGCGTCATCGTGGAGATCGTCGCCAGCCTCCGCCACGTGCGGGCGCCGTCCATCCCCTTGCTGGGCTGGTTCCAGCGGGGAGCCGCCCTGCTCGTCACGACCACTGGGCTTGTTCTGAGCACCGCGGCACCATCGCTTGCGACTGTCGTGACGCCCGTCGCGGAAGCGCCCGTGTCCGCTGCCGACGTCGCACCCTCGACCATGACGGGCTCGAGCGAGCCGATGACGGCGATGCCGGCGGCAGTGACGCGCTCCCCGGCCGCGATGACGGCATCGGAGGGAGCCGGAGCGGCACACGAGGAGGCGGACCGACACCCCGTCATCACGGCCGCCCGCGGTGACACCTTGTGGTCGCTGGCCGAACGTCACCTCGGGTCCGGGCACCGCTACAGCGAGATCCGCGACCTCAACCTCGGCCTTCCACAATCCGACGGTGGTGTCTTGACCGATGCGCACTGGATCTACCCCGGCTGGCAGCTTCAGCTACCCGCGGACGCCACCAACCTCCCCGCCCTTGCCGCCACGTCGGAGGCTCGCCGGGACCTCGGCGCGACCCCGAGGGTGCACGAGGTCGTCGCGGGAGACACCTTGTGGGACATCGCCGCCGCGCGTCTCGGCGACGGTGCCCGGTACCCCGAGATCCTCGACCTCAACACCGGCGTCGCCCAGCACGGCGGTGGCAGCCTCACCGACCCGGACCTCATCCGCCCCGGATGGCGCCTCGCCCTGCCGGTCCCGGCCGACGTCGTCTCCCCGGCGCCGCTTGAGAGCCCACCAACCGTTCCCGCGCAGACCACCCTTGCCGATTCTCCCGAGACGGCGACAAGCCAGGCCCCGGCGCCTCCGCCCTCCGCTCAGCAGCACGACGGAGCCTCGAAGCCTGAGTTCGGTGTGCAAGCTCCTGCGCCTTCGGCCGCCGACGTCGACGGCGGCGTCGAAGATGACGCCGCCGAGGAAGCCGAGCCCGCGACCCGCCTCTTCCTCGGGCTGACGGGTCTCGCCGCCCTCGGCGTCATCGGCGAGCTCGCCCGGCGCCGCCACCTCCAACACCGCACCCGCCGCACTGGCGAGCGCATCCCCCTGCCACCTCCTGGATCGCCCACCGAGGCGGCCGAACGCACCCTGCGTACCGCCACCACCCCGCTGTCGATCCCTCAGCTCAAGACGTCCCTGCTGAACTTGGCCAGCCGCGCCTATGCGGCGGAGCGCGACCTCCCCCGCATCGGCACGCTCGTCCTCAGCGACGAGACCCTCGAGCTCCACCTCGTCAACGACGACGGCGACCCCGTCCCCCCGTTCGAGGCGATGGGGCCGCGCGTCTGGTCCATGCCCACCGCTGCGCTGGCAGCCGACGAACCGATTGAGGACGATCCCGACCGGCCGGAGCCATACCCCGCCCTGGTCACCGTGGGCCACACCGACAGCGCCACCGTCTTCGTCAACCTTGAGGCCGCCGGCACCCTCGTCATAGCAGGCGATCCCACAGCGGCCCCCGACGTCCTCCGTGCCCTGGTCACGGAGCTCGCTACCAGCGACCTGGCTGGTCGAATCGGGTTCGTCGCCGGCCCGCAGTTCGCCGGACTCGCCGCTGCTTGCGATCCGGCGCGCCTGCAGTGCGTCGATCCAGGTGACCTCGCGTCGCAGCACGCCAGTCGATCCGCGGCCATTGTTGGTGTCCTCGGAGCCATCGGCGTCGACGACACCCTCGAGGCCCGCTCCGACCGCGCGGGGGGAGACACGTGGCTCCCCGTCGCCTACGTGGACGGAGCCGAAGATGCCGAATGGACGCCGCCCGCTGCGTGGTCCGGCTCTGTCCTGCTGACAACGGCCGAGCGATCTGGCTGGACCCTCACAGTGGCATCCGACGGCACCGCGAGCCTTGACGATGACGGGATCCACTTCGTGCCTTCACGACTCACAGACGCGGACCTCGGACGGATCGTCGACCTACTGGCAGCGGCGGCCCCGCGCCCCGAAGCTGACGGCACTGCGAACGCTGTGATCTCTGACGAGATGGCAGAGGCGCTCGCGGCGATTCCGGCTTCTCGTGACGTCCACGCTGAGAGCAGTAGCGACGCCTCCGGGCAGACTCTCCAGGTGAACGTGCTCGGCCCGATCGAGATCCTCGGCCTCCCCGAGGGCGCGCGGCCACTCGGGAAGCGCTCCATCGAACTCCTCGTCTACCTCGCGATCCGCGGCAAGGCGACCGGCCCCGAACTCGACGAAGTCCTCTGGCGTGGCCGGCGAGTCGATAATCAAACCCGAAACAGCCTCCTGTACCGAACCCGGCAGCGCGTGGGAATCGAGAACCTCCCGCCGGTCGACGCGGACAGCTCCTACAGGCTCGGCCACGGCGTCGCTTGCGACTGGGCGTCGTTCCAGCACCTGGTTCGCCGCGGGTACGCCGAGGGCCCGGAGGGCCGGGACAAGCTGCAGGCGGCACTGGAATTCGTCCGCGATCGACCGCTGTGCGGGCTAGCCGGCGCCGACTACGCCTGGGCAGAGAGCGACATCCAGGACATGAGCAGTGCAATCGTCGACGCTGCACACGTGCTTGCGGCCAGCCTCCATGCAGACGGCGATCACCGTGGCGCACTGTCCGCCGCCACGCGGGGGCTCCTCGCCGAGCCCTGCTCTGAGCGACTGTACGACGACGCGATACGCGCCGCGCGCGGACGGGGAGACGGAGACGAGGCGGAACGCCTCACGTCGAGACTCCGAGCCACGCTGGAGAGCTTGGACCCGGAGTACGTCGGGTGATCGGTGAACGGGTCTTTCACCCGCCAAGGCTCACGGGTCGATAGGTGCAACGCCCCAAGACACCGTCCCTGCCAGAACGCGAGGCACCGCTCAACTGGTTGAGCGCACCCCGAATCAGAGCCCACCGGGCGCCTCATCGGCGGAAGGGCACGCGCTGGCCGTACGACCGCGCGTGCTCACGCGTGCGATGCGGGATCCTCGTGGGCACGCCCGGAGGTCGTCCAGCTTCGTCGGCAGGCCGTCCGTGGCCACGGAGCCGTCCACCTACATCGTGCGATCGCGCCGAAGGACCGAGTGCGCGGCCTACCGACGGTGAGTCCCGCCGATGTACGTCAGACCCGGATTGTAGGTTGGGGCCCAGCGCGTCAAGGCATGTTCCTGAGTAGGACACGTCCTAGACCACGAGGACGTCTCCACCCATCGACGGGGTGGTCCTGTCGCGCGGGTTCATGAGCATGGCGAGAGAAGAGATGACGACGATAGAGCTTGAGGCCGAGACAGTAGGCGAGGTCCCGGCGCCCGTGACGGAGTCGAGCCGACCGACGAGTATCGAGCTCTTCGCGGGAGCCGGTGGGCTGGCCCTCGGCGTGGAGAGGGCGGGCTTTCGCACCCTGGCGACGGTGGAGCGGGACAGGTGGGCCTGCGACACCATCCGCGAGAATGCCGCTGCGGGTCACGAGCTGGTCAGCGCCTGGACGGTGATCGAGTCCGACGTCCGGGAGCACGACTGGAGTCGCTACGGGGACGATGTCGCCCTCGTGTCCGGCGGACCACCGTGCCAGCCCTTCTCGATGGGTGGGCGCGGCCTTGCCGCAGAGGACCCCCGCGACATGTTCCCCGCCACGGCGGACGTCCTCGCGGCAGTCCGCCCTCGGGCGTTCATTATCGAGAACGTGAGGGGCCTGACCCGCCCGAGCCTCGCCCTCTACTACGAGTACGTGCGACTCAGGCTCTCGATGCCGGAGATGCGTCCTCGACGCAACGAGACGTGGCCCGAGCACCTCGAGCGCATGAGGCGGTCGTCGGAACGGGGGGGAGGCAGCCTCCGCTACCGAGTGACGCCCACGCTGCTGGACGCGGCCGACTACGGGGTCCCACAGCGGCGCCACCGGGTGTTCATGGTCGGCTTCCGTGAGGACATCGACGTCGACTGGTCGTTCCCCCGAGTGACCCACTCGCAGCTGGCGCTGATCCGGGACCAGTGGGTCACCGGTGACTACTGGGAGCGGAACGGGGTGAGCAAGCAAAAGCGTCCGGAGGCTCCCTCGGCGAGCGTGATCAGGAGGGCAGCCGGCGAGCACCCGCCCCTGCGGCCCTGGGTCACGGTCCGCGAGGCGCTACAGGGCCTGCCGGAGCCCGGGTCGCGGGCCGCCAGGAGCATCCCCAACCACGTCTACCAAGCCGGGGCACGGAGCTACACGGGCCACACCGGCAGCCCGCTGGACCAGCCCTCGAAGGCGCTGAAGGCGGGCGGGCACGGGGTCCCCGGTGGGGAGAACATGGTGCTCCGTCCAGACGGCAGCGTCCGCTACTTCACGGTTAGGGAGAGCGCCCGCCTCCAGACCTTCCCTGAGGACTACGTACTCCATGGGTCGTGGGGGGAGGCGATGCGCCAGCTCGGCAACGCCGTCCCCGTCGACCTGGCACGAGTCGTCGCTCAGGGTGTGCACGACGCGATCGTCAATGGCACGAACCGATCAGCAGGAGGCAGAGCATGACGCTGGAGCCCGAGGCAGCGGACTCGACGATCGACCTGACGCCGTCCCCGAGGATCTTGGAGATGATCGCGGAGGTGGACCTGGACATCTATCAGTGCCTCGCCGAGCTCATCGACAACTCCTTCGATGAGTTGCAGCGTGCACGTGAGGAGGACCCCTCTCAGGAGTACCGCGTCGACGTCTCAATACCGACCCAGGCCAGCGCCTCCAGAGCCTCTGAGATCATCATGTCGGACACGGGGCGGGGAATGTCCCAGGACCAGATGCGGACGGCCCTGCGAGCTGGTTCATCCGGTAACAGCATGTTTGGCAGCCTCGGCCTATTCGGCATGGGGTTCAACGTCGCCACCGCACGTCTGGGTCAGATCACTGAGGTCCGGACCGGGAGGGCCGGCGACGACACCTGGAGCATCGCCACCATCGACCTAGCTGCCATGCAGCGCCAGGACACCTTCACAGTCCCGCTGCACCACGAGCCGAAGGACAGGTCCGAGCACGGGACGGTCATCACCGTGAGTACGCTCAAGCCGGACATCGTGGCGAAGCTTCAGCGGCCCAGCGAGGTCACGAAGACCAAGCGGATGCTCGGTCGCATCTATTCGTTCATCCTGCGTGACCCCAAGCGGCACACCTTCTCGGGCTCCGAGATCGCCGGCGGGCTAGGGCTGCCTCTGTACCTAAACGGCAACCCGGTGAAGCCCGTGCTCCCCTGCATCTGGGACCCCGAGCGGACCGTCACCTACAGGGGACAGGATGTCACCGCCGTGCAGGTCATCGATGTGCCGCTGACCGACGCGTACGCCTGCATGACGTGCGGGCACTGGCACGCGAACCCCAGGGACGAGTGCGTCCTGTGCGGGTCCACCCAGGTCGTCCAGCGGGAGCGGCAGATCAAAGGGTGGCTGGGCATCCAGCGGTACAACCACAACTCCGACTTTGGGATCAGCTTCCTGCGTCACGGCCGCGCCATCACGTACCAGGACAAGGACTTGTTCCAGTGGCTGGACGAGGACACCCCGACGGCGGAGTACCCCGTCGAGATCGGCGGCGGTCGGATCGTGGGCGAGATACACCTCGACCACGCCCCGGTGAACTTCCGGAAGACCGACTTCGCGAAGGACCAGGTCGCCTGGACAGTGATGAGGGACCGGGTCCGAGGCGAGGGTCCACTCAGGCCGCAGAAGGCTCAAGAGCTCGGGATGCCGGCGAACGAGTCGCCCCTGGCCAGGCTCTTCAACGCGTTCCGGCGCAACGACCCGGGGCTGAAGAACCTGGTCCCGGGGAACGGCAAGGCCGCCCTGCACGAGCTCGCCCGCAAGTGGGCGGAGGAGTTCCGCAAGGAGGTGCCCGGGTACGAGACGGATCAGAAGTGGTACGACGCCGCGAAGCAGCACGACGATATCGTCAACGGCGTGCACGACCCCGCGGCCGAGGGGGAGGCCGAGTCGGACTGGCTCGCGGAGGAGGGTCTCGAGCACCTCGACACCGACCACGACACGAGCCGAGACGACGCCCCCGACGGAGAGGGGCCCGACGAATCGCGGCCCCCGTCGCCACCCGAGACGGTGGAGGAGCGGTTCGCCAGGTACTTGGCCAGCGCGAGGCCGCTGTCCGATCTGGAGGGCAAGGTGCGTGTTGGACCCCAGAATCTCACCCTACGGGCGTACGTCACGTCCGGAGTCAGCTTCAGCCCCGACGACGGTGGGTCTGAGCACTTTGTGCTGAGGGCGCCCTCGGGCGAGACGCAGCTCTACGTCGCCGAGGAGAGCCCCCTGGTCAGCGAGTTCGGGTGGGATCCCGCCGACGCGGCCGTCGTCTACGCGGTGCCGTATCTGATGCGCCTGTACGACCTCGGCGGCACGCAGGAGGAGGTGCTCCACGACGTCATCGGGCAGTTCCCGGACCGCCGCATCGACCCCGCGACGATTCGGGACCGCGGGACGACTCTGCTCGGTGACATTCGTGAGGGCGTCCTCGACGTCGTGCGGAGCGAGCCGCCGGCGTTCTGGTCAAGTCTGCGTCCCGAGTCTCGGACGGCCGCAGAGGACAACGCCCGGGCCGCCCGTCCCGACCTCAACTGGGAGGAGGCAATCAGCGACGGGTCCTTCGCCGCGTACCTGACCGCCAGCGGCGTCGAGGACGTGCTGAGGGCCAAGCCCGAGGCCCTTCTCGACGGCAAGGTGTTCACGAGCACCTACGCGACGTGGAGCGACCAGAAGGACGCGCAGGTGGACCGTCTCGCCGGTCTGCTCCAGGACCTGCGGCGCGTGACCGCCTCCGGTGCCACGCACGACGCCCGCGAGATCGCCCGGTTCAGCCTGAGCCTGGACTTGCTCAGGAGAGAGCTCGTCCAGTGAGTGAGGTGAGTTTCTGCGACCCGCAGTTCTTGCGGGAGGAGACACCGCAGGGCTTCGCCCGCCAGGTGGAGCGCCTCCTCGCCCTCCTTGGCTTCGAGGACGTCGCCAATGTGGACGGCTCGGGCGACCAGGGAGCCGATATCATCGCGCGGCTAAAGGGCGCCGATTGGGTCTTCCAGTCCAAGTGGCGCAAGGCCGGTCGGGCCGTCGACGAGGACGCCGTCAATGAGACCTGGAACGCCATGCAGGTGTACGGCATCCACCGCGGGGTCGTCGTGACCAACGCGACGTTCACGCGGAAGGCCCGCGAGCGTGCGGAGGCGCTGGCGAGGGTCGGCGTGAGGATCACCCTGTGGGCGGGTGAGAACCTGTCGGTCCTCTATGGCCGGGCTTCGGACCGACTTCCGCCCTTTACCCTGCACTCCTATCAGGAGAGGGCGGTCGACGCCGCGTGGGAGGCGCTGGAGGAGTCCGGACGGGCCCTGGTCTTCCTGGCCACCGGACTGGGGAAGACTGTGGTCGCCGGCCGCATCGTGACCCGCGCCCTCGACCAGAACCCCTCGGCTCAGATTCTGATCGTGGCCCACGTGACCGACCTCGTCGAGCAGCTCGAGAGGGCGATGTGGCGAGACATCCCCAAGAGCGTCCCGACGCGCCTGCTGCACGGAGACTCGAAGCCCGACTCGCTGCTCGGGGTGACCTTTGCCGTGCTGCCCACTGCGGCCAGCTACGTGGCGAGCGGCTACCGACCGGATCTGATCATCGTGGACGAGGCCCACCACGTCGGCGAAACGGGCCACTACGCAACGCTGCTCGAGGCCACCGAGGCCCGCCGGATGGGGGTGACAGCAACCCCATGGCGTGGTGACAGGTACGAGATCGAGCAAACCTTCGGCGAGGCGGTCGTCCGCGTGAGCATCTCCGACGGGATGCGCTTGGGTTACCTCGCGGAGGTGAATTACCGGCTGTTCACCGACAACGTCGACTGGGACTTCGTGGAGTCCCAGTCGGAGCGGGGCTACTCCATCCGCGACCTCAACAAGCGTCTGTTCATACCGGAGCGCGACGAGGCGGTACGTGACCGCCTGCGCGAGGTCTGGGATCGAACCCCCAGCCCGCGCGGCATTGTCTTCTGTCAGACGATCCAGCACGCCGAGGAGATGGCCCGCGTGCTGGCGCGCGTGCCCGGCTGGGGTGCCACCGTTGCGGTGCACAACGACATGGGTAAGGGGGAGCGCCGCGAACGACTGCTCGGGTTTCGGTCCGGGTCTATCCCGATCATCACCAGCGTGGACCTGCTGAACGAGGGTGTCGACGTCCCTGACGTGAACATCCTCTGCTTCGCCCGCGTGACCCACAGCCGCCGGATCTTCGTGCAGCAGCTCGGGCGCGGGCTCCGCCTGCGGCCCGGGAAGACCCACGTGGAGGTTCTCGACTTCGTGAGCGACCTCCGGCGTCTCGCCGAAGTCCTCGAGATCCGTGAGCAAGTCAGCGAGTCGGACATCGAGTCTGTCAACGTCCCCAGGAACCAGTTCATGTTCGAGGACGCCCGGATCGAGAGCCTGCTGGAACAGTGGATCGCGGACGTCGGTGACCTGGCCGGGGCGCAGGAGACGGTCCGTCTGGAGTTCCCGCCGGTGGAGGGTGGGGTTTGATGGCCGACGTCCCAGCTCTGGTGCGCCGGGAGGTGATCCAGCGCCTCTACGCGCACATGGACAGGCTCCGGTGGGAGGAAATCACGCACCGGGAGAAGTCGGACGCGTACGAGCGATTCGTGAACGACCCGGAGATCGGCGGGCGGCTGACCCGCTACATCGGCTCGGACAAGATACGTGTCTGGATCAAGGACGGGCCGGCGAAGGAGTACGGCCGCGCTCTGGAGGGTGTTGGCTCCTACGCCAGCTACAGCACCAGGATGTACCCAAGTCCGCAACGCTTCGTCGCCCAGGTGCTCGGGCCGGAGTGGCGGGTCCGGGACGGATCCGTCGACGACAAGCCGATGAGGTGCTGGGCCGAAGCCGATCATGATTCGGCCCGGTACGTCATCTGGGGCCCCCTCACCGGGCTTAAGGACCTCGTGTGGCAGGCGGTCCTGCACCGCACCGACCACTGGGACTCCGAACCGGTGATTTGCGTGACGAGTCGCGGCATGACGCCCCTGCCCGCCTCGGTCCGCAAGGAGGCCGAGACGATGTGCCGAATTGTCGGGGCCGAGATGCGGGAGGCTCGACGGTCGGTAGTCGATAAGCCGAAGGACCAGTGAGTCCCGAAAACGGGGGGATTCCACCCAGGAGGACACCGTCCCCTGCGGTGGGGGCCAGGTACGCCGCCCTTGCCCGCAAGGACACCAAACCGGAGATCAGGCTGCGCCAGGAGCTCCACCGGCGAGGAATGAGGTATCGGGTCGACAAGGCGGTGCCCGGACTGCCGCGGCGGAGGGTCGACATCGCGTTCACCAGGGTCCGGCTCGCCGTGCTGGTCGACGGATGCTTCTGGCACCACTGTCCCATCCACGGCGTCCTGCCGAAGACGAACGAGGAATGGTGGCGCTGGAAGTTCAGCGTTAATCAGGCGCGTGACGCGGACACGGACCAACGTCTCGCCGACCTGGGATGGCGGGTCATGCGCGTCTGGGAGCACGAGGAGGTCCACGCGGCCGCCGACCGGATCGAGGCCGCCGTCCGACCGCCGCTCAGCCAGGGGCGGGATCTGGACACTGGGACTTCGTTGTAGCGGCGTCCACGTCCAGCGACGGTGAGGTCTCACCCATCACGCGGCGGGTGCTACCCGTCCGGGTCAAACCCCTTGATTCCCGCATTCGCGGCGCGGCTCGCGAAGCGCACTTCCCCAAGTCAGCCCGTCCACGCGCGACCTCGGCACGTTTAATACGCGAGGCGTCTCGACGCTGTCTCGAAGGTGCTGGAACACTTGAAGGTTTGACCAGGGCCGCAGGGCGCACTCCCTCGACGCCCCGTCGCATGTTGCAGTCGGCTCCGCCTACCTGCCCGTGTGGCACCCAGTCGTCCGGGGCGGGTGCCCGACCGAGCGGGTCGGGGGTACGGCGCATGTGGGCAACCATGGTGGCGGCGCAGATCGCGCCGATGGCGGATCCGGGTATCAGTCCGAACGAGGACGGGCTTCCCGGCCTGCCGGTGGTCCGCAACATCGTCGGCGCGCTGCTGACGTGGGGTCTGGTCGCCTGCGTGGCCGGGCTGGTGGTCTCGGTGATCGTCTGGGCAGTGGCGCACCAACAGGGCAACTACTCGCACGCCTCGAGCGGTAAGACAGGCGTCATCGTCGCGGCCGGTGGCGCGCTGCTGATCGGCGGGGCGAACGCGATCGTGACGTTCTTCTCTGGGCTCGGATCGGCGATCTGAGATGCCGACACCGGCCCTGGACCCCTGCGTCGGTCCGATCACGTTCCTGTGCGACTTGGCGAGCAACGCGGCCGGCTCCGCCGCGGCCGGCGCCTCGGACTACGTCCTGAGCGGCCTGGGTGCGGCGTTCGTCGACGCTGCCGCGCAGATCGGCACGGGTGCCCTCACGGCGCTGGACACCCTGACGCCGATAGACCTGTCGGTGTCATGGCTGCGCGACAACGTCGCGGTGATCGCCACGATCACCCTGCCCGTGCTCGTCGCGCTCTTCGCCCTGCAAGTGATCGGTTCGGTGCTCCGGCGTGAACCGGGCGGCCTGGGGCGCGCCGTCGGCGGCGTAGGCAAGGCGCTCCTGGGCGCGGCGCTGGCCCTGGGCGTGACTCAGGTGGCGCTGACCGCAGTTGATGAGCTCTGCGAGTACGTGGCGGCGTCGGCGGGCACCACCGTCGCGGCGTCGGCCGGGCAGTTCTTCAACTTCGCGGCGCCTGTGCTCGCGACCTCACCCGGACTGGCGATCCTGTTCGGGCTGGCGATGATGATCGGCTTCCTGCTCCTCTGGGGCGTACTGCTGTTCCGCAAGGCCGCGTTGATCCTCATCGCGGTCTTGGCACCGATCGCGTTCGCCGGCTCCGCGTGGGACCAGACGCGGGTGTGGACCCGGCGCTGGCTCGAGATCGTCGCCGCGCTCGTGTTCAGCAAGCTCGTGATCGTCGTCGTGTTCGTAGTCGGCGCGTCCGCGTTCTCCGGCGTCGGCCCGAGCACTTCCACATCGAACGCCTCGGAACCACCCGGCGTAGCCGGACTGTCCGACCTGCTCGTCGGCCTCCTGCTCCTCTCGATCGCCGTGTTCGCGCCGTGGCTGACGTGGCGGTTCGTCCACTGGTCCGGCATGGAAGCCGCCGCGGTCATGAACTCGGCGGTCGCCGCTGGCCCGATCACCCGAGGCGCACGCAGCGCCGGCGCGCAGACACGGGGCCTGGCCCAGCACGCGGCGACCACGATGCTGCTCGGGCACGTCGGAGCAGCGGGGGCGGCGGGCAAGGCCGCGAGCGCTGGCAAGGCCGCCGGTGGAGGCGCGACCACTAACCCCGTCCGGCCGTCGGCGCCGCCGGCCGCGACGACGGCCGGGGCCGCGCGTCCGGCTTCTGCGCCTCCCCGCGGCTTGGGTGGTGGTCGGTCGTGAGCACGCATGAGGTCGCGACGGTGCGCTTCGGCCCGCTCGAGCAACGCGCCGTGCTCCTTGGCCTGGGATTCGGTCAGCTCGGCGTCCTCGGGGTCGCGCTGTTGGTCGCGCTGGTCGGGGTCTACTCCGCTGGGATGTCCGGGCTGCTGAACGGGGCGCCGATCTGGTTACCGCTGGCGATCCTGGCAACGGTGAACATGCGAGGCCGCCCCCTGCTGGCCTGGCTACCCCTTGTCGTCACCTGGCAGGCGCGATCGAGGACAGGGGCGACCACCCTGATCGCACGCCCAGTCCTGCGTGTGCAGCAAGCCCTCACGCTTCCTGGGATCCGAGGGCCGGTCTCGGTCACGGCATCGCCGACCCTGGCAGCTGCGCTCGTCCTCGACCGGCGAGCGGGCACGGTGACGGCGATCGCGCGCGTTCGCGGCGCTGGCTTCGTGTTGGACGACGCCGCCACCCAGGACACGAAGGTCAGTGCCTGGGGGCGCGTACTCGCGACGACCTGCCAGATGCCACGCGTCCTGCGTGTCCAAGTGCTGTCGCGCACCGTGGCGGGGGGCTCGGCAGCCGCGCGTTCGTGGTGGCAGCGCAACGCGGCCACCACTCCGTCCTTGGCCGGGCGTGTCGTTGCGGAGCTGCTCGAGGCCGTCACCGCCAGTGCGCGCCGACCGGAGGTCTTCGTCGCCGTGGCCCTTCGCAGCCCACGCGGGAGCGTTCGACGCCTCTCCACGACCGGGGCCGAGACGCTGGAGCAGGACCTCGCAGCGATTGGCGATGCGCTGCGCGCTGCCGGCCTGGTGGTCGACAGCTGGGTCGACGTCAGCGATCTCGGGGCGGTGCTGCGCAACACCTACGACCCGGTCGGCGCGCGCGACGCCTCCTCCGCGGCACCGACGTCCCCGGGCGACGACGAGCGGCTGGTCGGCCCCAGCCTCCTCGGGCCGATGGGCGCCGAGGAGCGCTGGGCGCACTTGCGCACCGACTCCGGGGTGCACGCCACCTACTGGGTGGTGCAGTGGCCACGCAGCGAAGTGCACCCGGCCTTCCTCAACCCTCTGCTTGGGTCGGCCACGACGACTCGCACGGTCAGCCTGATCGCCGAGCCGGTCACAACGGCGCAGGCACTGCGGGAGATCCGCCGAGCCAAGGTCGAGCACGCCGCCGACGCAACCAGACGAGTGCGGATCGGTCAGATCGAGGACGAGGCCACCCGTGCCGAGGTCGCCGAGCTGTCCCGGCGTGAGGCGGAGCTCGTCGCTGGCCACGGTGACCTGCGGTTCACCGGGCTGATCACTGTGACGGCCCCGACCCTGGAGGCGCTGGAAGTGGCGTGCACGGCGACCGAGGCCGCCGCCGCGCAGGCCATGTGCGAGGTGAGGCGTCTGGTCGGGCAGCAGGCCGTCGCCCACGCCGCCGCAGCCTTGCCACTCGCGCGAGGTGTGCTGTGAGTCGGCGGACGATGCCGGGCGGGCCGCCCCTGCGGCTGCCGGCGCACCGAGCATCGTCGGCCACCCTCGCCGGGGCCTACCCGTTCCTGGTGACGCCCTCCTGCACGACCGGCGTGCTCGTGGGAACCGACGCGCTGACCGAGGAGCCGTTCTGCTTCGACCCCTGGGACCTGTACGCCGCCGGGGTCCTCACCAACCCGAACGTGCTGCTAGCCGGGGTCATCGGTCAGGGCAAGTCCGCCCTCGCCAAGACTCTGGCGTTGCGTTCGATCGCGGCCGGGCGCCATGTTTACGTCCCCGGCGACCCGAAGGGCGAGTGGGGGCCGGTCGCCCGTGCCGTGGGCGGTGTCGTCGTGCGTCTGGGCCCTGACTCGCCCACCCGCCTCAACCCGCTCGACGTGTCGACCACCGAGCCGACTGTCGCGCACACCCGCCGCCTGCGGCTCCTCGCGGCGCTGGCCGCGACCGCGCTGCGTCGCGACCTATCTGCCGCCGAGCACACCGTCCTCGACACCGCCCTGAGCCTCGCGACCACCTCATCGACGACAGCAACGGTCACCGTTCCCGGTGTCGTCGACGCCCTCGACGGGCCACGCCCGGAACCCGACGGCCAGGACCTGGCCCACGGATTGCGGCGCGTGGTCCGCGGTGACCTGGCCGGGATGTTCGACGGACCTTCCACGCACCGGCTGGACGCAGACGCGCCGATGCTCGTCCTCGACCTGTCCGCCTTGGGTGCCGACGACGAAGCACTCGAGCTGGCGATGGTCTGTGCGGCTGGGTGGCTCGACGCCGCCCTGACCACTGCTTCGGCGGACGGTGGTTCCGCGCGGCGGTGGGTCATCTACGACGAGGCGTGGCGGCTGCTCCGCTCCGTGCCGCTGATCCGGCGCCTGCAGTCGCAGTGGAAGCTCTCCCGCGCCTACGGCATCGCAAACCTGATGGTCCTGCACCGCCTGTCCGACCTGGACGCCGTCGGCGCGGCCGGGTCGGAGGCCCGCGCCCTGGCCGAGGGGCTCCTGGCCGACTGCTCGACGCGGATCGTCTACCGACAAGAAGCGGACCAGCTCACCGCCACCGCGAGCGCGCTTGGTCTGACCCGCCCCGAACGGGACGTGTTGGCGGGCCTGCCTCGGGGGGTCGGGCTGTGGAAGATGCCCGGTCGCTCCCACCTCGTGAGGCATCACCTGCATGCCGACGAGCTCGCCATCGTCGACACCGACGCCGCCATGCGCGGCACTCCGCACCGGCCCCAGGAGGTGGCCTGATGATCGACCACGACGACGCCGTGCGGCTGGCCGAACAGGCCACCCTCGGCTCCCTGCTCTACGTCCCCGAGGCCACCAAGGCCATCGGAACCTGGCTGCGGCCGGGCGACTTCGCCGACATGTGGCATGCGCACGTCTACCGAATCGTCCACGAGCACCACCTCGCTGGACGCCCGCTCAACGCCTCCGAGCTCGGATCCCAGATGCTCGGGGACCTCGGTCCCCGACGCGCCAACATCGTCGCGATCCACGACCTGCTCGCTGCGGCGCCGACGGCCCCACGTCCGGCCGTGTACGCACGCATGGTCCTTGACGCCGGGCTGCGGAGGGAGATCGCTGGCC
Source organism: Actinotalea ferrariae CF5-4 (assembly GCF_000603945.1). GTDB lineage: Bacteria > Actinomycetota > Actinomycetes > Actinomycetales > Cellulomonadaceae > Actinotalea > Actinotalea ferrariae. Next base: position 21,679 of record NZ_AXCW01000001.1, on the reverse strand, counting down.
TTGGTGTCCTGCTCCGTGCCGGCGCGCTCCAGTCGGCACTGAGCGGCGGACCTGCCCCAGTAGTCAATTCCTCCGCCGTCGTCGACGCCGGGCTGGACTCGAGCGCCAACCGATGGAGCCTGGCCACCGGTGAGCCGAGCGGGTGCGACGAGCCGCCGATGCGCATGCGGGCAGCGCTGTCCAGCCGCGACCTGCGCTTGTCGGCCGACAAGTACCTGCGTGCCCACCCCCGGCGCGACCTCGTCACCGAGCACGCCCACGAGGCCGCACTCGTCGGCTCGTTGATCGCCCACCCGGACACCATCGGATCAGTCGCCGCGTGGCTCCCGCCTACGTACGTGGTGACGCCGATCTGGCGCACCGTCTACGCCGCGACCGTCGAGCTGGCTGAACTCGGCCAGCCCGTCGACCTCGTGACCGTCGCAGAGGCAACGTTCCGACTGAGCCACCACCAGCCCGCCCCCGACCTACCCGACCTTCGTGAGGCAGTCGAATCGGGACGACTGGTCGACCCGCACCGCGCCGCCGGCGACGTCGCTGCCGACCAAGTTCAGCGCATCGCAGACAACGGCGCGCACCAGCTCCAGGTGGGCGCGGACAACCCGGGTCTGCGCATCGAGGACCTAGTCGACACCGGTCACCTCGTCACCGGCGCCCTGCGACGGATCGCTCGCGAGCTCCCCCACGCTGTCTCCGGTGCCGGCCGCCCGGCCCTGACCGTGGTCCGCCAGCTGGAGGCCGCGCCCCAGGCGGTCGGCCAGTGACGCCTCCGCCGCGCCGCCCATCCCGCTACGGCGGCGCTCCCGGTCCGGCGATGGCACCGGATCTCACCAACTGGCTGCTCGTCGCCGGGTCCGCCGTGCTGGCGTTCGGGGCGATCTTGTGGTGCGGAGCGGCTCTTGCCTGCCTGGTCACGGGCCGAGGTGTGCCGGACGGCGGGCCGCTGGCCGCACTCCGCGCGCTTGGCTCGATGAGGGACCCCGCGACCGCGTGGCCAGCACCGGAAAGCATGCCCGGACCGGTCGCCTACTGGACCTCAACCGCCGTGGTCATCACGGTCCTCGCATGCGCGGGGGCGGCGGCGTGGCGGGCACGCAGGCTGTGGTCTGAATCCGGCGGAGCATCCTCTCGGGTTCGGGACCTGCCGGGCCTGGCAACACCGGGTGAGGTCCAGGCGACCGCCGGACGCAAGTCTCTGGTTCGCCGAGGCCGCGTCATCCGACCGACCCTTGACCACCCAGGTGCTCACGACCTCGGCTACCGGTTAGGTCGCGTTCGCGGGCGCGAGCTGTGGTGCTCCGTCGAAGACTCCGCGCTGCTGGTCGGACCGCCCCGGATGGGCAAGGGGCTGCACGTGGTCATCCCGTGGATCCTCGACGCTCCGGGACCGGTCGTAGCGACGTCAACCCGACCCGACACCCTCGCGGTGACGATGGACGCTCGAGCGCGACGGGGACCGGTCGCCATCTTCGACCCGCAACGCCTCGCCGGCCTTCCCGGCGGTCTGCGCTGGTCCCCGGTCCGGGGCTGCGAGACGCCCCGCACCGCCCTCGTCCGGGCTCGCGGGCTGGCCGCCGGCGCTGGGTTCGGACGCACCGTGTCGGACTCCGACTTCTGGGCCGGGCAGACCGAGACCGCCCTGCGCTGCCTGCTGCACGCCGCCGCCCTGGACGGGCGCCGCGCCGTCGACCTGTACCGGTGGTCCCTGAACCCGGCTCTCGCCGAGGACGCCGTGACCATCCTCAACCGGAACGACGACGCCGCGAACGGGTGGGCCGACGCCCTCGAAGCCGCCGTGCACTCGGACCCGCGGACCCGCGACTCCGTCTGGCTCGGTGTGCGTCAGTCGCTGGCCGCGCTGGCCGACCCGGATGTGCTCGGGGCCGTCGACCCCGCCCCAGGTGAGGAGTTCGACCCCACCGCCTTCCTGCGCGACTCGGGAACGCTGTACCTGCTGGCGTCCGCAGTGACGTCGGGGTCCTGCGCACCGCTGGTCGCGGCGTTCGTCGAGGACATCACCGAGACCGCCCGCTCCCTGGCCGCCCACTCCCCCGGCGCGCGCCTGGACCCACCTCTCCTGCTGGCGCTGGACGAGATCGCCAACCTCACCCCACTGCCGTCCCTGCCCCAGCTCATGGCGGAAGGCGGCGGGTCCGGGATCACCACCCTGGCCGTCCTGCAGTCCCTCGCGCAGGCCCGCAACCGGTGGGGCGAGCACGCCGCCGACGCCATCTGGGACGCCGCCACCGTCAAGCTGGTCCTCGGCGGCCTGGCCAAGTACCGCGACCTCGACGATGTCGCCCGCCTGCTCGGGGAGATCGACGAGCTCACCGAGACACGGTCCCGCGGACGGGCCGGCGACCGGTCCACCTCCACGTCGGTGCGCATGGTGCCGGTCATGCCGCCCTCGGTGCTGCGCACGCTGCCCTTCGGCACCGGGGTCCTGCTGCTCCGCCAGGTCCGTCCCGTGGTCATCGACCTGTGTGGGTGGCCCAAACGTCCAGACGCTGACGGCCTGCGGGCCGGGCAGCGCAACATCGAGACCGCCACTGCGGCGGCCGCCGGGGGTGCGCTTCGATGATGCGATCCGTCGTCACTGCCAGTGGCCTCGGCGTGCTCGCCATTCCGCTGATCGCCGTCATGGCCGCACTCGGCGCCGGTGGTTCGGCGCTCGCGTGCATCGAGACCTCCGCCGGGGGGTTCTTGGCCGACGACGCTCCTGTCCCTGCAGAGGCTCGCACCTGGGTGCGGGCGACCAAGGAGGCGTGCCCGGACCTTCCCGAACCGTGGATCGCCGCAGTGATGGCACAGGAGTCCGGGTTCCGGCCGGACGCCTACGCCGACGACTCCAACGGCGGCACCTGGGGTCTGTTCCAGATGAACGCCAGCGTCTGGGCCAGTGCCTACGGGCACCCGTGGTCGGCTGACCTGGACAGCAATGGCGTGTGGGACGTCAAGGACGGGGCGATCCACTCACGCGTCGGTGGCGAGTACCTGTGCGCCCGGCTCGCCGGCGTCCGTGAGCTCCGCGCCGACCACCCCGACTGGCCCTCATCGGCGCTGCCGGTGCTCGACGCTCTGATCATTGCCCACAACGCCGGCGAGTCCCGGCTCCGGACCTACCCGAACTTCCCTTCGACAACTCAGGCCTTCATCCACAACGTGCGCCAACGGGTCGCGGACTGGAGTACCGTCACCGAGGCTGGGATTCAGTCCGACCTGCCCGTCGAAGTTCTCGGCCCCACGATTGCCCCGACGCCCGAACCGTCTGGCCCCCTGGACACCTCGGGCGTCGGGTGCCTACCCCACCTCGGCACCACCGGTGACGTAGTCGTACCGCCCGGCACCCCGCACGACGTCGCCACCGCCGTCGAGACGGCTCTCGCGTACGTCGGGGTCACCTCTGGGTGGCATCAGCTCTGCGACCGCCTCGCCTGCCGCGCCTACGGGTACGTCGGCTCCGGGTACACCACGGCCAAAGCCCACTGGAACACCATGGTCGCCACCGGCAACGCCCACCCTGGCGACGCCTGCCCGCCTCTGGGGTCGTTCGTCTTCTGGAACACCGGCAGACCCGCCGGCCACGTCTCCGTCGTGGTCCAAGCCGACACCAGCTGCGATCCCGATCAGATCCTCGTGACGTCCAACGGCGTGTACGACTCCGCCACGGGCAACCACGGCGGTGTCTACCAGCTCTCGTTCGCGAAGATCAACGCCGGATACGTCGACGGGCGCGGCTACCTCGGTTGGTCCAACCCGATCTGCCAGGGAGCCAAGCTCCCCGCCGGGACCGTTCACCCGGCGCCCTCGGGCCGGTGAGCGACCCTGCGAACTCGACGCGACGGACCGTCGGTCCAGGACAAGCTCGAAGTCCTCCACCGCCAGCTCGTTGACGCCGTCGCGGAACTCGCGAGTTCTGACGCATGGATGCGGATGCTGCGAGCGGCCGCACGCTTCTACGACTACTCACCGTCGAACATCCTGCTCATCACAGCACAGCGCCCGGACGCCACCCGCGTTGCGGGAATCCGCACGTGGAACAGCCTCGGCCGGCACGTCAACCGCGGCGAGCGAGGCATCGCGATCCTCGCCCCATGCATCTATAGGCCTTCGGGCGACGTCCTCGCCACGGGCGTGCTGAAGCCTGGTGCCGAGGGTGGCCACCCTCCGGAGTCACCGACCGGCCGCGAGCCGACGAACCACTCACCGCGGGTCCTGCGCGGGTTCAAGATCGTGCACGTCTTCGACGTGTCCCAAACCGATGGCGAACCGCTGCCCGACGTCGCTCCACGACTCCTTGACGGCGACGCACCCAGCTCCCTAATGGACCACCTCACCGGACTGGCCACGGACGCCGGGTACCGGCTCGAGCAAGGTCCCTGCGGAACAGCCAACGGCTACACCGACTACGGCGCGAGGATCGTGCGCATCAGTGACGACCTCAGCCCCGCCCAAGCGGCCAAGACACTCGCTCACGAGGTCGGCCACATCCGCGCCGACCACGAGCACCGGTTCACCGAGTACGCCAGCAGCATGGCATGCAGGGGGCAGGCCGAAGTCGAAGCAGAGTCCATCGCCTACCTCGTCACTGCCCAGGCCGGCCTCGACGCGACCGACTACTCAGTGCCGTACCTTGCGGGATGGTCGGGCGGCGACGTCGGCCTCCTGCGAGAGGCGATGACGCAGGTGATCAAGGTTGCGCGGGGTATGGCTCCGAGGCCCACAGATGCGCCAGCTGCTGTGCCGGGGAAGCGCAACGGCATCATGACCAGTGTCTCGACGCTTCACTCCTCTCCACTGGCGCTGCCCGAGGGCTCGGGGAGCGCCCGCGAGTTCTCGAATCTGCCTGGGCCCGAGGCGGTGCCCGGACGTGGCCGGTGAGCGAGCGGCCTGGGGAGACGGTGGAAGCTTGAGTGAGAGCCGCGGGAGCGATCACGGGGACGTCGCCTCCGTGCCGGTGATGACGGTGACGAGGTCGCAAGTTCTGCGCTGGTCCTCGCCTCCGGTGGAGAATCACCCAGCGCGGCCTCCGAATCGATCCCGCCAGCGGCTGTCCCAGCTCGATGAGCACAGCACACCGACCTGGTCGTCGGCGTGCGTCTCCACCGACTCGTGGCCATCAGGTCCTGCGGGCTCGCCCAGACACGGGCGTAGCCGATCAGCAGGCCCTAGGCCGGGCCGGCCCTGTTAGGTCGTGGGGTCCGTTCGCATGATCGTGTCAGCAACGTCCCTGGCCACGATCCGCGACGCTCGGAGGGCAGGAGCGGCCCCTTCAACGCATCCCGAACCTGCCGGGCACTGTCACTCGTTTCCGGTACCGTGCCGCCATGCTGACTGAATCGGATTCTGACCTTCAGGAGGTTCTCACTCTTCGCTTCCAAGGCAAGGAGGAGGACGGCACGGAGATCCACGAGCTCCGCGCCGCGCACGTCGCCGAAGTGCTGACCGGCCTCGTCGGGTTGTCGAGCGACTTCGCGAGGGCCGGGGCCTTCGGTGACGGGCCAGCGGGCTCCGAGGTACTGGTCCGGCCTGCGCAAGAGGGTTCCTTCATCATCGAGGTGCTGCGGGTCGCTCAGGACCTGGATCCCACCACGGTCGCCGCGTACGCAGCAGCAGGCGGCATGCCGACGCTCGGCCAGATCATCTGGTGGGCCACCAAGTCCGCTCGGGCAGAGCCGAGCGGCGCCGAGTACCTGGAGAACGGCAACGTCCTGGTCTCGTGGCAAGACAACACCGTGCAGGAGATTCCGCAGGCGGCATGGCGGGAGTTGAACAAGCGTGATCGCCGACGCAAGAAGCAACTGCGGCAGATCATGGCACCCCTGAGCGATCAGCGAGTGTCCTCGGTCGAGGTCGAGGCCGTGGCGCCAGCAGAGATTGAGGCAGGCGAGGCCGAGGCAGCGTTCACGCTCACGAGGCCGGACTACAACGCGGTTCAGCCGGAAGACGACATCACGGAGACGTCGGAGATCTTCGATACGGAAGCGCAGATGTCGGCCATCGACTTCGACGACCCAACGCGATGGAGAGTCAAGACGACCGACGAGAACCGTCTGGCCACCGTCGAGGATGACGACTTCCTCGGCCGGGTGGCCCGAGGTCTGGCAATCCGCAAGAGTGACATATTCAATCTCAAGGTGCGTGAGGACACCGTTGAGAAGAACGGCCGGACCCGGCGCACGTGGACTGTGCTCGAGGTCATCAGTCACAGAAGGGCAGCGAGTGACGATGACGACGGATAGCCCTCACTCGTATCGCCGCCTGGATCCAGCCGGTCTGGCCCTGCTCGCTGTCGGACTCGCCTTCGCCGTCATTTCGTACTGGCTTGTTGTAGATCGCGCCTTCAACCCTCTCGTGATGGTGCCGTCCATCGTCGCGGCGACAACCGGCGCTAGTCACATCACAAAGCGCGAGGCATCGAGGCATTAGCCTCAGTCTTTCGTGATCTTGACGAAGACGTGCACCAGCGGCAGCCGAGGATGCAAGTTCATGGGGTCAGTCCTCTGCCTGGACGGACCGCATTGCACGGTGCTGGCCACCGCGCGGGCGCACGGTAATGCCTGCCGATGGCGTGCAACAGGGCGGGGTGTTCGGCGTGAGCGCGCGGCCAGTACAAGGCCCGGATGACGTCTCGCGCGACGTCCGATCATGCCGCTGCCCATTTGAGGCATTGATCCTCCAGCGGCGGTCCGCCCGACCCTTCGGGAGATGCGCGCCACCACGCTCACCGTGCTGGGATTGCAGGCGACCTGGATCGATGTGGACCGGGGCGACAACCCGTTCGCGATGCCCAGTCTGCAAGGCGGCTTCGGGACGCGGCGAAACGCTCGTGCCATGCCAGCGGGGCATCCGCCTGCGCGGTCGTCGCGAAGGCCCCCTCCCATGCGAGGTGCAGGGCGGCCAGCTCTTCGACGAGCTCCCAGTGCTCGTCCCAGCACTCGGGGACGTGGCGGCGATCGAGGCTGTAGTGGGCCACGAGCCAGGTGACCCAGGTGTCGAGGTCCTCGAGGTACAGGCGCTGGCTGTCGGGGGTCTGAGCGGCCCAGCAGATCGGCACGGCGGGGCCGAATGGTTGAGGTAGCTCGGCGCGGGGGAAGAACGCGTCATCGACAGACTCCGGTCGGGAGCGGCGTGCGGTCATCGGGACCAACTCCTCTGCGCTTCGGTGCTGGGGTCGACCGCGGCCACGTACTCGACAGCGCGCGGCGGGGCGTGCGCCACGGTGTTGCCGCGCGTGAAGTCCTCATGGGCGAGGGCAGCAGCGGGCTGACTGCGCCAGGCCAGACGTCCGGCGTCGTCTTCGGGTATCGGTTCTAGGTCGGCCAACCAGGCGGAACCGACGTTAAGGGCGTTGTCCGTCAGGGCTTCGATGCGGGCTGCGATCAGTGCGTCGACCTGGCGCAGGGTGTCGCGCGCCCCTGGTGACAGGTGCGCACTCTCGGGGTGGGTGGTGATGGCTGCGGGGTCTTCAACCTGAGCGGCCAGCCAGGCGCTGACGCGTCGGTGAAGGACAGCGGCGAGGTCACCGACCGTCTCGCCAGTTTCGTGGATGGGTCGGATGTCGATGAGCTCGCGCAGAACATCGTCCATCGGCACACCGAGTGCGGCGCCGCGTTCGAGGTTCGCGAACAGGGAGCCGCGTGCGGACGAGGTGGTGATCTGCTCGACGGCGGAGCCGCCCAGCCCAGCTCCGCGCAGAGTTGAGATCCAGCGAGTTGCGGTGGCGTCCGCAAGGAGGGTCTGACGGATCGGTTCGAGGCGCTTGAGAGAGCCAGCGGCGTTCTGGCGAGCGGCGATGGTCTGCGTCGCGGAGAGCTCAGCCCCCGAGGTCGCCAGGATGCCGGCGAGAACGGTCCGCCCGTCGGGCGCGGCGTGGGTGTCCGGCAGGTAGTCGCACGCCGGGTCGACGTCGTCGACGGCGACGTAGACGCGGTTGTCCTGGCGCCCGCGGGTCATCGCTACATACAGGTTCTCCCGGGTCATGCCCGGCGCTGCCAGGACGTGAGCGTGGTCGACGGTCAGGCCCTGGGCGCGGTGGGTGGTGGTGGCGTAGGCCAGGTCGACGTTCTGGGCGACGTACTCGGCCGACAGGACCACCGCATCACCGTTCACTTCGCCACGCCGGGTAAGGCGGGTAGCGGTCAGGGATCCGTCCGGCGCGGTGGCGGTGACGGTCCACAGGTCACCGTTGCGCACGTACCCGCCGCGAGTGCGCAGCCGCCGGTTGTTCGCGCGAGTCACGACTCGGTCGCCGACGGCGATGACGGATCCGTCCGTCGTCGTGATCCCGCTGGCCGCGACGAGACCGTCACTGACGCGGTCGTTGTGAGCGCGGGCGTTGAGGATGCTGACGGTGTGGGCGTCGGCGGCCAGAAGGATTGCCGGGACCCCGTTCTCGGTGTCGGCCTGCCAGGCGGTGTAGGCGGCCTCGCACATGGCCTCGGCGGCGCCGGCGGTGATCCGGTCGTGCTCGGCGTAGACGTCGAGGACGGCGGGGCTACCGGCGCGCAGCGCACGGGTGGCGTCGGCCTCCCACCGGTGGCTGAACCGCCACAGGGACGTCAGCACGGCGGGGTGGGTCCGCACAGCCAGGAGGTTGAACGCACCGCCGGCGTCGACGGCCGAAAGTTGGGCGTGGTCGCCGACCAGGAGCACCTTCGCCCCGGCTGCGGTGGCCTGAGCGGTCAGCTGGTCGAGGGTCGCGGTGCTGGCCAGGGACGCTTCGTCGACGATCACGAGCTGGCCCGGGCGCATCGTCCAGTGCTGCTGCTGCCCGCCCAGGTTGTTCGCGGCGGCATCGGCCGTCCGAAGCCGCCGAAGGTCACCGGAGCGCTGCGACGCCTCGCGCTCGGCCGTGAGGTGCTGCAGGTAGGTCGAGCGCAGGGTAGCGCCCCGCCCGCTGGACTCGTGGAGCCACTTGGCGGTGTTCTCGCACGTGATGCCCAGGGCTTCGGCGAGCTCGGCGGCCGCGGCTGACGACGGGGCAAGACCCATGACGGTCCCGCGACCGTGGACGGCCTCCCAGACCGTCTTTAAGCCCGCCAGCGTCGTGGTCTTGCCGGTGCCGGCCGGACCGACCAAGACCTCCAGCCGACGCCCGGAAGCAGCGATGAGGCGGATCGCGTTGACCTGGTCGCCTGCCAAGGCCACGGGCCGGCCGTCGATGCGCCGCACCGGGGCAATCAGGTCGACCGCCGTCGCACGGGCGGTGTCGGCTCGCGGCGCTGTCCGGTCCTCCGTGGCGGCGAGGAGTCGCTCCTCGGCCGCTAGGACGCCTGCGTGGGTGTAGCGAGCCTCACCAGACCGGGTGAACACCGACGACCCGTCCGGGCGCTGGTACTCGGCCGGCACGGTGAACAGCTCGGGCGGCTCGAGGCTGACGCACCGTGCCAGCACTGCCTCGCACACTCGGTCCAGCAGCGTTTGCCGGTCGTCGGGACTAGCGGTGCGCAGTCCACGGGTGGCGCGCGCCGTCTCCGCGAGGACGTTCCATCGGGTCCACGTCGAACGGCGCTCCATCACTTGGATGACCGTGTGGTCCGCGAAGTGGTCGATGACGGGTTGCGGCACCTCCGCGGCCGTCATCGCCACGTTCCGCGAGGCGCGCAGGACGGCGGCCGTCAGTTCTTGCGGCGTCCGCCCGGTGCGGTCCGTAGCCCGCCGCCGCCAGGTCGCGACCAGGTCCAGAAGCGGTTGGACGTGCTTGTCCGGGCGGGTGGTCCGGGTGACCTGCTGGCGCAGACGCGAGATCTCGATCCGGTTCGGGCCCCGGCCGTGAGTGGCGTAGAACTGGGCGACGGTGGCCGTCATCGCCTCGTCGATCTGCGTGGTACGGGTGGAGAACTCGCGCATGAGCCCGTCATCGACGCCGTCGACCTCGAACCCCGGGGAGCGGCGAGGGCCGCGATGCCGCCACGACCACGAGACCGGCAGTCTGCGGGCCAGCTCGTCGGCCATGAGGTCGTCGTAGATCTCGGAGATCGCCACGACTGCGTGGTGCAGGGCGCGCGAGTCGACCGACAGCCATCGCCCGTCCGGGGCTTGCACCTTGTTGGCGACGACCACGTGGGTGTGCAGGTTCGGGTCCCCGGCGCGGGAGTCCCAGTGGTCGAACGCCACAGCGAGCATCCCCCGGGTCGGGTGCTGCTGGCACCCTGCCGTCCCCGTGCGGGTGAAGAGCGCCGTGCGCTCGAAGAATGCCAACGCCTCATCGACGGCGGCGCGGTGCGCATCGACGACGGCCGCCTGGGTTGACCGGTCGGCCACCGCCCACATCGTGGAGACGGACTTCGGCGGCGTGAAGGTCATGTCGAAGCCGGCCACCGCCGTCGGATGCGCCTTGGCCAGCTCCACTCTCGTGATCGCCTCGACCGCGGCGGCCCGGGCGCCGTCCGTCATGGCGTCCGGCAAGTCCGCTACCTGCGACGCGATGCGCGCCCGGGCGGGGGTGAATGACGGGTAGGCGCGACCTAGTGGTGCGCCAGTGACGGGGTCCGTGCCGGCGCCGAACAGGTTCGCCATGGCTTCCTCGACGACCACGGCGCCGGACGCCAGGCCCTTGCCCCCGCCGACGCCAGCGAGACCCGCGCCGAGCCAACTGCCGGGCGGGTTCCCGGACGCGGTGTAGTACGCCGTCAGCGGCGCCGACCCATTCCGATCACAGTCCCCGGTCGCGGTGTGCTTGAGCAGGTACTGGTAGCCCGCCCCAGCCGACAACCGGTGCAGCGTCATCACCATGTCGGGCCGACCCTCGTGTCGGCGTCCGCCGCACCGGCACCGCCCGACCGCCCGACTCGCAAGTGCTCCATGCGGGCAGGTAGGCATCTCGCGCCGCAACGCGGACGACCCGCTAACCATGATCAAAAAGCTAGTGCCAGAGGTGTCCCGGATCTTCCTGCCCTGCCGGCCCATGACGGTCCTGAACCGCTCGACGCGGGTCCGAACTCGGGCACGCCTTGCCACCGCACGGGGTTGTCACCCGTTCTCCCCACCTGCTGGCAGGGAGTCGTCGTCCACATTCGCGAGGACGCACGAAGCGGCAGTCGGAGCCCCGGGGCGACGGTGAAGACCGGCCGCGCCCGATCGGCGGCACAGGGCCTTGGTTTGGAGGGCGCGATGAGCACAGAAGCCACGACGACGGTGGCGAAACTCCCAGGCTTGGGCCGCGGGTTCCTATCCCGCCATGGCGGCAGTCGAACTCCTCACTCGGGCCTTCGGAGGGCGCTTCGCCACCCGGGGGCATCCGTGGATCGTCGACGACGACGGGCGGGCCTGGCTGGAGCCCACGGCTTTGCGCTCGGGTTCGGCACTCTCCGGTGGCGAGCGCCGTGTGCTGCGACTGGTTGCCGCGCTAGTCGACTCCGAACCGATCGACATCGTCGACGTCGTGACGGGCCTCGACCGCGCCCACCTCGACTTGGTCCTCGCGGCGCTGGCTCACGCCGGCGGCAGCCCACGAGCACGCTGCCCTCACGCTCGACCGCGACGGCACGGTCCACCTATCCCAGCCCGGCCCCCTGCATCGGTGGCCAGCCGATGGCGCCTCGGGGCCAGGTGGAGCGGAGGAGGTTGCCGCGGGCGACGCCTACCTGCTGGAGAAGGCAGCCGACGACGGCAGCACGGGCCCGGGCGTCGAAGTTGAAAGGTGAACTGTGATGAGCTCTTCCTGGACCTCGCCCGCCGGCGTGCTGACCGAGGACGCCGAACCCGGGTGGGCCGGCATCTGGACATTGACCCACGCAGCCTCCCGCGCCGCCCTGCGTCTGGCCGACGCGCTGCCCCTGATCGACGCCCTGGATGTCATTTACGCCGCCGCTGATCTGCGCGAGGCCCAGGACAACCTCGAGTGGGCCCATCCCGCGCTGCCGGCTCGGTGCGCCGCCGTCGACCTCGGCCCTCTCGAATCCGACGAAGGCTTCACGCGCGGACGACGTGTCCTCGGCCAGCTGACCACCGCCGCGCTGGACCGTGCCTCGGATCTGTTCGACGCGGAACTCACGATCGCCGACGTCCTGACTTTGGCCGAGGTGGAGGCTGCCCTGCGTCGGGCGCGGGACAAGATCCTCGGGGCCGGGCCATGACGCCAACGACCTATCCCGACCTGATCAACCGGGCCACCCGACTGGTTGAGGATGGTCGCCCATCCGCCACCATTCGGCTGGACGACCGAGAGAGCGCCCTTGCGCTCGTCTTGGACAGCCACGCAGTCCTGTCGGCTCTCGAGGCCCACATCTGGGCACTGATCAGCCCCGGTCGGGCCTCTGGCGTGCGGTCCGCTGCGCACCCGGACACCGTCGAAGCAGCTGCGCTGCAACTCGCCGCGGCGATCTCCGAGACCATCGGTGTCGAACGACCTCACCCGTCACTGCTGGCCGGATCCGAGAGCGCCTGGACCGAAGCCGCCCGGACCCTCAGGGCGGCGACCGACCTCGTCCACCTCCACCACGACACCATCGGCGCTCCGCGCTCCCCCGTCGCGCACATCCTCGAGTCCCCGGAAGCGCGAGACGCCGCTCTCAGCCGCGTGGCCGCCCTCGCCTTGACGACGGCGTCGGTCGAGGACGCCCAGGCGCTTCGGATCGGTCAGGCCGGGGTGCACTGGGGGAGCGTCGCCAAGTGGCTGACCGGGCTCCACCACGTCGTCGTTCCCGCCGAGCAGCTCGCGCGCGTGACCGAGTCGGAACGACCACACCCCCTGCCCGACGTCGGCTTGATCACCGCCCGCGTCCGGACCGACGACGTCCTCGCCGAGCTCACCGACCGCCTGGCTCGCGTGCGGCAACGGGCCTGGGAACTCGTCAACTCCCCCGGCCGCTCCGTTGCCGCACTGCGCGACCTCGCCACCATCGGCGTCGCCGTGCACGCCCACGCAGCCGCCTTCCATGCCGGACCTGGCGGACCAGCTGGCACGCTCATCGCACGCGGTCGGAACTGGCAAGCCTTGGGAAGCAGACTCGCCATCCTGGTCAGCCCGGCGCTGCGTGACGACGTCGTCCACGCCGATCTCGCCGGCCTTGCCCGTCTCCTGCCGACCGTGGCGCCCCTGTCGGGTGTGGGAAGGGCGCACCTGCCGGATCCAGCCCTTCGCAGGACCGGCGCTGCCCTGGGTGGGGCCATCGCAATAATGACCGAGGTTGCAGACCACAACGCCCGGACCTTCGCCAAGATCACCCGGACGAGCACCGTCTACGCCCCCGCCCGTTCACTGACGGGCGAGGAAATCACCGACCAGCCTGAGCTCGTCCGTGCACGTCTGGAGGGCAGGCTCGCTCCGGCCTCGACGCGTCAGCTCGAGGAAGTCGGGCACCTCTATCAAAGCCTTCGCAGTCATCCGAGCCCGCGCTTGACCCCCAGGCCGGCTCTCGGGCGCGACACGCTGGACCGAGCGTCCGACGTCACGGCAGTCGGGCTGCAGGTGGACGCATGAACCTCAACGACGAGTTCGTGCGCGACATCAACCTGCCGGGCTGGGCGGAACAGTCGATCTGGGGCTACAACCCGCTACTGGAGTGCTACTGGGCCGCCCTGTGGCGGGATGAAGACCGCTCAGACGCTCCGAGGATCGAGTTCAGCGTCTACCACCTGATCCCCACCATGGGCCTGCTGACGGAGCTCCTCGCCGACGCCCTGGACCTACCCGAAGCTCAGGTCGTCCAGGCCCTGACGACCTGACGCTGGGCCACCGCGCGCGCGATGCCCCTGCCCACGCCGACGGCCCGGTGCGCAACCTTCGAAGACTGATGAGCCGCTACCCCTCGAGTGATTGGACTCAGGCCGGCGACCCGCCCGCCGTCCGGCGGGCCCCTGCCGTGTGACGTCGTCGATCCCCCTCGACGGCGATGACCTTGTCGCGGGCACAGCGGTGTCGTTGTTCCTGCGGTGTACCGCAGTACTTGACGCGGCTACCACGACAGGTGCAGCATTGGGGTCTGGTACACCGCAGGAACAACGGAACGAGGTTGGCGATGAAGTTTTACACCGCGAGCAAGAGCCGCAACCAGGGCAGAGAGTCGTGGTCGGTGATCTTCCGCCACCCGGCGCGCATCGACTTGCCCACCGGCAAGACCGGCCGCCGTGTACGACGAGGCCTGGGCACAAGCGACGAGATCGAAGCCTCTCTCCTCGTCGACCAGCTGAATCAGATCCTGCGCTCTCCTGAGCTGTGGGAGGTCACCGCGAAGGGAGGTGCGCTGGGGCGCTTCGATGCTCGGGTCGTCGATATCTTCTACGACGGCATGGAGGCCAGTGACCTCGACTTCGCTGACCTGCGGGAGGAACTGCTCCCGCTTCCGGGGGAGGACGAGGGCTACCGGACGGTGCTCCTGCTGGGTACGACGGGTGCAGGCAAGACGACCGTCGTGCGCCAGATCCTCGGCACCGACCCTGCCACTGAGCGCTTCCCTTCGACATCGACCGCCAAGACCACCGTTGCCGACACCGAGCTGATCACAACCGAGGACGGTTCGTATCGCGCGGTCGTCACATTCGTGCCCCGTGACGAGGTCATTGACTACCTCACTGAGAACGTCTCCGAGGCAGCACTCGCGGCCTTCCGCAAACGCTCCGACGATGAGATCCGGCGTCGTCTGCTCGACCACGTCAATCAGCGCTTCCGCTTCAGTTACGTCCTGGGACGCGGCGTCGCGCGAGCCGACGACGACCTTGACCTCGCGGAGGATGACGACGAGGAGATCGATGACATCAACCCCGACGACTACGGCACCGTAGACCTGGTCGCTACGAACGCCGTGGTCGCCGCCGCGGTGGAGGCGATCAAGGCGGTCGTCGATCGCCACGCCAGTGCCGTGACGGAGACGTTCAAGGACATGGAGGACGACGAGCGGGTGCTGCAGGAACTAATCGAAGAGAACCTCGACGGCGACCTGCGGCGGTCAGACGAGTTCCACGACATCGTGGACTCCCTGGTCGATGAGATCGAGAAGCGGTTCGGCACCCTGGACGTGGGCGAGCTGCGCCGGAACCGCCAGGGTTGGCCGACCACGTGGTCGTGGGAGTCAAGCGACCGCGCAGCGTTCATCAAGGTGGTGACCCGCTTCTCCAGCAACTTCGCCGCGCTCTTCGGGCGTCTTCTCACGCCGCTGGTCAACGGCATTCGAGTCATCGGTCCCTTCCAACCCGAGTGGTCCTCCGAGCCGGTGCGCCTAGTCCTGGTCGACGGCGAGGGCTTGGGGCACACGCCGAAGTCCGTTGCGACCTTGTCGACCCACGTCGCCACCCAACTGCAGAACGTCGATGCCATCCTGCTCGTCGACAACGCCGCCCAACCGATGCAAGCTGCACCGGTAGCCGCACTCAAGGGGATCGCCGTCTCCGGCAACGCCGGCAAGCTGCACATCGTCTTCACCCACTTCGACCAAGTCAAGGGCGACAACCTCCCTACCTTCGGCGACAGGGAGCAGCACGTCCTGGCATCGGTCGAGAACGTTTTGAAGGCCATCGGCGACGAGCTCGGTCCGGCTGGGGAGCGGGTCCTGCGCCGCCGGATCGATGGTGCACGCTTCTTCGTGGGCGGGATCCACGAGCCGCTCAACTCCAGGAAGCGCGCTGGTATGCGAGCGATCGAGCAGCTTGATGCGCTTCTCGAGGTGCTGGCTCACCCGGAGCGGGCCGTCGACACCGGGCCCAGCCGCCCGATCTTCAACCGTATGAATCTGTCGCTCGCCGTGGTGGAAGCCGCCAAGACTTTCCACACGCGCTGGCGCGGCCTCCTCGGGCTCGACTACAACCCGGAGGCCCCGAAGGAGCACTGGACGCGCGTCAAGGCGCTCAGCCGGCGACTGGCCGAGGGCTCGGCCGACGAATACGACAGCCTCAAGCCGGTGGCCGACCTGCGCTACCACCTCCAGATGCAGGTCTACCTGATGCTGCAGCGTCCCGAGCGGTGGTCGGGCGAGGAGCCCGGCGAGGACGAGAAGCAGGCGAACCTCGACGCACTCTCCAACGCGGTCACGAACCGGTTGGTCGAGCTGACCAAGCGCCGTCTGCGTGACGACGTTCGCGCCGGATGGCAGCAGGCCTATCTGCAGAAGGGGCCCGGCTCGACCTTTGTGCGGGCTCGGATCATCGCGAACGACGTCTACGACCGCGGCGCGCCGATTCCGACGGTCAGCGCATCACCCGACCAGAACCGCTTCCTGCGTGATGTCGCCGAAGCGGTCGACGAGGTGGTCCGCGAGTTTGGCGGGGATCTCGAGTGAGGCCCTCTGACTGTCCTGAGGTCCCTCCTCCGATCAACTCGGAGGATGCCTGGACCGATCGGCAACGCCACGTGGTGGCGGCCAGCGCGCCGACTGCCCGCGCTGTGCTGGGGATCGAAGGGCTCGACTCCGGGTGGGGCCACGGCTCCCCCACGAGCCGGGTGCGCGGCTGATTGGGGTCGAAGTTCTCGACGATCGGCGCTCGACACGACCAATACAGGCCTGGAGTCCGGCCATCATCGTTGACGCCCGCGGGCGTTCACTGATGTCCGCTGCCCACATTCTGCCCACATCAACGCCAGAGGCCCTCTCGATCCGAAGATCGAAAGGGCCTCTGAACTGCAACTTCACAAGTAGCGGGGGCAGGATTTGAACCTGCGACCTCTGGGTTATGAGCCCAGCGAGCTACCGAGCTGCTCCACCCCGCGTCGGTTCCTCAACCATACGTGGGACGTCCGGGCCGGGGCAAATCCGCCCCGGCCCGGACGTCACCTCTCGCTCACCTGCGGGTCACCGCGACGTCAGCCTTCGAGCTCCGCCTCGGCCGCGATCGCGCGTTCCAGCGCCTGCTGGAGCCGCTGCTGCGCCTCGCCGTACGCGGCGAAGTCGCCGTCGGCGAGCGCCGTCTGCCCGTCCTGCAGAGCCGTGCGGGCGTCCGCGAGCGCGGCGTCCAGCCGGGCACGCGCGTCGCCGGTCTCGGCGGGCGTCGTCGGCTCGGCGGTGGGTTCCGTCGTCGGCTCCGCCGTCGGCTCGGAGGTCGGTCCCGGCTCGGGCGCCTCGCCGCCGGGGGCGTCGTCGATCGGCGCCTCCGGAGCGGTCGGCAGCTCCTCGTCGGGCACCAGGTCGTCGACGCCCGCGTCACCGCCGAACACCTGGTCCAGCGCCTCCTCGAGGGTCTCGGCGAAGCCGATCTCCTCACCGAAGGAGACGAGCACGCGCTGCAGCAGCGGGAACTGCGTGCCGGTCGCGCTCTGCACGTAGACCGGCTGCACGTAGAGCAGGCCGCCGCCCACGGGCAGGGTGAGCAGGTTGCCGGAGACGACCTCCGAGGACCCGAGGGTCAGGACGTTGAGGCTCTCGGAGACCTCTGGGCTCGACCGGAACGCGTTCTGCACCTGACCCGGTCCTGGCACCGTGGAGTTGCGTGGGAGCTCCAGGAGGCGGAGCTGGCCGAAGCCTTCCCGTACCTCGCCGGGTGTGCTGCCGGTCTCCGAGTCGACCGCGAGGAAGCCGGTGAGGACCTGCCGGTCGGTGTTACCGCCCGGCACGAAGGTCGAGGTCAGCGAGAACACCGGCTCGTCCTGGGTGGGCATCTGCAGCGTCAGGTAGTACGGCGGCTGCGCCTGGGTCTCCGTGACCGGGTCCTGCGGGTTCCGCCAGAAGTCCTGGCCGGAGTAGAACTCCGCCGCCGTGTCGACGTGGTAGGTCGAGAGCAGGTTCCGCTGGACCTTGAACAGGTCCTCCGGGTACCGCAGGTGCGCCATCAGGTCGCCGGTGATCTCGTCGATCGGCTCCAGGGCGTTGGGGAACACGTTGGTCCACGCCCGGAGGACCGGGTCCTCCGTGTCCCACGCGTACAGCGTCACCTCGCCCGTGTAGGCGTCGACGACGGCCTTGACCGAGTTGCGGATGTAGTTCACCTGCTGCGGCGCGAGCGCGGCGATGACGTCCGACTGCCCGGTGAGGGCGTCGACCGTGATCTCCTCCAGCGCACGCGAGGAGGAGTACGGGTACTGGTCGGAGGTCGTGTAGCCGTCGACGATCCACACCACCCGCTCGTCCACGACGGCGGGGTACACCCGGGTGTCGAGCGTGAGGAACGGCGCCACCTTGCCGACACGGTCCCGCGGGTTGCGGTCGTACAGGATCTGCGACTCCGAGGTGACGCGGTCGGAGAAGAGGATCTGCTCGGACCCGAACTTCAGCGCGTAGAGCAGCTGGTTGAAGATGTTGCCGACGCTGGGGCCGGCCTCGATCTCGCGGGTCGGGAAGGTCGTGTTGACCTGGCCGGCGGCCGAGTCGTCGTCCGGGAAGTCCAGCTCCCACGGCTCGGTGCCCTCGGGGGCGCCGACGATCGAGTACTCCGGCAGGCTCTGGCCGAAGTAGATGCGCGGCTCGTAGTCGCCCAGCGCACCGGTGGACGGGATGCCGCCCTGGAAGAACGCCGGCCGGCCGTCGTTCTGCGTCGTGTTGCCGTAGGCGGCGACGACGCCGAAGCCGTGGGTGTAGACCGTGTGGTCGTTGACCCAGGTCCGCTGGCCCGCCCCGAGGCCGTTGAGGTTGAGCTCACGGACCGCGATGACGGTGTCCCGCATCTCGCCGTCGATCTCGTACCGGTCCACCGACAGGGTCTCGGGGAAGTTGTAGTACTGCTTGTTCTGCTGGAGCTGGCGGAACGAGTTGCTCACGACGGACGGGTCGAGCAGGCGGATGCTCGCGGTCGTGTCCGCGTCGGCGCGCAGCGCACCCTCCTCGCCCTCCAGCACCGCGTTGTACGGCTCGACCTGGATGTCGTCGATGTCGAAGGCCGCGCGGGTCGCGTCGATGTTCCGCTGGATGTACTCCGCCTCCGCCTCCTGCTCGTTGGGCGCGACCTGGAAGCGCTGGACCACCGACGGGTACACCCCGCCGATGGCGACCGCCGCCACGACCATGACGCCGACGCCGATGGCGGGCAGCCGCCAGCTGCCCTGGAAGGCGGCGACGACGAACAGCGCGGCGACGAGGACGGCGACGCCCGCGAGGATGAGGCGCGACGGCATCACGGCGTTCACGTCGGAGAAGAACGCGCCCTGGACGCCCGCCGAGCCCAGCTCGCTGGGCTGGATGAGCAGCGAGTAGCGGTCCAGCCAGTAGTTCGCCGCGACGAGCAGCATGACCACGGTGGCCACGCTGGCGAGGTGGATGCGCGCCGCACGGGTCGTGCGGTCGCCCTCCCCGCCGAGCCGCAGCCCGCCGTACAGGTAGTGGGTGGCGATGGCGGAGATGCCCGCGATGATCGCGACGGCCATGAGGAACGAGACGACGAACCGCAGCGCGGGCAGCGTGAAGACGAAGAAGCCGATGTCCATGCCGAACTCGGGGTCACGCTCGCCGAACGGCTCGCTGTTCAGCGCGAGCAGCACGGTCTGCCACTGGGCGGACGCGGCCGCGCCGGCGAAGAAGCCGAGGAGCCCGGGCGCGGCGACCATCACCAGCCGACGGAGCGGCTCGATCATCTCGCGGTACTGGTCCAGGGAGGCCTGCTCCGGCGTCGACGGCGCGTAGACCGGCCGCGAGCGGTACGCCACCGACAGGCTGGCGAACACCGCCCCCGCCATGAGCAGGAAGCCGCCGGCGAACAGCGCGCCACGGGTCAGCCACTCCGTCTGCAGGACGTCGAGGTAGCCGACGACGTCGAACCACAGCACCTCGGTCCAGAGCTGGGCGGCGATCATCACGATGACACCGAGCACCCCGAGCACGACGATCGTCGGCGCCAGGGCGCCCCGTCGTCGTTCGGGTCGCGGCGATGCCGGGGCGGGGCGCGGGGCGGAGGCGAAGCTCACGTCACTACCTTCAGGTCGTCCAACCGGGGCCGGCCCGACCCGCCTGGTCAGACGGCAGGTCGAGCACCTGGCAGCACAACGTTCCTGCCGGGACCCAGGTTCCCACACCTGCGACGATGGCCCTCATGACGGACGAGGCACCCCTCAGCGACCACGACACCCGGCCCGACGAGGCCCCGGAGCAGCCGACCCCCGCCGACGCCGCGACGGCGTTCCTGGCCGACTCCGTCCGCGAGATCGAGCGCCACGTGGCCCGCGGCGGCTGGGACGGTCCGGTCCGCGTGTTCGCCCTCGTCGGGACGCAGGCGGCGCTCGCCGCCGAGCCGGGCCTGGAGTCCCAGCTCGCCCCGGAGGTCGTCGCCGCGGCCCGTCAGGACCCGGACCACCTCACGTCGGTCGAGCAGGAGGGCCTGCCGCAGGTCGAGAGCCTCGAGGAGCTCCTCGGCGTGCTCACGTGGCCCGAGACCGTCGCGGGGGCCGCCGTCGTCGTGGAGCGGGTCGTCCTGCCCACGGCCGCTGAGGACGCCATGCCCGCGGACCCGGACGAGGCCCTCGCCTACCTCATGGCCCACCCGGAGCGCCAGGACGTGCGGCTCGCCGTCGGCGTCCTGCGCTCGGGCCCGGCGTGGTCGGTGCTGCGCACCCGCGCGCACGACGACGACGCTGCGGTCGCGGGCGGGCCGGACCTGGTCCCCGGGCTCACCGAGGCGCTGCGGGCGACGTTCCTCTAGCCCCGTGGCGGGCGGCGCCGCCGTCCCCGGCGGCCCGGCCGGCCCAGCAGGTGCGGGACCTCAGCGCTCGCACGTGGGGAGGTCGTCGGCCTGGCCGGCACCGATGGCCTCCACGGCGGCGCGGGCGTCGCCCAGCGTGGCGACGCGGACGACCCGCAGGCCGTCCGGCACGAAGCCCGCGACCTCGTCGCAGTTGTCCTCGGGCGCGAGGAACCAGGTGGCGCCGTCGCGGACCGCCCCGTGGAGCTTCTGCCGGATGCCGCCGATCGGGCCCACGGCGCCGCCCAGGTCGACCGTGCCGGTCCCGGCGATGGTCTCGCCGCCGGTCTCGTCCTCCGGCGTGAGGGTGTCGATGATCCCCAGGGCGAACATCATGCCCGCGCTCGGTCCCCCGATGTTCTCGATCTGTATCGACACCTGGAACGGGAGCGCGAACACCGGGTCGATGTAGACGCCGAGGAGCGCGCGGCCCTCCCCGCTGTCGCCCGTGACGAGGTCGAGGTCGACGCGCTCGCCACCGCGCAGCACCGTCAGGACGACCGGCGAGCCGGGCTCCACCTGCTCCAGCTGCGCGGTGAGCTGGGAGAACGAGCCGAGCTCGGTGCCGTCCAGGGCCACGATCACGTCGTCCGCCGCGACGACGCCCTCGGCCCCGGTGCCCTCGACCGCCTCCACCACGACGAGCTCGGTCGGCACGTCGTACCCGAGCTCCTCCAGCGCGGCCACCGTGGCGTTCTCCTGGGAGGACACCATGGCGGCCTGGTTGCGCTCGTCGATCTGCTCCTCGGTCTCCGTCGGGGCGAAGACCTCCTCGACCGGCCGCACCGCGCGCGAGCTGTCGGCCCAGCCCCGCAGCAGCATCGGCAGGCCGACGGGGAAGCCCGGGCCACCGGCGACCGCGACCGTCGTCAGGAGCAGCCCCCCGGTCGACTCGTACGTGGACGCCCCGGAGACGGTGACGAGCGGCTCGCCGTTGCTCTCGCCGAGCGTGTCGCGGGTCGGACCCGGCGACGAGACCGCGTACGGCGCCGGGAGGAGGGCGGCGACGGCGACCAGCAGCGCCGTCGTCACGGTGGCGCCGGCGAGCACGAGCGAGCGGGGCGTGACCGGCTGCGGCTCCCAGCCGGGGGCTGGCGGACCGTGCGCCTCCAGCGGGGCCGGCTCGCCGACCTGCCCGCCGACC